>NZ_CP011036.1:640218-960327 GCF_002221505.1 Pseudoalteromonas nigrifaciens | reverse complement strand
TACCAATTCTGATACATCTTCTTTTGCTTCATCACAGCCAGCAACATCGGCGAAAGTGGTTTTAATTTGATCTTCGCTCATTAAGCGCGCTTTGCTCTTACCAAACGACATTGCGCCTTTACCGCCACCGCCTTGCATTTGACGCATGAAAAATATCCACACACCAATAAGCAGTATCATTGGGAACCAAGAAATAAATATACTTGCTAAAAATGACTGCTCTTCAGGTTTAACCCCTTTCACATTGACGTTACTTTTTAACAAATCATTTAAAATGTCTTTGTCGTAAATAGGCATAATCGTTTGAAAACGTTCGCCACTGGTTTTAGTACCTGTAATTGTGCCACTGGTACTTTCAATTGCCACTTCTTGTATAGAGCCACTGCGGGCATCTTTAACAAATTGACTATAACTTGTTTGACGATCTACTTGATCGCCGCCATTAAAGCTCTGAAATACTGACATCAGCACAACTGCAATAACCAGCCAGAGTATTAGATTTTTTGCCATATCGCTCAAGGGGTTAACCTCTTGTATCCAATTAATTTAAATTCAACTAAACGCCCAACAACTGTACTACAGTTTATATCCAGTCGCTACTATATATACTTCCCGTGAACGGGCGCGCGAGGCATCTGGTTTACGTATCTTCACTGTTTTAAAACTATTACGTACATCTTGCAAGAACTGATCAAAGCCTTCACCTTGGAATACTTTAACAATAAATGCACCATTTTTCTTTAATACTTGATTACACATATCCAGTGCAAGCTCGACCAAATACATGCTACCAGCTTGATCAACTGAATTGTTACCACTCATATTTGGTGCCATGTCAGAGAGTACCACATCAACATTTTTGCCATCAATACGTTTTAACAATGCACTTAACACTGCTTCTTCACGAAAGTCGCCTTGTAAAAAGTCAACACCCGCTAATGAATCCATAGGGAGGATATCGCACGCTATAACTTGTCCTTTATCTCCTACTTTTTCTGCCAAGTATTGTGACCAACTACCCGGTGCAGCCCCTAAATCAACAACAGTCATTGCTGGGCGGAGTAACTTGTCTCTACTTTGGACCTCATCTAATTTAAAAACAGCTCGAGAACGCCAACCTTTTTTTTGCGCCTCTTGAACATATTTATCATCAAAATGTTCTTTCAGCCATCGCTGTGAACTGGCTGACTGTTTTTTATTTGTCATAAATTAACACGCAACTAATTAGTAATATTCTTTAGATGGCGGTAGAATACCCTTAATTCAAGCCATATTCAGCAAAATTTGTATAAACATGACATTATCAAACAAACAAAAGCAGTTTTTAAAAGGTCAGGCACATAGCCTCAAGCCTGTAGTTTTACTAGGTTCTAACGGTTTAACCGAAGGCGTAGTAGTAGAAATTCAAAGCGCATTAGAAATTCACGAATTAATTAAAGTGAAGGTTCCAACTGATGATCGCGAAACTAAAGCGCTCATTTTTGAAGCAATTGTGCGTGAAACTGGTGCAACTAAATTACAATCAATTGGTCACACTATTGTGCTTTACCGCCAAAGTGAAGAGAAAAAAATTAAATTACCGCGTGGCTAAACACCTACTTGTAGGATTTACCCGGTAATATAAAAAAACCAGCACCCGCTGGTTTTTTATTATCTGTCACTTTTAAATTAATGATTAAAATCCATAGTGAGTTCACTGACCCTATATTGTGGTGCATCTTTTGGGGCTTTATCGCGTATTTTATCTAGTATGTAATAGCGCGAAAACTCATCTTCAGACATAGCACTCACCGTACCTTTTGAAAGCAGTGCCGTAAGTTCAGGCGTGGTGTTACTGTGTCCTACAACAATTACAACACCCTGTAATTTTAGTAGTTTACTTTCAAGTGAAGCTAAATCAGCTGCATCATACATTTTTACTGTAGTGCTTAAGTAAGTAGCCATTGGCGCTGCTGTTTGTAATGTACGCTTATAATTGCTGCTAAATAGCTGCACGTTTTTATGTTGTTTTATTAACTGTACCAAATACTGTGCACGTTGTGCGCCAAGCACTGTAAGCGACGGGTTTTTACCGGCTTGTTTTTCACTGTGGCGAAATAAATAAATCTTATCTGGGGCGGCAAATACAAATTGGCTATTAAACACCATAACCAGTAGCGCCAAGATTAAAAGCCTTTTATCTTTAATCATGATTTTTAGCCTCGCTTATATTTAAGCACTCTATTTATAAACTCTGTTGTAAGTTCATTTATCACCCCAGTTTCGGCATTTATTATTAAGCTAAAACCCACATTTAAATGAGGAAAAACCACTAAATCGGTGCGATAGCCTTGCACCCAACCACTATGGTAATAAAGAGTTTCATCATCGTAGTTATATACCCGCCAACCTAGCCCATAAAAAGTCTCACTAAGATGACCTTTCCATACTCGTCGGTATTGCTCTTTTTTGGTATGCGTATAGGGACGTGTTTGTACCGCTAATGCATCGAGCGATAATACATTTGGGTACTGACCTAACTGCGCCTTTAGCCATATTGCCATATCGGCGGCACTGGCATTTATGCCTGCAGCGGGGGCTACTTTATAATAATTTTTTTTCAGCTTAGCGCTATACCAGCGTTTTTTCCCTCTTACATGTGGAAATGCGTAGTTTTTATCTTGCACCATAGCGTCGTAGCCTAAACTAGTGTCATGCATTTTTAAGGGGGTAAAAATAGCGTCATTTAGCCACTGAGAGTAACTTTTATGAGTACTCCTTAAAATTACATCGTCAATTAAACTAAACATCACATTTTGATAGCCATAACACTGCCCAGGATCGCATATGGGCGCTACCGTAAGTAGCTTTTCAACAATATCTGGATAACTCATTCGTGATTCAATTAGGTTATCGTAGGCGTTGGGAACTAGGCCACTAGAGTGACTTAAAATATGATAAACCTTTAAATTATCTTTGTAGTCGGTGTTAGAAAATTCAGGAATATAGTCGCTAATAGGCTGGTATAAATCTATTTCCCCTTCACTTGCAAGCTTAGCAGCTAACGATCCTGCAAAGGTTTTAGATACTGATGCTAATCTAAAACGTGTATGTTGATTAACCCTTTGAGAGCTACCCACTTTGGTAAAGCCCATGGTATGAATATAATCACTCGACTGCATATTAACAATCGATAAAGCCGCGCCAGGTATACCTTTTCGTTTAAGCTTTTTTTCTGCGTAACGCCCATATTTTTTTACAAATGCAGGCCAATCTGGATCTACATTTGCAGCAACCTCTGAGTGGGTTATTAAAATACAAAAGGCGAGCAGGTAATAAATCGAGTAATTAAGGTACTTCATCGGTGGCTGTTTTTTCTTTTTTTAATTGCTTCTATGCATATAATATCATGAACTTTTGTCAAGACTAACGTACAATATGTTGATTATTGGCCTTTTACTGAGTGTGAAGTATTTATGCGTTTTTTAGTTGTACCACTTTTTATATTATTTTCATCGGGTTGCACTATAACCACAACAACAAATCAGCCTGCTGAGCCATTGGCAATGCCCTTAAAGCCAATGTTAAAAAGCCAAACATACCAACTGGAGTATGAGGCACAACACACCTCGCCTAAAGTAAAGTCAGTGCAATTACCAGCTCATAAAGTAATGAAAAACCAAACGGTTAAAATTGTTACCGACAGAGTAAGTGTAACCGACACTTTACTGGCGCAAATAAGCCAAGCGCTCAATGACAAACAACTAAAAGTAACTACTAAAAACGATAGTGATTACACACTTGCTATTCATCAAGTTGATCTGTCATTTACCGATGATAGTAAATACACGTTAAATCAGCCCAAACAACCTTATGCTCTATACTCTAAAGTTGCACAGCAATTTCCAACCCAGCAGTGTGCAACTATTTTAGCGCAAGTTAGCATGCGCTTAACGCATAAAGCCTCTGGTGATGTTGTTTGGTTTGCAAAATCATCTTTAGATAGTACTAGCTTTCATCGTGAATCACTGATTTATAGCTTTACCGAAGAGCAAAAAATCACTAATGAACTTGAAGTAGTCGCCTTTGTCCACCAGCAAAATACCGAACAAGCTCGTTTAGCACGCGCCGAGGCAAATACAAAGGTAACTATTCCTAAATATAATACAATGAGCAAGCTTAGCACACTGACTAAAGTGCAAGGCCCGTGTACTCGCACAGAAATAAGTGCTTTAGCACCAATGATGCAGTTTTATTTAAGCAGTATATTAATCGACAAAATTAAAGTGATATAAGCGTAAGTTAAACACTACATTTTTTTACAGGTTTAAAGGAACGTTTAACAATATACTACGCTTTATAATCATTACTTATTTAGGTTCCAAGGATGAAGCACTCAATACTTAGCTATTTTTTATGTTACACCTGCTTATTATTTGCCTGTGTATTTAGTGCCCATAGTACTGCCAGTAACCGCTATTATGCTGATAACACCTTAGAGCCTATTCAAGGCTTTGCATGGGACTGGAGCGCCGGTACTGGTTATTATATTGAAGACTCTTACCTTATCGGCATGGACTCCTATGACGATGGTATTGAATTAGATCTCAGCCTTGCGGTTTCTTTTGATAACTTTTATCTCGATTATGACCATAACCAACTCAGCGGCGGCCTTGTTATAGGCTACAGTCTAATTAACAAATATAATTGGGAGCTCGATATAATCGGTGCTAACGCCCAAGCTGGGTTTGGTCAAAAAGGCTTGGGGTTTTATAACAATGGTGTGGTTGAGGAATTACGCGGCATTAAAAAGCGTAAGTATGACTTTAATACAGGCCTTAGATTTACCCACAGATTTGATGGCTCACAGGTTTCTATTGAATTTTTGCATGACATTTCAAACGCCCACAATGGCTGGGTATTTAATTCTTTTTTTAGCAAAATACAACCTTGGCGTAACTGGGAGTTTCGCTCAGGCATAGGCTTTAGTGCCTACTCTGCTGACTTTACTAACTATTATTTTGGTATTGAGCAAAGTGAAGTTACCTTGCTGCGTCCTGCCTATAAAACCAATGCCAGCAGCAGCATTATGCTTGAGTTTCATGCTGAGTACCCGCTTAACCAAGACTGGGTGTTTTTAGCCGGCTGGTTAACGACTTTATTTTCTAAAGAAATTGACGACAGCCCTATTATTTCTCAAGGGTACCAACACAAAGCCAAGCTAGGCGTGCGTTATGTATTTTAGACGCTGGTGTTATTTACTATTAGCTTACCCTGGCAGTTTACTCGCCGAGGTGCCCCAAGAGGTAACCGCACTTAGTGCAATACCTAATACCTGCGTGGCACTACGTGAAGGCCGCCACTGTTATACTGAAGTGGTTTTATCATGGCAGCAGCCCACAATAGGTAACTACTGCTTACGAGACGCTACCTCAAAATATATTATGCAATGTTGGCTTAAGCAGCAACACGGCGTTTTTAATTATGCATTTGACTCTGAGCAGAGCTTATCATTTGAATTATTTGATAGTAATACTGCAAAAGTCATAGCCACCACTGAAGTAAAGTTACAGTGGGTTTATCAAAACAGGCAGAAAAAACGCCGTTGGCGATTGTTTTAATAAGGAAGTCTTATGGATAATTACGGTACTATTTTACTCGTTGAAGATGATATTTCTTTGGCACAATGGGTGGCTGAATATTTAACAGAGCAAGGCTATTGTGTACATGTTTGTCATCGCGGTGATGAAGTTGTTGGCCAAGTTAAAACCTTGAAACCGCAGTTAATACTACTTGATATTATGCTTCCTGGGTTAGACGGCATAAGCGTTTGTCGCGAGCTACGTAGCTTTTATCAAGCTCCTATTATTATGCTAACAGCTCTTGATGACGAAATGGATGAAGTGATTGGCTTAGAGGTAGGTGCCAGTGACTACATAATGAAACCGGTACGCCCTCGTGCATTACTAGCAAGAATAAAGTCTGCCCTTAGACTTACCATCCAAAGCAGCCAATCTCATAAACAGCATAGTATTATTAATGTGGGGGCTTTGAGCATTAATAGTGAGTCGCGAAGCGTTAAGCTTAACGATATCGATATAAATATATCTAGCGCTGAGTATTTATTGCTGCATTACTTAGCCAGTAACGCAGGGCAAGTTGTATCACGCGATGCGGTGTTTAAAGCAACCAAAGGACGCGAGTACGACGGCCTTGATAGAAGTGTTGATGTGCTAATTTCTGCGCTGCGTAAAAAGTTTAATGACGATCCGCAAAACCCTGAAAAAATTAAAACAATTTGGGGACGAGGTTATTTACTCGTTGCCACTGCTTGGTAGCTACAAATGAAAAAGTTTTATATTGCACTGCTTAGCAGCGCACTGCTTTCGATTATTGTTTTAGGCTGGCTTATTGACGCTTTTAGTCAAAATACACACGCCCCTTTAGACGAATTTAGCATGCAAAGTAAAATGATTGCAGGGTTTAGCAAGCAGCTTACTACTCTCCCCCCTGCACAGCGCAGTAATTATGTTACAAAGTTAGCCAACGACTTTAGCCTGCCGCTTACCTATAAGCTAAACGACACTTTAGCGCTTAGCCCAGCCTTACTTATGCAAATGCAAACCCATGGTGGGTTAATTTTAGAGGGCGAACAGGGTTTTCATATGCTTTATAGCAACCAAGCATTAAGCCCTTATCATTTATCTATGCGCCTCGATAACTCATTTGAAGCAGAGCAACGCGACGATATTATTCTAACCTTATTATTTTACGCTGGGCTGTGTGTATTTATGGGCTTTATTATTTATCCCTTAGCCAAACGCTTGAGCGTGTTAAATGAAGCAGCTAAAAAATTTGCATCGGGTGATGTTAAAACTCGTATCAAAGTCTCTCATTTCACGTATATAAAAGATGTAGAGCTCACCTTTAACCGTATGGCGAGTCAAATAGAAAAGCTGGTTGCTGAAAATAAGCTAATGGCTTCGAGTTTATCCCATGACATTCGCACCCCCATAGCTTGCCTGCGATTTGGTTTAGATGCTGCAATAGATAGCAATGACATGCCAAAAGTGAAGCAATATTTAACCCGCATGGAAAATGACTTAGACCATATGGAGTCTATGCTAAAAAGCTACCTAGCCTTTGCCACGCTAGAACAAAATGCCAACCGCTTAACCTACTCTGCAACCCATATGCGCAGCTACTTTGAAGATATTTTAGCGCAGCTATCGCCTAAATTAGACTCCCACAAACTCAGTGTGCAACTTAATAGCAGTAACGATGTTATTTATGCCGACTTACATTGGCTTGCCAGAGCCGTTACTAATTTAATTAATAATGCCTGCGACTTTGCCCTGCAACATATTTATGTAAGTGCCACTGTCAATGAGCAACATATTATTATTACCGTAGAGGACGATGGCCCAGGCATAGCAGCTGAAAACTTTAGCAAAGTATTTAGCCCTTTTTTTCGCGAAAACAACCACCGTAATCGAGCTGATAAAAGTTATGGCCTCGGATTAGCAATTGTTGAAAAAGTAGCTGACTGGCATCACGGCCGTGTTTATGCAGGCAAAAGTAAGCAGTTAGGTGGAGCTTGTTTTACCCTGAAAATAGCTCAACAACACCCTAGTGTAAAGTAAAGGCTACACACTGTAAATTAACAATTATTAAACAATATCAAGCTGTTAATTTTTAGTTTTAAGTTACTAAACTAAAATCTATGTTCATAACACAGAGTTTAATAAAGTAATTGTGCTAGATCAGCAAATTAGCACTTTTTATTTTTTTACATTTCCAGTAGATTGTCTGCGCCGTCACAAAATAGAGAAGTACAATAATATGAGTGCAGTAAGAGGCGAGTTTAGCTCTCGCTTTGGTTTTATAATGGCCGCCGCAGGATCTGCTGTAGGTTTAGGTAACATTTGGGGTTTCCCTACACAAACCGCAAGTAATGGTGGTGCCGCATTTTTAATTGCGTATTTAGTACTGGCATTCTTTTTGGCTTATCCTGCTTTAATGGCGGAGCTAATGATTGGTCGTCATGGCCAAGCAAATGCGGTTTCTTCACTTAGAAAAATATCTAATAAACCTTGGCAAAAACATTTTTCTTTTGCGGTTGGTTTTGGCGGTATTTTATGTGCTGGCTTTATTTTAAGCTTTTATGCCATTGTTGCTGGTTGGATGCTAAGTGCAACAGTAGAACCTATTACAACGTTAGTAGGCGCAAACTCTGCATCTGCTTGGCTAGGTGAACAGTCACTTAGCAGAAACATCATTTTCACTATGATTTTTATTGTACTAACCGTTGCTATTATTAGTCGTGGCGTTGAAAACGGAATCGAAAAATGGTCAAAACGTTTAATGCCTGCTTTGCTCAGCATTTTATTTGCGTTAATTATTTATGTAATGACCCAAGATGGCGCTATTGAAGGCTTAAAGGCGTATTTAGTACCTGATTTTTCATCTGTTTTTGATGCTAACTTGTTAGTTAGTGCACTAGGGCAAGCATTCTTTTCATTATCACTAGGTACCAGTGTGATGATTATTTATGGCTCGTATATTAGTAAAAAAGAGAACTTAGTTTCGTTAGGTGCTTATGTCACGCTTATTGATGTATTTATTGCTTTTGTCGCAGGGTTATTAATCATTCCTGCTATGTATGTAGCACAAGCACAAGGGATTGAGATTTTCTCACCGACTACCGGAAAGCTCCTCTCTGAAGACACATTAGTATTTCAAGTATTACCTGCACTTTTTGATGGTATGGGTGGTATGGGGTTATTTGTTGGCTTTGCGTTTTTTGCGCTAATGAGCATTGCAGCACTCACCTCCTCTATTTCAATGCTCGAAGCGCCGGTATCTTATACGGTAGAACGCTTTGCAATGTCTCGCTTACAGGCCACTTGGGTAATTGGTGCATTAATCACTCTAGTGAGCATCACGATAGTGTGTAACTTAGAGTTACTGTTTGGCTTAGTGATCACCTTAACCACTAAAGTGGCACAGCCATTATTAGGTCTTATGTGTTGTATATACGTAGGCTGGATTTGGTCAAGAGGCTCATTACTAAAGGCCATTCAAGAAGGTAACCCTGAAGTACACAATACCTTATTTTGGAAAGTATGGCCTTGGTACACTAAGTTTGTATGCCCACTGGCGATAGGCCTGGTATTTTTACATTCATTATTAAGCTAAAGTTAGTTTCTGCTCTTAACAACAAAAAAGCCCACATTGTGGGCTTTTTTAATCAAGGTACTAGTTGTAAAACCATATCTTGATGAGCAATGCCATCTTCTAAATATTCAGCATTAATACTTTCAAATCCGAATGAGCGATAAAACTCCAGTAAGTACGTTTGTGCACCAATATAAATATCACGTTCTGGCCATTGGCTTTTACAGCAATTAATGGCCTCTGTAACCAATTGCTGAGCCAATCCTCTGCCTCGCTCCTCTTTAGTGACTAACACGCGACCGATCGCACTGTATTTTGCGTTTTTTTCGTAGCATCGAGCATAAGCTTGTAGCGTATTATTTTTCACAGTGTAAATATGCAAGGTACTTGGTGCTATATCATTATCGTCAAGCTCTGGATAAGGGCACATTTGCTCAACTACAAATACCTCTACGCGCCCACGCATTATGGAGAATAAGGTTTGCGTATTGAGCGCAGTAAAAGTTTCACATTTAAACGCCATTGTAACTCCTGTCGTTGGCTCTAATAGACATAAAAGCCTATACGTTATTAGGGCTAGGCATAATAGCAGTAATGCAGCTAGGGGCTTAATTAACCGCTATGCTATATAATAAAATGGCTTAAAACAAAAACCCAGCATAAGCTGGGTTTGTTTTAAGTAATTATCTACCTTAGGTAAATAGTCGCTCTAACTGATCGCATAATTGCGAGAGATTTACATGGTCGTGCTCTATGGTTAAATCTACATAACCATCGCCTTTAAATGCTCTATCTAACTCAATTAACACATGGGTTTTATGTGCTTCTGGAATGAATGATAATTCAATTTCTTTCACTCCAAATAAACTGCGGCTGTTAGGCTTGTATTCTAGCTCTTGATAACAACCAGACACTGATTGAAACGTTGATGCGCGCAAATGGCCTTTTTCAACATCAGCTTTAGTTAGGCTAAAACCTAGCTTTTCCATGGCCTGCATACACGTTTTAACAGCTTCATTGGGGTACACATGTAAATGGTCTTTATCACTTGGATCAAGCGCTAAATCAATGTCCAGCCCAGTTTCAAGCCAAACATAAGATTGGTTATACCCTGCATTAATTTCAGTAATAGGTGTTTCTGAATGCAACCGTGCTTGAAAAGGAATCGTTTTAACTTCCCCTGGCTCTACCGTGCCTATATCTGTAATGCGCCACTGCTCTATAACGTGGTTGGTAAAATAGTCACCATCTTCATTTGATGCTTTAACTCGCGTCATTAATAGTAAATCTAACCCTGCAATTTCTTGGCTTACATCACCAGCTGTAATAACGATTTGCGCATTAAATAATTGCCCAGGCTGAAGGTGCTCTGTTTCTAAAATAGTGTCTACTTTGGCGGCACCAATACCAACCGATGCTAAAATCTTTTTAAACATATTTTTCTCCTTAAGCTGAGCGGCTCTATAATGTGCTCTAACTTAAACTTCGTCGTTAGCGCATCTTAACCACATTTAAATGCTCTTGTCAGTGAAAAACTACTATTTACATGCTGTTTACGATTAAATAAGTGTTAAATGTCCATTTTTCATACGCAACAGAGCAAGTATTTGATTAAACGGCGCTTAAGCCTAATCTTTTATGAAGGACTTATTGTATGAATAAAATGGTGAGTATTTGTATATTTATTTTCAATGGTATTGATTTTTCGTTACACTAAACCTCCCAATGAAGTGATATTTATAATTATGGAACTAATTTACTTTGCCGCCGCGTTTGTGTTTGGCTTTGCTGTTTATCAGCTAAAGCTCCCTCCTCTTATCGGTTTTTTACTTGCGGGATTCGCGCTTAATTTAGCGGGCTATAAAAGCACCGAATTACTCAACACCATTGCTACCTTAGGCGTTACGCTTTTATTATTTAGTATTGGTTTAAAGCTAAAAGTAAATAGCTTAATGAAACCACAAGTGTGGGCTTCTGCTACTTTACATATTATTTTGAGTAGTGCGTTATTTAGTGGCTTTATGCTATTACTTAGCCTATTTGCACTACCATTATTTGTTGATTTGAGCTGGCAAAGCGCTTTATTAGTTGGCTTTGCATTGAGTTTTTCTAGTACCGTTTTTGCTGTTAAAGTGTTAGAAGAACGCGGTGAAATGGGCAGCTTACACGGAAAAGTAGCCATTGGTATTTTAGTTATGCAAGATATTTTTGCCGTGGTATTTTTAGCTATTAGCACAGGTAAAATCCCTAATATTTGGGCTTTGGTACTTATTATTTCACTGCCGCTAGTACGCCCAGTTATGGGGTGGATACTAAACCGCTCTAAACACGGCGAACTCCTGCCATTATTTGGGTTTTTCTTTGCACTTGTGGCTGGTTATCATGCATTTGAGCTAGTTGGTTTAAAAGGTGATTTAGGGGCATTAATAATAGGTATGATGATTGCGCCTCATAAAAAGGCCAGTGAACTTTCTAAGTCATTACTTAATTTAAAAGATATTTTATTGGTTGGCTTTTTCTTAACAATAGGTTTAAACGCAGAGCTTACCACCAGCTCATTACTTGCCGCATTATTATTGGTGTTAGTATTACCAATCAAAACGTTTTTATATTATGTGCTAACAAACATGTTTAACTTACGTGCTCGCACCTCATTGCTAACCACTTTTAGTTTAGCTAATTATAGCGAGTTTGGTTTAATAGTTTGCGCTGTAGCCGCCTCTACAGGCATGATCACCTCTGAGTGGTTAGCCGTTATTGCAATTGCCGTATCAATTACCTTTATTATTGCATCCCCTTTAAATAAGCGCTCTAACGAAATTTACGCAAAAATAGAGCCTTGGCTACTAAAGTTTGAAAGTAAAACTCGTTTATCCGAAGAACTGCCTGTTAACCTTAACGACACTAAAATTGTTATATTTGGCATGGGCAGAATTGGCACAGGTGCTTATGAAACAATAAATGCTACGCACCCACAGCTAGTTGCAGGTATAGACATAAAGCCTGAAGTAGTTGATAAGCACATAAAACGCGGAAGAAATGTATTAATAGCAGATGCGACCGACCCTGACTTTTGGCAGCGCGTAAATCACTCTCGTGTTGAAATGGTCATGCTAACAATGCCACAGCATATGCAAAATATTTTTGCGTTAGAGCAATTAAAAGCATCGGGTTATAAAGGGCAAGTTACCGCTATTGCTAACTACCCTGATCAGCAAAAAGAGTTAGAAGAAATGGGTGTAAATTCTACCTATAACTTTTACTTAGAAGCCGGTAGTGGTTTTGCTGAGCACGTTAAACAAAAATTATTTTCGTAAAGCAGCACTAATTTGAATTTACATTCTTTTACAAGCTAATTCTCTAACATAGAAAAAAGCAGGTAAACTAAAGACTATTGGTAAATATTAGCGCAAGCACCTGCCCCTAGTTAGACTCCAGCTAACGAAGGGCTTACTAATAAAATATATTAATCCAGAGGGCCTGCTCCCTCGTTAAATAGGCTGTTACTTGCCCGTCACAGCCTATTTTATCTCTTTAATATACCTTACACTTAGCTATGTTTTATAAAACCTTTAAAGCCAATGGATCCTACACAGCTAAAAATTGCCGTTAATACTATTATGCCCTTTGGAAAGTACGCAGGCCGCCCTTTACTGCTTTTACCCGAGCCCTATTTAGTATGGTTTAAACAACAAGGGTTTCCCGACTCAAAGCTAGGCAGCCAACTAGCCATGATGTATGAGGTAAAGCTCAATGGGCTAGAGCAAATGTTAATGCCATTACTAGAAAAGAAAAATAATTAAATTAAGAACTTTTTTATAAAGGGGCTGTCTATTACTTTGCTACTTGTTGATTTTGATTAAAACCCAAAAAAGCGCCCTTGTTAACAAGGGCGCTTTTTTATTGAGTGTTTTTTATCTGTGTACTTTTTATTTATGTACTTTTTATTTATGTATTAAAAGCTGCTATTTATTAATCGGTAAGCTGACAATAAATTTAGCTCCGCCTAAGCTTGAATCTTCAATTGTACACTGACCTTGATGCCAAGAAATAATTTTACTGACAATAGCCAACCCTAAGCCAAACCCACCGGTTTTTTTATCTCTACTTTTATCCAATCGAGTAAATGGCTTAAATACGTTTTCACGCTCAACTTCAGCAATACCATTGCCATCATCTTCAACAATAAAAACTATATTATTAGCTTGCGCTAATAAGGTTATTTGCACACTATTATTGGCATGCTTTAAAGCATTACCTACCAAGTTTTGCATTATTCTCGCCATAAAGTGACTGTCGCAGCGGTAAATCAGTTCACTGGGTAATGTAGTGCTTAACTTTATTCGCGTATCAAAACTGAGTTTTTCAACCACCGTTTTAACCACTGCCACTAAATTACAATTGATCAGCTGTAAACTCGGTTGCTGTGAATCTAAACGTGCATACTCAAGCATTTCAGAAACCAGTGCCTCAAGTTCATTTATATCGACTTGCATATTAGCTAAGTATTTTTCGGCTTTATCATCGAGCATTCGGTCTTGAAGCATTGCAATGGCAAATTTTAACCGCGCCAGTGGCGTTCTAAATTCATGCGATACCGATGAGGTAAGCTCTTGCTGCGCGGTTAATAAAAACTCAATTCGCTGCTGCATCACTTGCAAGGTGCCCGTTATAGGTAAAAAAAATGATTTAGAGCTATCTGTTAATTGAAAGTCCTGTGAGCCACCTACGGCCTCGCATGCATTACGCAGCTTAGCAAAGTCTCGCCACAGTAAAAAACTCCACAAACCAACAGGAATGCCTACAATTAATAACAGCAATAAGTAGGGTAAAACAGAGGCAACGGGCTTGGCTGCCCCCCCTATAGGGCCAACCTGTAATAGTTGTGTGGCGTTAAGTTGAACATACCAAACTATGCGCTGTTGTTTATCATATAAATAAAGGTAGTGATTTTTTAATAGCTGAGCTTGTTGCTCGGCGGGTAATATTAAATCGCGCTGAGCAATTACTTGACTAGAAAAATGGTTTTTTAGCTTTGTAAGCCCATTAGGGGTTTGTGATAATAGCCACAAAGACTGGCCAAACTCATCGTCGAGTAGCACCTGCTGCTGCGATTCTTCATATGGCCAAAGCTGTTCAATTACCCCGCTGACAATAAATAACGAGACAATAATATACACATACAGGCTTATAAACAGCTTGCCCATTAACGCAGCTTAACACTAAGCATTAATTACATATCCCACGCGTCAGAAACAAATAAATAGCCTTGCCCCCAAACAGTTTTAATCCGATAAGGTTTGTCGCTGTTATCGCCCAGTTTTTTGCGAATTCTTGAAACGCGTACATCTACGGTGCGATCTAGGCCATCGTATTGTCGCCCTATCATATGTTGGTGCACATGTTCGCGGCTCAATACTTCTCCGGCATTTGATGCTAGTAGCCAAAGTAATTCAAATTCATGTGAGGTTAGGACTATTTCTGCACCCGATAACTTAACAATACGGCTGGTTTTATCAATAAATAAGTCGCCAAACTGCAGCTCTTCGGTGGCTTTTAAGTTAGGTTGCCCACGGCGTAATAATGCGCTAATTCTTGCTAATAATACACGTGGCTCAGCCGGTTTAATAACATAGTCATCAGCGCCAAGCTCTAGCCCTATTACCTGATCAAAGTCTTCACCTTTGGCCGTTAACATTAAAATAGGAGTGGTGTATTTATCACGTACTTGTCTGCAAACACTAAAGCCATCTTTACCTGGCAGCATTACATCTAAAATAATCAGGTCGACGGGATTACTTTCAAGGTAAGTAAACACTTCATCACCACGATCTAGTACGTCGACTTCTAAGCCATTATGTTCGAGGTAATCTTTGGTTAATTGCTGTAAACCAAGATCATCTTCAACAAGTAATATTTTTGGCATTTACTACTCCTAAATTAAAAAAAGCTCCACGGTGAACGCAGCCGATACTGTTTTTTAGTATGGGCACTTTGTACTTCAACGAGTACGCTCGCAAGTGAGTCACCGGTGTGAGGATTGATCAGGGAGTATATGGTCTCCACCTGAACACGCGCTTTATAGCTAAACTGACCAGAACCTTGCTGTTGCCAGCATCGTATTTGCATATTTTGTTGATACAAACACACATCTTTAACCGCTAACTGCTGCCATTTAAACTGCAAATTGAGATCGCAAAAATCATGCTGTTCAGAGACAACACAAACTTTGGGAGATACATCAAGAATTGTTTGCGCCACGCTAACGCCACTAAGTAGTGAAGAAATAAACACAAAAAAGATTAAATACTTCATATTAAAAAGTATGTTCAAATCCTATAAAGGCAGTCGTTGAATAATGACGTTCAAACAGCGGGCTACTATCCATAGCCGAATAGTCATAATATGCTAAATGAAAACGAAGAGCGTTGGCCTTGCTAAGGGGCCAGCGGGCATCGATTTTAGCATAAGGTTGCCAACTACTACCAACTACTATTTTACCTAACAGTGTTTCATCACTGTTTAAACCGTAATAATAGTCGTTTAATTGCGCAGACTTATAATTAACTCCCACAGTGGGCTTTAATTGCAAATTACCTACTTGCCCATGATACTGCCATTGTATTGCAGCTCGCCAACCATTATAAGCTGAGTTTACATCGTGCAATGCTTGCACGGATAACATCTGCTGTTCAGCTACAAAGGAGTAACTAATACCTGCATCTAAAACGAGCTTGCGCTTACTAATATTATTAATATTTATTTGTTGAGGCGAGGTATCTGTTTCTAACTGGGTAAATTGATTATTTGAACTAGCACTTTTTAGCGCAAATATATTTTGCGGGTGCCAATCAATAAAAAAACGCGACTCAGGGTTTAATTCTGTTACTAGGCTTAAGTTATGCTGTTGCGTTTGTTTAATCGAGTAGCCAACTCGGCCATTATCAAAAAACCACTGTTGCCCATAAAAGGCTATTTGAGGAATGATCACCAACGGAATATTATCTGCACCATATAATGGATTAGTTATTACTCCCGCCCCTATACTCATACTTAAATGCAGTTGCTCTGTAGATATATGTGCATCTACAGGCTCGTCACTTTGCGCTAATACCTGAGCATTAAACGAAAGAGAGATTAATAATATTATTATAAAATAAAACCGCATTGTGTTCATCGTACATATATAAAAAGGCCATTTATCCATAGTAGCAAGGTCATTGAGAACAAGCTCTAGGCAGTTACAATCATTAACAACTTTTATACAATTATGATTACTTTGCGGCTTATATGCTTAGCCTAACAGCTCTATTGATAGGCAATAGAGGAGCGGTAGATTAAAGGCTTACGCTATCTGGGCTTTTATACTAAGAGCAACCTTAGTAAGTGTATTGCATTAAATTATTTTTTCACCCATATTTTGCGCTATATTCCACAAGGCACTTATAGCCGGGTCGTTTAATTCCTTATGTAATACTGCCAAGCCAATATCAATACCTTTAGGTGCATGTGTATTTGTTTGTAAAACGTGTACTTTGTCTTGTAGTGGACTGTTATCTAAAACTATTTTAGGGATCATTGCTATACCAAAGCCAAGGCTCACCATAGATACCATCGCTTCGTGCCCTGCTACTTGTGCATAAATTTTTCCCTGAATATTATTTTTTCGCCACCACTGCTCCAAGCGTTGCCTAGCAAACCCTTGCTCTGGCACAATAAACTCAAGCTCTGACCAATCTATACTAGGTGTATTACTAGCAAGCTTTTGCGTAATTGAGCACGCAATTTTAGGCGCAATAAATACCAGCGGTGAATAGCCAATATCAACAAAGGCAATTTGTGCAGGTAACTTATTTGGCTTAGCAGCAATAGCCATAGATTCGTGGCCATCTAAAACACGGTTTATTGCCAGCGCAGGATCGCCGGTATTTAGGGTGATTTCTATATGCTGATGTTGAGCGCGTAACTGCTCTAAAATATGATGTAAAAAACTGTACGACGCGGTTACTGAACAATAAATACTCACGTTGCCATAAATATACTGCTGTGGCTCTTTTAGGTTCGCTTTAAAGCGCTGCCAATTAGCCAATGTGGATGTGGCGTAGTCAATAAATGCCAGCCCTTCGCGGGTTAATTTTACACTGCGGTTATCACGTAAAAATAGCATTACCCCCACTTCGCTTTCAAGCTGCTTAATATTACGGCTCAATGTCGGCGCACTTATATGACAAAGTTCACTGGCACGCGAAAAGTGCAATGTTTTTGCCAACGCTAAAAAGTAATTTAAATGCTTGTGATCCATAACCAACTCAGTATTTCATATTATGAAACACTCTAATGCAAATATATCAGTTTACGCAAGAAAAGATTTTTCATATGGTTGAGTTAAGCAAAGCAACAGCAATGCATCTAACAAACTGAATCAATAGGACACTAACATGGCGAATTATTTTAATACCTTACCCTTACGCGAACAATTGGCGCAATTAGCCCAATGTGAATTTATGAACGCAGACGAGTTTACTGACGGCGTTGATGCTCTTAAAGGTAAAAAACTGGTTATTGTAGGCTGTGGCGCACAAGGCTTAAACCAAGGCTTAAACTTACGTGATTCTGGTTTAGATGTGTCGTATACGCTGCGTGACTCGGCCATTAGTGAACGTCGTCAATCATTTTTAAACGCGTCTGAAAATGGCTTTACTGTAGGCACTTACCAAGAACTAATTCCAACTGCCGACGTAGTATTAAATTTAACGCCTGATAAACAACATACTTCAGTGGTAAACGCAATTATGCCACTAATGAAACAAGGCTCAACCCTTGCCTACTCTCATGGCTTTAATATTGTTGAAGAAGGTATGCAAGTACGCGACGACATTACCGTTATTATGGTAGCACCTAAATGCCCAGGCTCTGAAGTGCGTGAAGAATACAAGCGTGGTTTTGGCGTACCAACTCTAATTGCTGTACACCCAGAAAACGACCCACAAGGCCATGGTTTAGCTCAAGCTAAAGCCTATGCTGCAGGTACTGGCGGCCACAGAGCCGGCGTACTTAAGTCGTCATTTATTGCTGAAGTAAAATCAGATTTAATGGGCGAGCAAACCATTTTATGTGGCATGTTACAAACCGGTTCTATTTTATGTTTTGATAAAATGATTGAAAAAGGCATTGATGCAGGTTACGCCTCAAAACTAATTCAATACGGCTGGGAAGTAATTACTGAAGCCCTTAAATACGGTGGCGTAACCAATATGCTTGACCGTCTTTCAAACCCAGCTAAAGTAAAAGCGTTTGAATTAAGCGAAGAACTAAAACAAATTATGCGCCCACTATATAACAAACATCAAGATGACATCATCGATGGTACTTTTTCACGTACCATGATGGAAGACTGGAATAATGATGATGCAAACTTACTTAAATGGCGCGCAGAAACAGCCGAAACTCACTTTGAAAAAACCCCAGCGGGCAATGTTGAAATTGCTGAGCAAGAATTTTTTGATAACGGTATTTTAATGGTCGCTATGGTTAAAGCAGGCGTAGAGCTTGCATTTGAAACCATGACTGCCGCAGGCATTATTGCAGAGTCGGCTTATTATGAGTCATTACATGAAACGCCACTGATTGCTAATACCATTGCGCGTAAAAAGTTATTTGAAATGAACCGTACAATTTCGGACACGGCTGAATATGGTTGTTATTTATATAACCACGCATGTTTACCTTTACTACAAGACTTTATGCAAAAAATTGACACCGACGTAATTGGTAAAGGCTTAGGTGAGCATAGTAATCAAGTAGACAACCAAACGCTAATTCAAATTAATACAGCATTACGTGAACACCCTGTTGAAAAAGTAGGCGCTACATTACGCGGTTACATGTCAGCAATGAAAAAAATAGTTTAATCCCAAGTTAATCTAAGTTTCACTTGTTAGAAACCAAGCCCACCTGCTTTTGCGGTGGGCTTTTTCGTACCTGTATGGCGCGCTATTCATCACTCGCTCAAAATATATAATGTGTTAAAATAATCACCTACTTGGTTCAGTTGTAAACAAAATTACCCTTATGATGATACAAAACCTTTCTATTACTCAAAAAATCACCGCTTTAGGCAGTGTTATAGCAATCTGTGTTGCCGCGCTCATAGGCTTAACATCGTTACATAACGCAGAGGATATCATCGAAAAGCGCATGATAGAGTCTGAACTTCCAAGCAAGTTACAAACTATTAGTAACCATATTGGTGGCGAAATAAACGAGCTTTTAGGCGCCGCAGAACAACTTTCTTCAAATGTATTTCTGATTGATTGGGCAAATTCAGCCACCGAGGACGACTCTCAAATTCTTAATGAGTTAAATAGATTAGTACAGCAGTACGATCTTGCTACTGCATCATGGGCAAATAGAGACACCGCACAATACTGGAACCAAAATGGCTTTTTACGCGTATTAAAAAACGATGCCGCAGATGGCTGGTTTTTCGCATTTAAACAGTCAAAGCGCCCTTATGACATCAGTATTTATCAAGAATCTGCTAACGATGTAAAAATGTTTATTAACCATCAGCAACCCAATGGTTTAGGTTTGGCAGGGCTTGCTAAAAGCATTACCGATATGCAAAAGCTACTGCAGCAATTTAAGATTGAGCAATCTGGATTTGTTTTTCTTGCCAATAAAAATGGCTTGATCCAGTTACACAAAGACGCCAATAAAGTGGCTAAAGTAAATATAGATGCCCTGTACGGCGAAAATATACATAATAAATTATTAAATAGTAATGGCTTTTCATTGGCAGAAATTAACTTAGCCGGTGAAGACACCCTGGTTGCTGCAACACCAATAAAAAATACTGACCTTTTTGTTGTAGCCCAAGTACCTAAAAGCGAAGTGTTTTCGAGTGTGAGTAAATTAGAATGGCAAATTTTAACCTTCACTATAATTATCGCCCTTATAGCGAGCTGTATCAGTTATTTGCTTGCTCGCTCATTGTCGTCGCCACTGTCGAAAATAGCCGAGCTATTCTCTCGTTTAGGCACAGGCGATGCTAATTTAGCATATAGACTGCCTTACTCTGCGCAACCTGAGCTAAATAATTTAACCGATGGTTTTAATCAATTCATCGAAAAAATAGACACAGCAATTAAACAAGTTGCCCATGAAAGCCATGGGATCCGCCAAAGCTCTGACCACGTGTTTGCGCAAGCAAAACATAACTCACAAGCAATTGATCAGCAAAAAGAGCAAACAATATCGGTTGCTGCCGCCATTAACGAAATGGGCGCAACAGTACAAGAAATAGCACAAAGTGCCGCCAACACGGCGAAGTTAACCAATAGTAGCCGTGAAAACACCAGTAAAAGCCATCAACAGGTACTGCAAAGCCAAACGACTATTGCAGCTCTTGCTAGCGACATAGATGGCATTACAGAGCAAGTAACCTTACTTTCTAAAAAAACGCTTGATATTGCTAGTATTGTTGACTCAATTAGAGGTATTTCTGAGCAAACAAACTTACTTGCGCTTAATGCTGCTATTGAATCTGCGCGTGCGGGTGAGCACGGTCGCGGTTTTGCTGTTGTTGCCGATGAAGTGCGAGCGCTGGCTAATCGTACCTCACAATCAACCACTGAAATTCAGTCGATGATTGAAGAATTAACCCAAATATCGAATGATGTTGTTACCGATATTAGTCAGTCCAAAAGTAAAGCTCAGCAAAGTGTAGGGGCAATGCAAAACTCAGTTGAGCTGCTTGATACAATTACTGAAACAGCAAATCAAATTAATGATATGGCAACCTTAATCGCAACAGCAACAGAGCAGCAAAGTAATGTAGTAGCCGATGTAGGACGTAATATTGAGCAAATTAGTGAAATTAGCGACAAGTCGATGAATGAGCAATTAAATACTGAGCAGGCTATTCGCGATTTAGCAAATAGCGCACAAACGCTTGCGTCACTTGTTGCCACTTTTGAGGCAAATCGCTAACTCATTTTTTGTAACATTTAAATTATACCTCTGAGTAAAATTACAACTACACTTAACTGGTAAGTAGTTTTGCTTAGAGGTGTTATATGAAAGCCACTCAACTTAAATATTATTTATCATTTAGCTTTATACTTTTTTTGTGTGCGTGTAGCTCACCGCCAAAGTTAGCGCTGCCGCAACTCATTGAGCCAGCAAACTTTAAGCTACAACAGATCGAAACTCCAGCAGAAATATTTAAATTAGATACCAGCTTAACGCGGCAATTAGATTCTCATTTAAACAGTCAAAATTCAGCCCAACATATTGCACAAGGCATATTTAGCTTTTTATTAAAAAATGGTGATGACTCACTTGCCTATCGCTCATCTGCCACTTTAACCGCTGCACAAAGCTATCAAAATCTAAACGCTAACTGTTTGTCATTATCTATATTAGCGTATAGCTTAGCGGAGCACTTAGGCTTAAAAGCGCAATTTCAAAAAGTACATATCCCTGAATATTGGGCACTTGATCAAGGCGTTAATTTATTAACCGGACACATAAATTTAAGCCTTAATAGCCAACCTCTAATAAAAGATGCTGGCACTTTATTTTACCAACGAGATCAGCGCTTAATTATCGACTTTGACTCTAACAGCCGACAAGCACGCTTTAAAACAACACGATTATCAAAAAATACTGTTACCGCTATGTTTTATAATAATAAAGGTGCTACTGCGCTAATAAATAAACAATATGAATTAGCCTATAGCTACTTTAATGCAGCAACCAAGGTAGCACCTAATTTTAGCGTTGCATGGGGGAACTTAGGTGTTTTATTTAGGCAATTTAACTATTTAAATGAAGCCGAGCAAGCTTATAATTATGCCCTTCATCTTGATAAAAACAACAACACAGCACAAGGTAATCTTGCTATGTTGTACTTACTTACAGAGCGAGAGATGCAAGGAACTCAAATACTTAATCAGCTTGATAAACAGCGCCAAAGTAATCCTTATTACCATATATCACTTGGTAATACCGAGTACGTACATAAATATTACGCTAAAGCACTCAAACACTTTAAAAAGGCCTATACATTATCCCCCACACTTCACGAAAGTCATTTTGGCTTGGCGCGAGTTTACTTTCAGTGGGGCGATACAAAGCAAGCAAAGTACCATTTGCGTAAAGCCGGAAAAAATGCTGATTTTTTACATGACAAAAAACGTTATGGCGCAAAGTTAAAAGCGCTGCAATCATTAACCGCAAAGGTAGGTGCCCATTAAACAATTAACTGTCGTTATTATTTTTCTGCTTTTAAGCCCTTTTGTTAATAGTAAAACGGCGCAGCAGCTACTTATTGATGATTTATATTACTTAGCAGACCAGCAACTTGCAGGTAGAAAAACAGGTTCTCAAAGCGCAGAGCTTACAAGAAGCTATATAAAACACAGATTAAGCCAAGTTAATAATAACGTGGTCGAGCAGCCATTTTGCTATAAATCGGGCCTATTTAGCCAAGCGTGTGGTATTAATATTATTAGTTCCAACATAGGGGCTCTAGAGGCAGTAACAAAGGCAAGCGACCCATTACAAAAAGCCACTCGTATTATTATTACCGCACACTATGACCATTTAGGTAAACGTGGCGGAAAACTGCATCCTGGAGCAAATGATAATGCCACCGGTATTGCTGCTTTAATTTATTTAGCAAGCGTATTTAATGATAAGCCACTGCCTTTTTCTCTTACCTTTGTAGCCACAGATGCAGAGGAAAACGGCTTACATGGCAGTAAATATTTTGCCAAAACACTGCTACCAAATAGCGTTATTATGAACATAAATTTAGACATGCTAGGGGTTAAAAAACGTCGTAGCAACTTATATGTATTAACCTCTAGATCGTTAAAAAACACCTTAAATAGTGTGTTTTTAGCCGTTAAAAATAATAATGTAAATTTAAAACCGGTTTACTCCGCAGCGCAAATGAGCAGATATATAAAATCTAAAAATATAAACTGGCATAAAGCGAGCGATCACTATTCGTTTGCAAGACAAAAAATCCCTTATGTTTACTTTGGCATGGGCTACGACAGTGCCCATCATACAAGTAATGACACCGCTGAGAATATTAACAGCAAACTTTTTACTGATGCAGTGCTATTAATAGAAGCCTTTATTAACCAGCTTGCTAAAACACCACTCCCACTTAGCCCGTCTTAAATGATGCTACATAGGCTTCTTTTTTAGCCCTAGATAATTTTTTCACTTGGTATTCTAATTTACTTGCTGCACTTTTATTGCCAACACTGTGCTGATGAATAAGTAAAAGTGGGCCTTTACCTTTAAGGTTTTTTGCACCATTACCCGCTTGGTGCGTAGCAAGACGTTGCTCAACATTGGTCGTTATACCCGTATACCAATGGCCGTAGCGGGTTTGTACTATATACAAATACCAGATAGATGGCTTTTTTAAGCAGCTCTGATCACTGCATTTTAAACTTTTTTGATTATCAGTGGTCAAATCGCTACCTTAACTTAATGCCCTTAACAAAAAACAATTGCTTAAAAGGGTTTTACCTTCAGTGACTAATCGGTATCATGCAGATTATAAAAAATAAGGATCACAACTAACAATGCAGTCGTTAAAAACTTTTTCTCTTTGGCTTATCGTTGCTTTAACGCTTAGTTCAGCAGCTGGGTGTTCTAGCTGGGTATACAGAATCAACATCCCTCAAGGTAACTTTTTAGAACAATCTGATGTTGATAAACTGCGTGTAAACATGACTCGTGAGCAAGTTGTTTATGTATTAGGCAAGCCTATCGCCGAAAATGCATTTGATAATAACACTTGGCGTTATGTATATAGCTTTAATAAAGGCCGTAGTAACGAGCAGTACAAATCACTGGTTATTAACTTTGAAAATGAAAAGCTTGCTTCTATTTCAGGTGATTACGAACAGCCAGAAAACTTTACTACTCCACTCGAACAATAAGCACCCTCGCTTATAAAATTATAAAGGTGAGTTAAGCTCACCTTTATAATAGCTAAAACCTTATGCTATCGCTCTATAGGACGGCCACCGGTTACTTTATTTGCTCGCCCTTCTTCTTTCGCTTTTTCAGCTCGTTTTCTACGCGCATCTTTAGGATCGGCAATTAAAGGACGATAAATTTCAACTCTATCCCCCTCTTTTAGCTCTTGATTAGGCTTTACAGTTCTATTCCAAACACCGAGTGTTAGTGCTGTAGCATCTATTTCTGGGTGTTTTTCGATAATTCCTGATTGAATAACAGCTTGTTCTACCGTTGTTCCCTTAACAACTTCTATTGTTAAGCTTGTTGCTGTTTCGGGTAGTGCAAATACAACTTCAACATCAATCATACTCTCGCTCCATAAACCTGTTTCGCGCGCTGAGTAAACGCACTCACCATATTTTTTGCAACATCATTAAATATTTTACCAAACGCTAACTCAATCAACTTACTCGAAAACTCAAAGTCTAATTGTAACTCTACTTTGCAAGCATTTGCGTCAAGTTGTTGAAAGTGCCAACGCCCCTGCAACATTTTAAACGGACCATCTACAAGATTTAATACCACGGTTTGCTCATCAACAAAGGTATTTTCTGTGGTAAACCACTTTTTTATACCTGCTTTTGATATTTCTAAACTCGCGGTCATGCTATTATTGTGTTGCTTAATAATTTTTGAGTCTGAGCAATTAGGTAAAAACTGAGGATAGGCTTCTACATCATTAATAAGGTCAAACATCTCTTTAGTGCTGTACATAACCAGCGCACTTTTTTTTATTTGTGGCATACTCACTCCCAACTGTGTGGTGGAATTTTAGCAAGCTTTACGCGTTTCCCCAAACTTTCACGCTGCTTAAATTAATTACTAAGCTTTTAAATGCATTATTAAAAAATCGATGTAAAACATCTCGTATTACGTATAATATAGGGCACTATGGCTAAGAATAAATCATCAAAATCGACAAGCAATACCATCGCGCTTAACAAAAAAGCGCGACATGAGTATTTTTTACACGATAAGTTTGAAGCGGGTGTAGAGCTCCAAGGCTGGGAAGTAAAAAGCATCCGAGCTGGCAAAGTTAACATCACTGAAACTTATATCCATCTTAAAAACGGTGAAGCATTTTTATTAGGCGCCCAAATCCAGCCTCTTAACAGTGCATCTACCCATGTAATTTGTGATCCTTTACGTTATCGTAAGTTACTATTAAGCAGACGCGAGCTAGATCGCTTAGTAGGCGCAACTGAACGCGATGGCTATTCATTAATTGCTACTGCTATGTATTGGAAGAATTGCTGGGTGAAACTTGAGTTTCATTTAGCAAAAGGTAAAAAATTACACGACAAACGCGAAGACGGTAAAGATAAAGACTGGTCGCGTGAAAAAGAACGCTTAATGAAGCATAAAGCATAAATAAAAACGCCTAATTTATTAGGCGTTTTTTTATTTATTTTAAAATAATTTAACGCACAATTTTAAACCAAACTGCATAAATATACTGCAACTTAGTGGCTGTTAATAAAAGAATAAATTATTACAAAATAAGTGCTCACTAAACTATTTAATTCTTACCACTAATTGCAACGCAAGATTTATATTAAAACCCCGCTTTACGTCGAACTTCTATCTCCAAGTAAATAAAACACACTGACTATTTTACCAGCAACACCCAGACTAAAGTCACACCACACCGCTATTGCTAACACCTTTGTTACATGGTATTAATATGGAGGCTTTTTTAGCTACCAAATTCAACAAAACTAACAAGGACTTAAAGATGAAGCAATTTGCATTTACCCCTAGCTTAATTGCAGGGGCTACTTTGGCATTAACAGCTGGCTTTACAACAACAACATACGCCGCTGATGAAGTGAAAAAAGTAGAACGCATTGAAGTAACGGGCTCTCGTATTAAACGTTCTGATATGGAAGGCCCTTCTCCGGTTCAATCTATCAGTAGAGCCGATATTGATAACATGGGTTATGACAACCTACAGCAGTTGCTTGAAAGAATGCCTGTTGCAGGTAGCGGTACTTTCTCTACCCGTGGTAATAACCAAGACTCTACTGCAAATGGTTCTGCAGCGGTAAGTTTACGTGGCCTAGGTGCTGACGCAACTTTAGTACTTATTAATGGCCGCCGTGTTGCTATTAGTGCATTCGCTGAAGGTATTACTAACTCATTTGTTGATATTAACAGTATTCCTGTTTCAGCGATTGAACGTATCGACATTTTAAAAGATGGTGCATCGGCTATTTATGGCTCTGATGCTGTTGCGGGTGTAGTTAACGTTATCTTGAAAAAAGATATTGATGGTATTGAAGTAAACTTAGGCTACGGTGGCACTGACGGTCCTAATTACGAAGAAACATCAGCCAGCATCGTTTGGGGTACAAGTAACGAAAAAAGCAGTGCTTCCGTTATTATTGACTACTTTAAAAACACCTCTTTATCGTCAAGTGAAATGGGCAGTTTAGGCACTGCAGATCAAAGAGCTTTAGGTGGTGAGGACTTTCGTTCATCACGTGGCTTCCCTGGTTACTTTTACGTTGATGGTGTAAAAACCATTGACCCTGCTTGTCCAGCCGATAGCGCAACTGCCAGTGGCAGCTGTTTGTTCGATTACGGCCCATACGGCTATATTGCACCAGCATCTGAACGTATTGGGGCTATTTCGCAGTTTGAATATAATTTTGATAATGGTATTACCGCATTTTTAGAAATGGCAGTACAACACAATAGCTCTGTGGCTATGGGTGCGCCAACCCCGCTAGATGAAGATGCAGGGCTTACTGTGCCAGCAAATCATCCTAATAACCCATTTGGTAAAGATATAGATATTGGCCGTTACAGAACGGTTGATGCCGGTGCTCGCCAATGGGATATTGAATCAGATACGATGCGTTTTGTAGCGGGTTTACGGGGCGAGTTTAACGACTGGAGCTGGGAGACAGCGGTACAAAAAGGTCGTAGTAAATCAATGCAAACTGGCGATCGCTCACAAGGCTGGGTGCGTACCGACTTTTTACAACAAGAAATAGATGCCGGTAATTACAACCCATTTGGCGGCACTTATAACGATCCTGCAGTAATCGACAGAATCACTACTAGCTTAGTACGTCAAGGTGAGTCACATATGACCTCATTTGACGCAAACATTAGCGGTGAAGCATTTAGCTTTGGCGACGATGTGGTGATGATGGCAGCCGGTATTGAGTACCGCGAAGAAGACGTTACAGATATCCCTGATGATCAGTTCCGTCGCGGTTTAATTTTTGGTACTGAAGCTGTATCAGCCGCAGCATCGCGCGATCAATATGCTGCTTATGTTGAATTTTCAATTCCACTAGCTGATACATTAGAATTGCAACTTGCTGGACGTCACGATGACTATAGCGATTTTGGCACAACTACCAATCCAAAAGTTGCACTTCGCTGGGCACCTAGTGATGAAATCACGGTTCGTGGCTCATGGGCACAAGGCTTTAGAGCCCCCTCTTTAGCACAAGTTGGCCTAGGTCCATCAGAAAAAAGTCAGTTCTTTATTGATACTCAACGCTGTCAACAAACGGGCTTAGACTGTCAGTTACTTGATTACAACATTCAATTCTCTGGTAATGCAGACTTACAACCTGAAGAGTCTGAATCTTGGAACGTCGGCTTCATTTGGGCCCCTAGCGCAGAGTTTGGTTTAAGTGTTGATGTGTGGAGCATCACCCAAGACAATAAAATTGACCAAGAAGAGTTTGGTCCAATTTATGCTGCCGAGTGTGGTAACCAAAACAGTACTGTATGTGTTCGCTTACCGCCTACTAATGGTGAAAGCTTAGGTTCAATTCAAAAAATCTATAGCACATTTGAAAACGTCTCTTCACAAGAAGTATCTGGCATCGACTTTTCAGCAAATTACAATCATTCATTGGATGATTTAGGTTTATTGAAATTCAATTTAGAGTGGGCTTACCAAAACAAATTTGAAAAAGATGGCCGTGATTACTCTGGTGAGTATGGTTACCCTGAGCATCGTTGGATTTTCTCAACTAACTGGGAAGTGGGCGACTTTAATACTAATGTTAACTTAAGTTATGTTGGTGAGTTTGAAGACACACCTGATATCGACTTTGACGGTAACTTAGATTTTGATAGCAATACATCACGTATGATTGATTCACAAGTGTTGGTTGACTTACAAACGTCGTACCGTATCACTGAGTCAGCTAAATTATCACTAGGTATTAATAACTTGTTTGACGAAGAGCCTCCTTTTGCAATTGGTGATGGCGATTCTGACCTTTACGGTTATGCGTCTGGGGTTCATAACCCACGCGGTCGTTATATTTATACTAAAGTAAGCTTCTCGTTCTAAATTAGAAGCAACAAAAAAACCGCCAATTGGCGGTTTTTTTATTTAAAACGAGAGCTAAATTATAGATCGCCTTCGTTTTCAGATAGGAACTTAGCAACGCCTTCAGGGCTTGCATCCATACCTTTTTTACCTTCAGTCCAACCAGCAGGACATACTTCACCGTGCTCAGTGTGGAACGCTAGCGCGTCAACCATACGTAGCATTTCATCAATGTTACGACCTAGTGGTAAGTCGTTCACTACTTGGTGACGTACATTGCCTTCTTCATCAATTAGGAAAGAACCACGAAACGCAACACCCGCTTCAGGATGCTCAACGTCGTATGCTTTACAAATTTCATGTTTAATATCTGCAACTAGTGCATATTTAACTTTACCGATACCGCCATCTGCAACAGCAGTGTTACGCCATGCGTTGTGTGAGAATTGTGAATCGATAGAAACACCAATTACTTCAACGCCACGTTTTTGGAATTCTTCATAACGCTTATCAAATGCAATAAGTTCAGAAGGACATACAAACGTGAAATCTAGTGGGTAAAAGAAAATAACTGCTTTTTTACCTTTAATTTTTTCATGAAGGTTATAGCTATCTACAATTTCACCGTTACCAAGAACTGCTGCAGCGGTAAAGTCTGGTGCCTGGCGGCCTACTAATACACCCATTTTATTCTCCAAATATTTTGAGTTTGTTGTCAATTGCTTATGCAATGCTGATAGTTATATGGGCTCTAAAACTTAAAAACCAATAGCGCACATATAATTATTATTATTCTAGAGAGAACTGGTGCGAAATGACAATCGTATTTAACGATTCCTCCCATCGATAATACTGAACACTAAAAAGTGGTGGGGTTTATTTTATTAGCTCAGTTTCTTGGTTATAAAGTATTAATAAAATGAAGACACAAAAAAACCTGCAAATGCAGGCTTTTAAAATAGGTTTAATCCATTATGTCGCTGGGCATATCGCCACGAATTTGTTGCCAAATTTCACCGGTTTGATGACCATATTTACGCATCATCATGATCGCACCGTCGTGTTCTCTGTTTTCAGCCAATTTAGTTAAGTCTTTATAAAACTGGCGAGCCAACTCACGCGTCCCCGGATCTGAAAAATAATGACAACCTATTTTTGAATAAAATCCTTTAAAGCCATTGAGTATAAGCACGTAAATACGATTATTACCTGCAACAGCTAACTCGTGATGCACTTTATAATCGTAATCAGCAAATGCTTGCGCACTGTCTTCTAACTCATCGCTTTGTGAGAGAATTTCAATCACACGTTCTGGATTTAACTTTATAGCTGCACGCGTATAAATTGCGCTTATATTAGTGCGTGCAGAGAGTAACTGGTCGGTTAACTCTGGCATTTTATCTTCATCAAGACGTGCTAACGTTTCAAGAATATTTAGTCCTGACGTTTCCCAAAAGTTATTCACTTTTGTTGGCTTACCATGTTTAATAGTTAACCAGCCATCTCGAGCCAATCGCTGTAATACTTCACGTAACGTCGTTCGGGTAACACCTATTAACTCTGAGAGTTCACGCTCAGCAGGTAGAATAGATCCAGGAGGAAAATCGCCATTCCAGATAGACTCTACTATGTATTCTTCAGCAAATCCTGCTGGGCTTTTCGCTTTAAAAATTCTCATCCAATTCCCACTCGAATTAATTCACACTACTACATACGATTAACCGACTGATTGTACCAGACGACGCTCAAGTAACAAGTAAAGTACGCCATATTACTGCCAGTATGCGATTAAAATATTTGTGTCTATAAAATGCTTTATATTTTTTACTAACACTTGTCGCAAGCACTTATATATTCACCCTAGATACATTTTAAGTAGTTATTTACTTTAAGTTCGCGCCTTGCCTTATTAACTTATTACGTAAAGTCACCTCACACACATACTTTACTCGTTTAAAGGGCTACCTCTTTATTCACATTATTGGATTTTTATTGGCTTTTAGAATTATAACCTTAACTTTAATCATCATAAATGCATGTGGGTAGGCTTTAAGTCGTTTTGCTTGCCCCTAACTTTATCCTACGTCATAATCTAGCGTCTTATTTAAATACGGATTTATTATGAACTGGCTTGCACAATTACCCACCCAACGTACTCCTTGGCTTTTGTTTAGTGGTATTGTTTTTCTGCTTGAAATAACGGCACTGTTTTTTCAATATAAAATGGGATTGGCGCCATGTATCATGTGCATATATCAGCGTACTGCGGTATTAGGTTTACTTATTGCAGGTATTATTGGTACAAGTAATCCAGAGCATAGAGGGGTTCGCTTGCTCGCCTATAGTGTATGGGCTGTTTCTAGTGTTTGGGGATTTATAATTGCCCGCGAGCATATCGAAATGCAAACAACCACTGATCCTTTTGCATTTAGCTGTGAGTTTGAACCTAACTTTCCTGCCTTTATGCCATTACATGAGTGGATCCCAAGCTTTTTTGCAGCCACTGGTGATTGCGGAAACATTGACTGGCAATTTGCGGGGCTAAGTATGCCGGCATGGATGGAAGTAATATTTGCGCTGTTTGCAGCCACTTTATTTTTACTGGTAACGAGTCGCTTAATGACTAAAAGGTCGCTGTAATGCTTGTGTTTTTTTCAAGCCAAATTAATGCTCTAAAACATTTAAAAATACGTGACAGACAAGCTGTTATAGCGATTTCTTTAAGTATGCTTTCACCTGTTAATAAAGTACTACTTCGTATTATAAAATTATTATTACTCAGTCCGCTGTTTTTAATATTTGCCGTATTTGAAGGCTGGTTACTCATCCCTTTTTTACTACTCGGTGGGTTGTGTTACCCACTACTAACGACTCCAATTGAGATTAACTTTGCTAAAAAGCATTTATGTGAAGCATTAACCCAATATACTAAGGGCGCTTAACGCGCCCTTTTTAACTTAAAACGAAATCTTACCTTCAAGCTTTGCAGCTAATTTTTTACCTATACCTTTTACCATTTTCAAATCCTCTAACGATGTAAAGTTACCCTTTGCTTCGCGATAATCTATAATAGCTTGTGCTTTTTTCTTACCAATACCAGGGAGCTTAGATAGCTGGCTAACATCAGCAGTATTAATATTTAAAGCCGCCTGTTTTACTTGCTGAGTTATTGCTGAGGTATCAACATTTGCGTAGGTAAGAGTTACTGGCAACATACAAAAAGCTGCAGCTAAAATACTATATTTTAGTTTTTTCATCTTTCTTCCTTTTTTGTTCATACATGAACATTTACTTTGTTGTTTATATGTTTAAGTCATAACGCAAAAGGCTTTTTACACCTGCACTTTATTAAATACTTAAACCTAACATTCACTCCCTGTGAGATCCTTAACTGCAACGGTACACAAAAGTGATTAAGTTAAATAAAGTAAAGTTAATCTTTGTTGTCAACTATTATCACTTAATATTAATTAGGGGACTTGCAAATTTAGGCACAAACTTGTACTGTACATAAAAACAGTAATCTAATGGTTTATATATACTATATGCCACGCAAGTAAGCAGGAGAAATCATGGCTGTTGTTGTTAAATATGTTGTAGAACGAAACGGAGTCGAGCGCATGACGTTTACTACCAAAAAAGAAGCTGATGCCTATGATAAAATGCTCGATATTGCAGAGTCGCTTGAAATTTTGCTAGAAAAAGTTGATGTACCATTAAGTGAGCAACAAGTAGAGTCACTCGCTTTAGAAATGGCAAAAAGTAAAGATGACTTCATGACAATATTAAAAGGTGGTAAAGAGCCTATAGCCCCTAAAGCTGCTGTAAAAGGCAAAAAAGCAGATAATGTTGCACCCATAGAAGAAAGTAGCGACAAAAAAGCGAGTTAATAAATTTTGCATAAAAAAAGGGAGTAACCTAAGTTACTCCCTTTTTTTGTTTATAACTTTTTATAGTTCTTGTTCTACTTCATCAAATAAGGTTGTAATTTCTTTAGCTGGCTCATTGGTCATTAAGCTAACTAATACAATCGCAATACTTGATAAAATAAAGCCTGGGACTATTTCATAAATAACGCTACTTAAACTCGCACCATTAATGGTAATTGGTGCGTATATCCATATAAGTACTGTTGAAGCCCCCACTAACATGCCTGCTAAGGCGCCAGCAAAGTTCATTCTTCTCCAGTAAAGGCTAAACAATACGAGTGGTCCAAATGCAGCGCCAAAGCCTGCCCACGCATTACTCACTAAGTCTAAAATAGAACTATCTCTATCGTAAGCTAAGTAAATAGCAAACATAGCAACTAATGCCACACTAATACGCCCAACAAAAACCAGCTCTTTTTGAGAGGCTTCGCGATGCAGGTATATTTTATAAAAGTCTTCAGTTAACGAGCTTGAACACACTAGCAATTGTGAAGAGATAGTACTCATTACAGCCGCTAAAATAGCTGCTAATAAAAAGCCAGCAATCAATGGATGAAAAACCAATTCAGATAGCACTAAAAATATTGTTTCTTTATCATTTATCGGCATTTCATTTTCTAGTATGAAGGCTGCCCCAAATAAACCAGTTAGTACTGCGCCTATTGCAGATAATGTCATCCAAGACATACCAATGCGTCGCATTGCTGGAATATCTTTAACTGAACGTACCGACATAAAGCGTACTATAATATGAGGCTGACCAAAGTAACCAAAGCCCCAAGCTAACGCAGAAATAATTGCGATGGTAGAGCCACCAGCAAACCAATCTAGCATATTTAGAGAGTGAACTTCACTGGCCTTTGGCGAGATAAGTAACAGGTCATAGCTTGCATTAGCGAGCGTTTCCATTACTGGGTGATCAAGCATAGTAAACGTTACTATTGGTACGACTAATAGCGCAATAAGCATAATGCAACCTTGTACAAAGTCGGTCAAACTTACCGCTAAAAAACCACCAAAAAGCGTATAAAGTACTACAACGCCAGTAGTAACATAAAGGCCAACTTCATAGCTCATTCCAAATGAATTTTCAAATAACTTACCACCAGCAACCACGCCAGATGAGGTATAAAGTGTGAAGAAAACAATAATAACAATAGCTGAAATAACACGTAATATATTCTTATTGTCCGCAAAGCGATTTGCAAAATAATCCGGGATCGTAATTGAATCATTTGCTTTTTCAGTGTAAACACGAAGCCTAGGTGCAACTAAGAAGTAATTTGCCCAAGCACCAAGTACTAAACCAATCGCAATCCAAACCTTACTCAAACCAAAAAGATACATAGCGCCGGGAAGGCCCATAAGTAACCAACCGCTCATATCAGATGCACCTGCAGATAGCGCAGCAACACTTGGTGATAAATTACGGCCCCCTAACATGTTACCTGAAACATCGCTGGTTGATTGCTTAAATGCATACAATCCTATACCTAGCATTACAACAAAGTATAATGCTAGTGAAATAATCATTCCTGTTTCCAAATTCGCCTCCACTAATAAATTGCAACAGGCTTTTGATCCAAATAATGACTCTTAAAATATTATAGTTAAGACAGTATTGGGATAAAAACCATTCTCTGTCACTATAGCATGGGTAATAGTTAAAATTCCAACATGTCAACTTTAGTGAATTAAAAACAAACAAATCGTATATATTTAAGTCAAAATTTCTGTAACTTATTAAAAATATGTTATTAATCTAAGATAAGCTTATTTACATCATGCTATTTTTAATGTTTTGCCATATATTGTTACAATCAATAGTTATTTTTTATCTATACGGAATTTTTTATGTACTTTTACGCTGCACGCCAACCGATCTTAGATCGCGATAAAAAGCTTATTGGCTATGAATTACTATTTCGTGATGGTGTAAATAACGTGTTTCCCGATATAGATGGAGATGAGGCAACAACACGCCTAATAGAAGGCAGCCAGTTTAATTTTGGCCTTGAGGATTTAACTGACAATAAACCAGCATATATCAATTTTACTCTAGAAACTTTACTAAAAGGCTACCCTACTTTACTGAGTAAAGACGCTGTGGTGGTAGAGATACTCGAAACGGTGCAACCTGGTAAGCGTTTACTTGCTATTGTTAAAGACTTAAAAGAAAAAGGTTATACATTAGCCTTAGACGACTACATTCATCAACCTGTGTGGCGCCACTTTTATCCATTTATTGATATTATAAAAATTGACTTTTTAACCTGTAATATAGAAACAATTAAAACAATTATTGATGATTTAAAACCTTATCCACATCTAAAATTACTTGCTGAAAAAGTTGAAACCCATGAGGTGTATAACCAAGCATTGGAACTTGGCTTTGATTATTTTCAAGGGTTTTTCTTTTCAAAACCAGAGATGATCCAAAGTAAAGCGCTTCCCCCCTCTGGTATGACATTAGCCGAACTACTTTATGAGACCTCAACGCTTGATATGGATCTAAAAAAGATCACCGATATATTTGAGCGAGATGTAAATCTATCTTATAAGTTACTGCGTTATTCAAACTCTGCAGCATTTGCTAGACGTGCAAAAATAAGCACAATAAAACAAGCGCTTATCACCCTTGGTGCCAATGAAATTAAAAAGCTTTTATCTTTATTATTTGCAGCGCAAGTTTCAACAGATAAGCCTATGGAGCTAATTAGGTTATCGCTCACTCGGGCGCGTTTTAGTGAGTTACTGGCTATTTCGCATGGTAAGTTTAAAGACACAGGAATGGTTTTTTTAACCGGCATGATGTCGCTTATGGATGCTATATTAGATGAGAGTATGCAAAGTGTGATGCAAAAGCTGCCATTATCTAATGAGATTAAAGCCGCTTTACTTAATGACGAGGGCTTGCTTGCAAGCTACTTAAACTTGGTTAAGTTTTATGAGCAAGGCAATTGGCAGGCAGCTAATCAGATCAGCCAACAACTTGGTTTAGATGATAAAGTACCCGATGCTTACCACGAAGCAATTAGCTGGGTGAACGAGCAAATGCAGTTAATGAGCAATGTTTAATAACAACTTTCTAATCACTAATGAGAAAATAAAACGCCAGCATTGCTGGCGTTTTTAATAGGTTTACAAACTTTCTAAAAAATCTTCATCAAAGTCATCAGGCTCTTCTTTGATTGGCGGGTTACCGTCGTAAAGTTCGTATAATTGGCGTTGAAAATAAATATCTTTAATAAATAAGTAAGGGTCTAGTGAATCGTTCAATAAACCTTCTTGCGCAATTAGTGATGCACGGGCCTCAACAGCTTTTAACGCAAACACTAAAATTGTTTGTGGTGTAGTTAACGCTATTTCAGGTAAAACAAAGTTATCAACTACATCGCCGGTTAAGTTACGCGCTGTAGAAGGCCCCATAGCAGGTAGCATCAAGTAAGCACCATCACCTGCACCCCATACACCTAATGTTTGCCCAAAATCCTCATCTACATGTTCTAGCCCTAATGAGCTGGCCACATCAAATAAACCAAAAACACCTACGGTCGAGTTAACTAAAAAACGTGCTAAGCTAACACTGGCATTACCTGGTTTACCCTGTAAACCGGCGTTGATCATATCTACCGGCGCACTAATATTATTGGTAAAATGCACTAAGCTTTGACGCACTGGTACAGGGGTCACCGTGATATACCCTACGGCGGCCGGTCTTAGTATGTATGTGTCTAAAACATCCATATTAAAGTCGTATATTGGGCGGTTAATATTTTGTAGTGGATCGCGCTCGTCCTTTTGGCTATCAGGTACTTGTGCACACCCGGCCAGCACTAACAAAAATATATAAATTAAACCATGTTTTAACATCGCGTATCCTTAAGGTATTAATGTGTCTATTTGCAGTTGCAACTGACGGGTACTTTCACGTTTTAATGCTGCTGAATGCCCTTCTAACTCACCGCTACTTGGCATTACTGAATCATCATTAGAGATACGTGCAGTAATAACTATATCTTCTGCGCTTGACAAGTTTAATCCTGCAACCATAGAGTTTGCATCACTTAGTTCAACTGTAATAGGAAATTGATACTCGTTAAGCTTAGCAACCGCTATTGGCATTGGAGAGCCATTTAACGCTTTTGCAAAAACAAATAAAATTCCGTTTTCAGGTTGTTTATTTTTAAGCTCTGTACTTACATTTACTGTCACTTTAATTGCTGCACTCTTTGTAACGTCAACATTTTGTGCTTGTTGCTGTTCAATCTCACTAATACGCTGCGCAATCATATTATAGCGGGTATCTGCTTTATCCATACTGGCAAGTAATACTTCAAACGCTGCTTTTGCTTGTACCCAATCTTTACGTTCGTAAGCAATGAGTGCTAATAAAGAAATAGCATCTAAATTTTGCGGCTCTTCTTGCAGTACTTTTGAAAGCATACCTGCAGCACGTGTCATGCTTGCTTCACTGCCCTCAAGTAACAGCACTTGGCTGTAACTAATAAGCACCTGCATATTGGCAGGATTCATTTGCAACGCTTTATCAAACGACTGCTGCGCCATATCAAATTCGTTCAATGACATAGCCACACGGCCCAGTAACATCCAAGCAATTTCGTCATCCCCCGTTTGGCTAAGCTTAGTTCGCAGTGCCAATGCAAATGCTTGCAGCTCGTTTTCACTCAGCGGCTCGCCTTTTTGCATAACAGCTCGCTCACCGTACTCTGCCAAGTTATCCATAGCATCGTGCCAAGCCGATATTTGCTGCTGATTACCGGTCATAGAGTAAAAAATACCGGTTAGGGCAATCACAAACGCACCGCCTGTTAAGGCAAAAATACGATTATTACCACGGCTATTAAGTGACTTTTCAGGAGAGAGCTCATTGAGTAAGCGACGTTTGAGCTCGATCACTGACTCACTGTAATTTTGTGCATCAATTCGCTGGTTTTCTAAGTCGTTTTGTAGCTCAACTAAACGCTGTTCATAAATACTAATAAGTTCTGCGTTCGCATTGTGCGTAATGGTTTTAACACGCTCTTTTTTTAAAAAAGGCAACATCACAAACAACAGTGCAATAAGTGTGAGTAAAGCAAAAGACGCCCACATTAAAATCATTTAACTTTGCTCCTGACGTTTATTTTTAGCAATTAATTTAACTAACATTGCTTCGTCGTTGTTGCTCCAGCTTTGTTTTACCGATGCTTTGCGTTGGCGAATAACAATAAAACCAAAACCAAAAATCACAATCAATACCGGTAAAACCCACAGCACTAAAGTTGCAGGGGTTACTGGTGGATCGTAATGTACAAAGTAGCCATAACGATCGATCATATAATCTATTACTTCGTCTTTCGTTTTACCATCTTTTACTAAAGCTAATACTCGCTCGCGTAAATCTTTTGCTACTACCGCATCAGAGTCGGCAATATTTTGATTTTGACACTTAGGGCAACGTAACTCTTTGGTTAGCTCTTCAAAGCGAACCGCTTGCTCGTTACTGTCAAATTGGTAACGGTCTTGCTGAGCAAGCGCCCCCATACTGACAAAAAGGCTAAGGGTTAATAACAACCACTTCATTATTTGAGCTCCTGCATAATTGGTGCAAACTTAGCACGCCACACTCGCGGATTTATATCACCGGTATGGTGCAACAAAATGGTGCCGCTTTTATCAACTAAAAAAGTCTCTGGCGCACCCGACACACCTAAATCTAACGACAGTGTGCGATGTAAATCTAAAATATTAAACTGATATGGGTCGCCAGCACGCGTTAGCATATTGGTTACGTCACTACGCAGTGCTTGCATATCAAATGGCCCGTCAAAATCGGCATCGTAACCTTGCACATAGTACAAGCCTATAATTTTAACGCCTTGCTCGCGCAATTTAGTTAAGTAGCCTAGCTCTGCTAAACATGTAGGGCACCAGGTACCCCATACATTTAATAAATAAACCTCACCTTTTAACTGCTCATTGCTCCACAGCTTATTATCTTGCATTAGATCTGGCAGGCTAAATTCTGGCATAGATTGCCCTAATCGCCCTGTTTGTATTTCCCTCGGGTTAGCAAATAACCCTTGGAATAAAAACACACAAATAAAAGCAAAAACCAGTAACGGTGCTATAGCTAAAAGCTTACGATTCATGCTTCGCTCTCCGCTGTTTCTTTTGTTGATTGAGGCGATGAGGTGCGATAGCGTTTATCAAATAAAATTACAAACCCTGCTAACGAAATTAATATACCGCCAATCCACATCCAACGCACAAATGGCTTATGATAAATTCGTAATGACCACGCGCCTTCGCTTAATTGCTCACCTAACGCTAGGTATAAATCGCGTGTGAAGCCTGCATCAATTGCTGCTTCTGTCATAAACTGCATGCCAATATCGTAACGGCGTTTTTCGGCATGTAACTGAGTGACTAGCTTGTCATTTTTTAATACCGATACAACACCCGCATGGCCACTGTAATTAGCTCCGCGAACATTTTTCACTCCTTCAAAGCGGTATTGATACTGATTAAGCTGCACCGTATCACCTGGTTTCATTGATACGTCGCGCTCAACCGAGTATGCCGAAGTAAGGGTTACGCCAGCAATTACAAAGGCAATACCTATATGGCCAAGTACCATAGCCCAATAACCTAAACCTAAGCGCTTAAAGCCTTCTTTAAAGGTGCTATGTACGGTAACTTTACTGTACAAATCAATACCTGTTGTAATTACAATCCATACAGCTAACGTGGTTGCTAATAAGGTAAGCGGTGCAATCACATCATAGCTAGAAAATAACCAAGCAAAGGTAATAATAATACTGACTAATACACCCATTAGTATTTTGTTTTGTAAAAACGCCCATTTATTTTGCTTCCAGCGTAAAAACGGCCCAATACCCATTAAAATAGCAAATGGCACTAGCAGTATTGCAAACATCTTATTAAAAAATGGTTCGCCAATTGAAATGCTGCCTAAGCCCATTTCTTTGTGTACCATAGGCAATAAAGTACCTAGTAATACAATTAAAGTAGCAACCACTAAGAATATATTATTTAGCCACAGTGCTACTTCGCGCGATACTAACTTGTAACGCCCTTCGCTTCGCACTTGCGATACGCGCATGCCATAAAGTGCTAATGCACCGCCAACAACAATAGCTAAAAAGGCCAGTATAAATAAGCCTCTATCAGGGTCAGTTGCAAAAGCATGCACAGATACAATAATACCTGAGCGCACAATAAAGGTGCCCAGTAAGCTAAGTGAAAATGCTGCAATTGCTAACAGTACTGTCCATGATTTAAATACACCACGTTTTTCTGTCACACTCAATGAATGTAATAGCGCCGTTGCTACTAACCAAGGCATTAAAGATGCGTTTTCTACTGGATCCCAAAACCACCAGCCGCCCCAGCCAAGTTCTGAATACGCCCACCAACTTCCTATGGTAATACCTAAAGTTAAAAAGCCCCACGCGGTCATAGTCCAAGGACGAGACCATTTGGCCCAAGTATTATCTAGCTTGCCAGTTAAAAGTGCCGCAATTGCAAAAGCAAACGCTACAGATAGCCCTACATAACCCATATAAAGTAACGGCGGGTGTATGATCATACCCGGATCTTGTAGTAGCGGATTTAAGTCGCGCCCCTCTACCGGAAAATAAGGTAATAAACGCTCAAATGGGCTTGAAAGCAATAAGGTGTACATCATAAAGCCAACACCTAAAAAGCCAAGCACACCAAGTACACGAGCACGCAATACCCAAGGTAGTGCTTTAGAGCGCAGTGCAACAACAGCTGTCCAACCTGCTTGCATCAATAACCATAATAAAATAGCGCCTTCGTGCCCACCCCAAGTTGAGGTTATTTGATAATACCAAGGCAAAGAGCTACTTGAATGATACGCCACATATGCAACCGTAAAGTCATTTGTAAGGCTGGCATAAATAAGGGCGGCAAACGAAATAAATACAAATACAAATTGCCCTACCGCTAACGAAGGGGCAGCACGCATTAAGCGTAAATTACCGGTATGTGCCCCCCACAGCGGAAAAACACATAATAAAACGCTTAGCACCATGGCAAGCGTTAAAGAAAAATAACCAAGTTCTGGGATCATTATTAATTACCACTATCTAGGTTGTATTTAGGTTTCTCGTGTTTAATTCCTTTTAACGCTTCTGCCACTTCAGCAGGCATGTATTCTTCATCATGCTTAGCAAGTACTTCAAATGCTTCTATTACATTGGGCTCCACAAGTACACCTTGTGCAACTATGCCTTGGCCTTCGCGAAATAGGTCAGGCAAAATCCCCTGATAACGCACTACCACGGTTGGGCCTGTATCAACTAAAGTAAAGCTTACTTTTAAACTTTGCTCATTGCGCTCTACCGAACCTGGTACAACCATGCCACCAATGCGTAGCTTTTGGCCTATTTGTGGTTTTTCTTTATTGGGGCCTTTACCGTCAACAAGCTCACTTGGGGTATAAAATAAATTAATGTTTTCTTGTAATGCATACAGTACCAAGCCTATTGAGGCACCAATGCCAAACAGCACTGCAACAATAACTAAAAGGCGTTTTTTACGTCTTGGGTTCATTATATTTGCTCCTGCTTAGCATTTTTAATACGAACTTCTCGCGCTATTTGTTGCTCTACCGATGCCATAATATGTTTAGTCTCTCTGAGTGAACTAAATAAAATACCTAATAAAATAAGTGCGCATGTACCAAAAGAAAGCCACACATAAAATCCATAGCCTCCCATTGCAATAAAATCAGAAAATGAGTCAAACTGCATAACTACCTCTTAGTTAACAACTGGCGCACCCATGGGCGATGCTTTTCACGTTGTAATATTTCATTTTTAAGACGAATTAAAGTAACAGTGCCAACAAAAGCCGCAAACGCCAAAATGTTTACCATTAATGGCCAAAACATACTGGGATCAATTGCTTTGGTATCTAGCTTAGTTATTGAGGCTCCTTGGTGTAGGGTGTTCCACCACTCAACAGAGTAATGAATAATAGGTAAATTAATAACCCCTACGATAGCCAAAATAGAAGCGGCACGACCCGCTGCCTTTTTATCTTCAAAGGCATGGTACAAAGACAACACACCCAAATATAAAAATAATAAAATTAGCTCTGAGGTTAAGCGCGCATCCCATACCCACCAAGCGCCCCACATAGGTTTACCCCATGCAGCACCGGTTATAAGTGCAATCGCAGTAATGCATGCCCCTACAGGCGCAATTGCAATAACTGCAAGTTCAGCGTTTCGTAACTGCCAAACCAGCGCAATAATGGCAGCAATTGCCATTGATGAATAAGCACCCATAGATAAAATAGCCGAAGGCACATGAATAAAAATGATACGGTAGCTGTCTTTTTGTTGGTAATCGGCAGGCGCAAAACCAAGCCCCCATACCCAACCAACTAACATACTAATAACCGTAACTACGGCAAAATAAGGCAATAACGTATTGCATAGCTTATATGCACGCTCTGCTTTAGCATAGGGATGTAACCACTTCCACATATTAACTTACACTCACTTTTAATGCTGACGATATGGCGATTGGCGCACTAATAATAGCAATAACTAACATAGCGCCAAGAATGGCAAGCTGCCCACTATAATCCAGCGACATAGTACTGGTATCGATAGCTGACGTTGCAAAAATTAAAACCGGAATATACAAAGGCAACACCAATAAACTCATTAAAATACCGCCTTTTTGTAATCCTACAGTAAGCCCAGCCCCAATTGCGCCAATAAAGCTCAACAAAGGCGTACCTAATAATAGCGTTAGTAACGTAGCCATTAATGCTGTGTTATCTAAATTCAATAGTAGTGCAAACAGTGGGGTCATTAATACTAAAGGAAGCCCAGTGATCACCCAATGCGCGGCTACTTTAGCCAACACAGTTAACGATAACGGATACGACGATGCAATAAGTTGTTCAAGTGAGCCATCGTTATAATCATCTCTAAACAGCTTATCTAACCCCAACATAGTTGAGAGCAAAGCAGCCACCCAAATTATACCCGGCGCCATTCTTGCCAGTAGACCGGGCTCTGGCCCAATAGCTAACGGAAATAATGAAATAACAATTAAAAAGAACAAAATAGGATTGATAATTTCAGCGCGCTGACGAAAAGCAAGTTTAACATCTTTACTAAACACGGCTTTAAAAAGTAACCAATAGGAGTGTTGTCGGGTCATTAGTGACGATACTCCAAAGTGAGTGTTTGTAGGTCGCTAAAATGAGCCGTTAAATCTTGATGCGTGGTTAGCAATATAGCTCCGCCATTTTTTAAATGCTCAACAAAACGTTGCTGTAAAAAGGCAACACCACTTTTATCAAGTGCTGTAAATGGCTCATCTAAAATCCATAGCTTAGCTTCACTTAACCATAATCGAGCTAACGCAACACGGCGTTGCTGCCCAGCAGAGAGCGTTCTAACCGGTACATCTTCAAGGCCTACTAAGCCAAGCTTACTTAATAAAGGGTATAAATCACCTTCATTAGTGTAGCCATTAATTGCCAACCAATGTTTAACGTTTTCAAGCGCACTGAGCTGCACATTAACCCCGGTTTTATGGCCTATAAATAATAGATCTCTGGCGTACTCTTCATAGTACTTTTTAATCGACTGATTAAGGTACAGAATATCGCCTTCATCAGGCATAGAAAAGCCCGCTATAATACGTAATAAAGACGTTTTACCAGCACCATTAGCACCTGCTAATTGCATGATTTGGCCGCTATTAAGGCTAAAATTAAGATCCGCAAACAAACAACGTTCTTGCTTGATGCAGGTGACGGACTTAATGTGTAACAAGATGACGATTCTCTCTGCCAAAAATTAGGCGTTAGTCTATCATAATGATAGGGTAATACGAATATTGCTTTAAAATCGATTCACTAAAAATAAAGAAAACTTGATTTAAAATAATGAATACACCTACGCAAATTACATTATCTAATTCATTGGTTAATAACCTAACCTCTAATGCGCCTAAGCATAACTTAACCTCGCTTCCTGGCGAGATGCTTGCGGCAAAAAACATTCAGTTTTCTAAAGAATCGATTACCCTAGATGTATTAATAAATAAGCACTGGCAAACTCTCAGGCTTGGTATTACAACTGCGCCAAAAAACTTAGACAAAATAGCCAGTGCGAGCATACAGCTCAGTAACGAGGGCAAGTCACTTACAATTACCCCCAACAATACAAGGCTTACACTTAATCAACCGGTGCAATTACAGCAATTTTTAAATTATATAAATACCGGAAGCGAGTTACAAAATAATCCTATGCCGGCGCAGGTCGTATTAACGCCTACACCCAAGCTGGTAATTGAAAAGCTTAATGCCAGCATTGCAATTAATAAAGAGGTAGCGCAACTACTGGCCGCCGAGCAACCATTAAAAATAATAATTAGCACTAATAATAAAGGCGCGCAGCTAGACGTTATCAATCGCTTTGCTGAATCCGTGCATACACAACCCATAACTCAAGCAAAACTAGCAAGTTTACTTGCGCAAAATTTGCCAAATGCACAGCTACAAGCAACCCCTAAATTTGCAATTTTAACGCATGCACAACAAGCAGGTTCATTTAAGCTTAATATAAACAATAATCAACTTAACCAACTTTCGCATACCGTAACAAACGTAAACTTGAGCAGCCAAGCCAACAAACTGTTAATTCAAACTAATATAAACAGTACCACTGTCATACTTAAAAACTCGTTCACAAAACCGTTTAATCAACTAACTTCGGCGCAGCAAAGCAGCGTATCAACAAGCAATTTAAATAACCCTACTAGTCCATTAATAGCGGCTAATAACAGCCCTATTGATTCTTGGTTAAAAAGTAGTTTTGGTGAACTAAAAACGCGTATAAGTGATGCAGTAAAATACTTCGAAAACAAACCTTTTGCCGCTATAAATCAAACGACAACTGGTATTAATAAACTAAATGTCGCCGAGCAGTTAAACCAGCAACCTAACCAGTTGCCACCTTTAGTGCAGTTAACCCAATTAATTAAATCAAGTGTTAGCTTATGGCAGTTGCCAACAAGCATGCTCTTTGCAACAACAAGCAATGGCAAACTAAGTTCGCAAAATCAATTACATCCTTTAGAAGCTAAATTACTCGCTCCATTGCTAAACCAACTCAGTGCAGCTAGCGCAATAAACACACCCAATAACACGCCGCTTTTAAGCAGCAAAATAGCAGATATTGCACAGCAGTTATCGCAGCAACCAGCCGACTTAACGCGCCTCGTAAATCAGGCATTTAATCGGATGGTTTCTAGTAATAATTTACACCCAACAGCTATACAGCGCGAAATTCTTGCCACATTACAACCAACGCAACTGACAAACGACACGCTGCAAAGCAGTTTTAGTAAGGGATTAGAGCAACTTGCAGTAAGCATTTTAGCCGCGCCTATTATTAGCCAAACAACTACACCTATTAGCATTAATAATCAAACCGGCTTAGATGCACTACTGCAGGTGTTATTACCCACATTTAAAACCGGCAACTCTGGTGCTAAATTACTTGAGCAACTGCAACAAAGCCAAGTGCAAGCACTTGCGGGGGAGTTAACACAAGTTAAAAATACCCTTGGCCAAGTAAATGTTACCCCTGCTAATCAGCTAGCCGACTCAAACCCCTTGGTAAACTTTTTATTACCAATGAAATTACCGCCAGAAGCGGCGCAAACAGAAATAACATTAGGCCAATATAAAAAGCCCAGTGGCGATAAGCTAGCAGAAAAAAATGTCTGGTTTGTTAGGTTAAACTTTGATTATGCACAGCTTGGTCAGTTACAAATTACTGCCGAATTAATGGATAAAGCACTTGATTGCCAGTTATTTGCATCAAGCCAAGAAGTGACCGCTATGGCTCATCCGCATCTTGATAATTTAAGATCAAAATTAGCCAAGCATGGTTTGCAAGTAGGTGATCTTACTTTAAAGCAAGGCGATGCAAGCCATCAAGCTTTTTATAAATCGCATGCCATTATTAATATTAAGGTATAAAAAATGAGTGACTCAGCCAACAACAAATCTGCGATTGGGCTTTTATATGCAGCCGGAAACTCGCCAATGGTAAGTACCAAGGGCTTTGGTAAATTAGCTGATGAAATAATAGCAGCGGCTGAAAAAAAAGGCATTATGATCCATCAAGATGAAGCATTAGCCAAAACGTTATCACACTTAGAGCTTGGGGAAGAAATACCTAAAGAGTTGTATTATGTAATTGCTGAGCTAATTGCATTTTCGTATGTATTAAGAGGGCAATTTCCGCCAGGCTGGCAAGACTTTCAAGGTAAGTTAAATATTAAGGCGTAGCTTTAACAGCATTAAAAAGCAAAAAAGACGCTAAGCGCCTTTTTGTTTATGCAATGAAAACAGCAGTTCTGCTTCTGCTCTAGGTAATTCGCATTCACGAATTACTTCTTCTAAATCAGCTCCAAGTTCGACCATTTTTACAGCACGAGAATAAATTTTTGCATCTGGATCGTCATACTTTTGCGCTGCTTGTTGTTGAGTTAGCTCTTCATTTTGCTGCTCAACTTCAAGTACTCGCTTACCAATACTTAATAACCCAGTGCGCAACTCTTGTACCTCACTGCGTAAAATATTAATTTGCTCAGCCGAGTCTTTAAATTGCTGCAGCTGAGAGGTAAGCTCACTTGCATAGCTGCTTTTAAATAGAATGATCATCGCCAATGCTATAAGGGCAACAGCTAACGCTATAATTGCTAAACTGAGTAATAACATAATTTTTAGTGGTAAAGCTTATAAATCGCTCAACTCATCCCATTCGTCGTCACTAAGTAGCTTATTTAAATCAACTAAAATAAGTAACTCGTTTTCGCGATTACACACACCCTGAATAAACTTAGCGCTTTCTTCTGTGCCTACATTCGGCGCACTGTCTATTTCTGAGCTGCGCAAATAAACCACTTCAGATACGCTGTCGGCTAAAATACCAATAACTTGCTCTTCAGCTTCAATAATTAAAATTCGCGAATTATCTGTTGCATCCGTACCGGCTAAACCAAAACGGGCACGAGTATCAATAACCGTAACCACATTGCCACGTAAGTTAATAATACCAATCACGTACGAAGGTGCACCAGGTACAGGGGCTATTTCAGTGTAGCGTAATATTTCTTGCACTTGCATTACGTTAACACCGTAAGTTTCGTCTTCTAACTTAAACGTTACCCACTGTAGTATTTCATCATTATTATCTGCATTTTTATTTGCTGACAGTAACTTATCTTGGTTCATGCTGTTTCCCCGTAATGGTCATTACTACTGACGGCTGTCTAGGCCTTTCTCTAATAATGCATTTAAATTATTTACATCTATTAAAGCGCACATTTTTTCTTTAATAACACCGGCAAGCCATGGGCGCTTACTTTGGTTTGTACGCCATTTTACATCTTCTTTACTCAATGTAATGTTATTTATTAGCTTTTCTGCCAATAATCCCCACTGACTGTCGCCTAGTGTAATTAAATACTTGTAGTTAAGTGACGCCTCTAACTTTTCGTCATACTTTTCTGGCATAACCCAACGTGCGGTATCAACCACATTAAGTTTTTCATCTCTATTGAGCATAACGCCTTTAAACCACTTTGGTTTACCAAATAAATGATTTACTTCACTTAATTCATGTATACCGCCTAACGCTTTAAGCGGCACAGCTAGCGTTAATCCTGCCACTTCAAAAAATAAGGCTTGAAACTGCCCGTCAAAATAATCAGCTTGGCTTTGTGCGGCTAATATTTGCTCGGCCGACAGTGTTTGCTCAGCAGAGGTGACTAGGGCTTTGATTTCTTGCGCTATCGGCTTTTTAATAATTTCTGGCACAACTTGCTCAAATACTGGCGTACTTTGTGTGCTCTGCGCTTCTAAATCTGGGTGTTCAGTTTTTTTATCCGTTACTTGCTCAAGTAATTTTGCAACGGGTTCAAGATTATCTACAGGCTCGTCTTCGCACAATAACGCGCCTAGATATTGAGTCATTACTTTTTCATTAGCAAATAATTGCTTACTCATTGATTAACCTTGTTCTATTAAATAGTCGAGCAATGCCTTGTAGGCATATACCCCGCGAGACCGTGGGCAAAATTCACTTGGAACTTGTTGCGCTAAACTGGCGTCTCTAAATTTGGTATCTACCGGAACAACGCCCGGCCACACTTTATCAGTATAAGTATTTTGCAGTGTTTTATATGCCTCTAACGAGGCTTTAGTGCGCTTATCGTACATGGTGGCAATTATAGTATATTCATAGCTTTTAGCTTGAGATGTTTGCATTAACTGCATAGTACGCATCATTCTGTCGAGCCCCTTTAGCGCTAAAAACTCGGTTTGTACCGGCACTAAAATGCGTTCACTCGCAGCTAGCGCATTAACCATTAATACGCCAAGTACTGGGGGGCAATCGAGGATTGCATAGTCGTAATATTCGCTTATTTTTGCAAGCGCTTTTTTTAATATTAATCCCATGCCGGTTTTATTGCCCATACTTCTATCTAGAGTAGCGATAGCCATAGTGGCGGGTAATATATCTAAGTTTTCAATACTAGATGGACATAATGCTTGGAGTATTTCTTCGCTTTGCATGCTAGTTCCGCGTACAAAAATATCGTATACGCTAACCTCTAAATCCTCAGAATCAATGCCAAAGTAATAGGTTAATGAGGCATGAGGATCGGTATCAATCAATAATACGCGCTTACCTTGAGATGCTAAAATACCTGCAAGGCTAACCGCGGTTGTGGTTTTCCCTACTCCACCTTTTTGATTTGCTACAGTCCAAATCTTCACATTGCATCCTAATTACAGTTCATTTCGAGTCGATATACGAATACCGCCATGGGGTAAACGAATTATTTTTATTGTATTATCGTCAGAGGGTAATTCTGCTTCAGGCTCAGGTTTAACGACTACTTGTTGCGGCTCAACGCTTACTACTTCTGCTGTTGGTGGCAACCCATATTTAGATAGGGCAATAACTACTTTGCGATTTTCAGCACGCCCTTGCTTAGTATCGTTAGTGGCAAAAGGAGAATATTGACCATATCCCTCAATCGCCATTCGCGCTGAATTTATACCTAGCCTTTCAAGCTCAACTAAAACGGCTGTTGCACGCGCCACCGACAACTCCCAATTCGAGCGGTACATTTCATTACCTATGGTTTGGTTGTCAGTATAGCCGCGTACTCTAATATAGTTATCTACCGGAGCAATTATATCTTTAATTATTTTAACAACTTGCTTAGCTCGAACTTGCGCTACACTACTGCCACTTGAAAATAGCATGCCAGAACTAAGCTCAATGATCAGCCAATCTTGGCTGAGTTCTAAACTTGCTTCACCATCGCGTATTTCATCTATTAATGACGATTGCAGCTTAGCCAACAAACTATCGAGTGGTTTGCCAAGGTGTTTTTGATCAATATTACTGGTATCGCTTTGTCCGTCCAGCAGCTTTGGCCCGTGTTCTTCTTTTAAAATACTTTCGCCGTAGAGCACTTCTTGCTCTGGGGTTACTCTGTCTGTCAATATTGCGTCGCCATTTACCCCAGTTCCTTGCTGCGAATGTTGACGGGCTGACTTATCAAATACATAACCAATCGAATCGGACAGCACTTGAAATTTCTCTTCTTTGTTAATTGCTATTGCGTACAAAACCACAAAAAAGGCAAACATAATCGTCATATAATCAGCATAAGACACCAGCCAACGTTCTGTGTGTTGACTTTTAGTAGTGGTGTTGCGTAAGCGACGACGTAACATAATAGGGGCTACTCAACCACGACATTTGGGCGGTCAACCCGATAGGCTTCAAGCTTTAATTCAATGCTTACTGGGCTTTCGCCTTGGCTTATTGCAATTACGCCCTCGGCAAGCATTTCGTGATAAAGCATTTTTTGCTCAACCCGTTGCTTTAACTTATTAGCCATAGGTAAAAATAATAAATTAGCTAAACCCACGCCATAAATAGTTGCTATAAAGGCAGTGGCAACACCGGCTCCAAGCTTTTGCGGATCTGTAATAAACGACATTGCCTGAATAAGACCAAGCACGGCCCCTAAAATACCTATGGTCGGACTATAACCGCCCATAGCTTCATAAACACGACTTGCCTCTAGCAGACGTTCGCGCTCTAACAGTAAATCTATTTCTAACGTATCGCGCAGTTTTTGATCTGAGCAACCATCAACTAATAATCCAAGCCCTTTTGCAGCATAGGCATCTGGGTGGGTAAGCGCTTCGTTTTCAAGGGCTAAATAACCTTCTTGACGTGCTTTATGTGACCATCCTTTTACTTGCTCTATGGCATCTTCAATATTGTATTTAGGCGATACAAAAACCCAGTGCGTAATTTCTAGCATCTTTTTAAAAGTACTGGCTGATGTTTGTAACATTACAGCACCCAATGTGCCGCCCAGTACAATGATCAACGCAGGTCCGTTAAATAATGCCGATACCACACCGCCCTCTAACGAGTAACCTATAGCAATGGCGCCCAAGCCAATAAGTAAACCTAGTACGGAAAGCTTATCCACAGCCCACCTCTGTCTTTAAACGTATTGCTACTTCATCTAATGGCAGACTTTCGCTCGCTAAACCAGCATTAGCAATTGCTTGTGGCATACCATAAACAACACAGCTTTTTTCATCTTGTGCCCAAATGGTTGCCCCTGATTGTTTAAGCATACGAGCGCCTTCACGCCCATCTGCGCCCATACCAGTTAATACTATAGCTAATACATCACCTTGATACGCTTTAGCGGCACTGGCGAAGGTTACATCAACGCTTGGTTTGTAACTAATGCGCTCGCTGTTATCTTCAAAAACTCGTAGTGTTCTACTTGCCCCACGACCATCAATCATCATTTGCTGGCCACCCGGTGCTAAGTAAGCCACACCTGCTTGCAGTCGATCTCCTTGCTGCGCTTCTTTTACCTGAATTTTACACAAACTATTTAAGCGTGCCGCAAAAGCCGGAGTAAACGCAGCAGGCATATGCTGAATTAATAATATAGGGTGCGGAAAGTTAGCAGGAAGCTGAGTTAATATAGTTTGCAGCGCAACAGGTCCACCGGTTGATGTGCCAATTGCAACTAGTTGATAGTGCTTGCCACTCGTGCGCTTTGTTACTATTGCACTGCGACTAGTTACTGGCGAATTATTAAAGCTTCGCTCTGGTTGTACTACTGTTGTTGCTGTTTTATTTGTTTGTGCAAACCTTGCTGCTAATGCGCTTGGCGCTGAAGTAGGTGTAAATAAAGGTTTGTTTATACTGGAGGGGCTAGGGCTAGCAACACGTCTAATACGTTGGCGGCCAATTTCTTTTACTTTGCTTTGCAGCAGCTTAATGGCATCTTCGTTATTGCGAGCAATGTCTTCAAATTTTTTCGGTAAAAAATCCATAGCACCAGCATCAAGTGCATCTAAAGTTGCAGTTGCACCGGAGCGAGTTAACGAAGAAAACATTAAAATTGGCGTCGGGTTACTGGCCATAATTTCTTTTACAGCACTTATACCATCCAACACCGGCATTTCTACATCCATAGTGATCATATCAGGACGTAAACTAGCTGCTTTTTCTACAGCATCTCGGCCATTTACGGCAAAGCCAATTACTTCAATCTCGCTATCTAATTCAAGAATCTCACTCACTCGACGGCGAAAAAAGCTCGAATCATCAACAACTAAAACTTTAACGGCCATTTTGCTCTCTTATTTTTATTGTGTAGACGTATAAAGTATACGTCTACTTTATTATTTACCTGCGTAGTGTTTTAACATACTCGGTACATCTAATATAAGTGCAATACCACCATCCGAAGTAATAGTGGCACCTGCCATTCCAGGCGTACCTTGTAATAAAGCGTCTAACGGCTTAATAACCACTTCTTCTTGACCAATTAACGAATCAACCACAAAGCCAACTTGTTGTGTACCTATTTGCACAATAACCACATGCCCTTGCGCTTTACGGCTTGTACGATCGGCACCTTTCACTAGCCAATGCTCTAAATAAAATAAAGGCACTGCTTTTTTACGAACAATAATAGTTAACTGACCATCAACCACATTCGTTTTAGTAAGGTCCAAGTTAAATATTTCACTTACCCCTGCTAATGGTAGTGCAAATGTTTGCTCACTCACTACCACCATTAAGGTAGGTAAAATAGCCAAAGTTAACGGTACTTTAATTTCAAGTATAGTGCCCACACCTAGTTCTGACTCTATGCTAACCGAGCCATTTAACTGGGTGATTTTAGTTTTAACCACATCCATGCCAACACCACGACCAGAAATATCAGATATTGCTTCTTTGGTAGAAAACCCTGGCGCAAATATCAGATTGTAAGCTTCGGTGTTAGACAAACGGCTTGCTTGCTCTTGATCAAGCACACCTTTTTTAATTGCTATTTGTTTTAGTTTTTCAGCATCCATACCTGCGCCATCATCTTTAATGGTAAGCAAAATATGATCCCCCTGCTGCGAAGCAGAAAGCGTAACGGTACCTGTTCTCGGTTTACCCGCAGCTTCACGATCATCTGGCATTTCTATACCATGATCAACCGAGTTACGTACTAAATGCACTAATGGATCGGCCAGTGCCTCAACTAGGTTTTTATCTAAATCGGTTTCTTCGCCAACCAGCAATAAATTAATATCTTTATTTAAGGTACGTGCTAAGTCGCGAACAACACGCGGAAAACGGCCAAATACTTTTTTGATTGGCTGCATTCGCGTTTTCATTACCGCGCCTTGCAAATCAGCTGTAACAACATCTAAGTTAGATATTGCTTTACTCATAGATTCACTTTCTGAACTGGTGGCTAAACTCACTAAACGATTACGTACTAATACAAGCTCGCCCACCATATTCATAATTTGATCAAGGCGTTTAGTATCAACCCTTACTGTCGTTTCAGCTTGTGCAGGCGGCGCTTTTTTAGCAACTGGCGCAGCGGTATTGGTATTAGCACTTGCTGCTACAACAGCCGCTTGTGGCTGCTTAACTTTATCAACTGCTACTGGTGAGGATTTAACTACAGCTGCTTTAGGAGCCGTAACTTTATTTACAGGTGCAGGTGTTGCCGCGCTTTCTTTAGATTTTGGCGCCGCTCCCTTGCCATGCAGCTCATCTAGTAAAGCTTCAAACTCATCGTCACTTATTTCATCATCGTTAGTGCTAGCAGCCGGACTTTGAGCTGCTTGAGGTTTTGGAGTTTTATTTACCGCACCAAAACTTCCTACTCCATGAAGCTCATCTAATAAGCTATCAAATTCATCGTCGGTAATATCGCCACTTAAGTCGCTGCTATTACTTAATGACTCTTTTATTGCAGGGCCTTTACCTTTGCCATGAAGTTCATCAAGTAAGTTTTCGAATTCATCTTCGCTAATTTCATCAATATGCGCATCGTTTGCTGTAGCGTTTGTTGCTGCACTGGGTGCATCAAACAACTCATCAAATGCAAAAGGGTCATCATCTAAATTAGCATCTTGCGTTATTACTGGCGCAATAGTGTCACCACCAAGCTCTTCTTCTGTGGGCGGTAAACCTAATTTATGTAATATTTCGAGTAACTGAGGATCGGCAGGCTCTGGTTGCTCACGATTTTTAATCGTAGCAAACATTTCGTTAATAGTATCAAGTGCTTGAAGTATAACATCCATTAACTCAGAGTTAACTGTTCGCACTTTTTGACGCAGTAAGTCAAACACGTTTTCTGCGCCATGACAGGCATCTACCAGCTCTGACATCGCTAAAAAGCCCGCGCCACCTTTAACAGTGTGAAAGCCTCTAAAAATAGCGTTCAATAATTCAGTATCTTCTGGGTTATTTTCCAGTTCAACTAATTGTTCAGATAAAAGCTCAAGGATTTCTCCAGCTTCAACTAAAAAATCTTGTAATATATCTTCATCGACTTCAAAGCTCATGCAGTTACTCTCCTATTAGAAGCCCAAACTTGATAAAAGATCATCAACTTCGTCTTGATCAGATACAACATCATCACGCGATTCTTTATCAATAATAGGGCCTTCTGGGCCTGCTAATGCTTGTGCGGCAATCGAGTTTTCTGTTTTTTGTTGCTCTTGGTTATCGTTTTCATCTTGTGCTGCAAACGCAGTTAACAGATGAATTAAACTTTCTTCAACTTCGCGTACCAGCTCAATAACACGGCGAATTACTTGTCCGGTTAAATCCTGATAATCTTGAGCCATTAACACATTAGTCATTAATACTTGCAACTCATCGGTTTTAAGATGCGAGCTGTTCATAAATTTATCAATGCTATGACACAATGTTTTAAATTCACCAAGTTCAAGATCGCGGCTCATTAACCGATCCCAGGTTGGCTTGATATGCGAAATATCATCAGCTAATTGCTGGGCTAAAGGCAGGCTCGCTTCAACCGCATCCATGGTTTTGTTGGCGGCGTTTTCTGTCATTTCTATGACATAGTTAAGTCGCTTTTTAGCATCCGGAATGGCATCAGTGGTTAAATCTGTTATGCGGGTGTCAAGCTCAAAACCCTTTAAAGACTCGTGCAACTGGCGCGTTAATTTACCTACTTCTGCAAACAAATATGATTGTTCTTGAGAGGCAGTTTCTAAAATTAACTGATCAGCTTTATGTTGCTCACCGTTTTCTAAAAAAGTGACCAGCTGACGTGCTTGCTCTAAAGTAATCTGAGGCGCAGCAGGTGCTGACATAAGCCTCTCCCCTTATTAACCTAAGCGTTCGAACACTTTTTCTAATTTAGTTTTTAATGTACCCGCAGTAAATGGCTTAACAATATAACCATTAACACCTGCTTGGGCTGCTGCAATAATTTGCTCTTTTTTAGCTTCTGCAGTAACCATTAAAACCGGAAGATGCTTTAATTTGTCATCTGCGCGTATTGCTCTTAACAAGTCAATACCTTGCATGCCCGGCATATTCCAATCTGTTACTACAAAGTCAAATGATTGATTTTGCAACATAGGTAAAGCAGTTGAGCCATCATCTGCTTCTAAAACATTGGTAAACCCTAAATCACGCAATAGGTTTTTAATAATACGTCTCATCGTTGAAAAGTCATCAACAACAAGAATTTTTATGTTTTTATCCAAAACATCCTCCAGTGAGGCCTAAACCTGTATTTACTTACTTCTAATTTATCCAGTCATTGATTTTTGCTTTTAGCTTAATCATCGCCTGACCATGTATCTGACTTACACGCGACTCACTTACATCGAGTATCTGTCCAATTTCTTTTAAATTCATTTCATCGTTATAGTACAACGAAAGCACCATTGCATCTCGCTCTGGTAGGGATTTAATTGCACTTAATAAAGATTCATTAAACCTTTCATTTTTAACATTATTAAAGGGTTTGTCTAGTGCTAAATCGTGCCCAACAGGTGTTATAACATCCTCATCAATACCTAAATCTTCTATTCCCAAGATTTTACTGGAATTAACATCGGTTAAAATATGATGATATTGCTCTAGTGTAATTTCAAGCTTTTGGGCAACTTCACTGTCTGTAGGTTCACGATTCAGGCTGCTTTCTAATGCTGAAATAGCTTCTATAACCTGGCGGCTTTTACGATGTACTGAGCGAGGAGCCCAGTCTCCACGGCGCATTTCATCAAGCATAGCGCCCCGAATACGAATACCCGCAAAGGTTTCAAAACTAGCGCCTTTAGTGGCATCAAAGTTTTTTGACGCCTCTATTAATCCTATCATTCCTGATTGAATTAAATCATCGAGTTGTACACTAGGGGGTAAACGAGCAATTAAATGACATGCTACTTTTTTTACTAATGAAGCATGCTTTTCAACAATCATATTTAAATTTTGTGTTGATTCATATCCCATAGCTCTATTCACCAATGTAGTCATAGTTAGCCGTTAACGAGTTTCTCAATGAAAAATTCTAAATGACCCGAAGGCTGGTTCGGTATTGGCCACTTTGTTATTCTTGTTGCTAATGTTTTAAAGGCAAGTGCAGCTGGAGAACTAGGAAACAGTTCAACAATTACTTTTTGACGACGTGTTGCTTTACGCATATTTTCATCATAAGGAACGGTTGCAACCAGCTCCATTGATATATCTAAAAATCGGTCTGTAACCTTTGATAGCTTTGCAAATAACTCTTGCCCTTCGCGTAATGAACGCACCATGTTGGCAACAATTTTAAATTTATACACGCCATGTTCGCGGCTTAATACTTTGATCAGTGCATAGGCATCGGTTATTGAAGTAGGCTCGTCACATACCACAACCAAAACATCTTGTGCAGCGCGAGAAAAACTCAGCACCATATCCGATATACCGGCAGCGGTATCAACAACTAATATATCAAAATCAGTATTGAGTTCGCTAAAAGCACGAATAAGCCCAGCATGTTCTGCAGGCGACAACTCAACCATACTTTGTGAACCCGAAGTCGCTGGTACTATTTTTATCCCAGCGGGGCCTTCTACTAGTATTTCATCAAGCTCACATTCGCCAGATAACACATGCGATAAATTACGCTCAACACGTAGTCCAAGCATTACATCACAATTGGCTAAACCCAAATCGGCATCAAGCACTAACACTCTATTGCCTTGCTGACCTAAAGCGATCGCAGTATTTAACGATACATTTGTTTTTCCAACGCCACCTTTACCGCCAGTGACGGCGATAACCTTAACGCCGTTATTATTATTTTTGCTCATTTTACGCAGGCCGCTTGCTTGATCTAATACTGTGTTAATCATACATCTCTACTGTGCTCGACGCCACTGATTGGTGTCGTGAATGTTGTACTTTTGTTCTCTTTAAATATAATTGCTCAGCTTTTTTCACTAGTTTTTCTGCATTTGCAACTCGAATATCTTCAGGTACTCGTTGACCATTAGTAAGATACCCTATTGGCAGGCGATTTTGAATCGCAATACTAATTATCTCGCCTAAACTTAATGATTCGTCGAGTTTAGTGAAAATACAACCGCTTAACTGTACTTTTTTAAAGTGTCTTACGGTTTCTTGTAACACATTTATTTGCGCAGTGGCACTTAATACTAAGTAATTACGAATATCCACACGCTGATTACGCATTAAGGTATTTAGCTGCTCAGTTAAACGTAAATCACGTTGGCTCATACCTGCGGTATCTATAAGTACTAAGCGCTTGTTACGTAAATGATATAACACTTCAGCCAGTTCGTTCGCATCTTTAACTTGTTTAACCCCACAGCCTATAATACGGCCATATGTTGCAAGCTGCTCGTAAGCACCAATTCTGTAAGTATCGGTAGTAATTAGCGCTACTTTATCAGCACCATATTTTTGTGCACCTAATGCCGCGAGCTTAGCCACTGTAGTGGTTTTACCCACACCGGTTGGGCCAACTAATGCGTAAACACCACCTTGGCGCAAAATTTCGTTATTCGTGGTTTGCATCTGATCTTCAACCATAGTTAACAGCGCTTTCCAGCCCTGCTGACGCGGAACATCTTCAGGTACAAAACAAGCCATTTGCTCAGCAACTTCTTTATCGATTCCCATGCCTACTAAGCGGTCAATCATGCATGCGCGCGTTGGGTCACGGCGCGCCATATCTTGCTGCATTAAACCCGACACTTGGTGCTCTAATAACTGGCGAATTGCGTTCATTTCTTCACGCATTGTGCTCATTGCTTCACTTTCGGTATTTTTAGTCGTGTGTTTTTGCGCAACTGGCGTGTCTAACTCATCAAAATCACGGTCTAGGTCATCAAAACCTAAGCTGTCAGCTTGCGTTTGTGGGCGTGCTTGCGCAGCTTCTTCACGCGCAAACATATTTGTAGGGCGTTGTTTAGCGACCGGCTCTTGATAATGCTCTGAGGTATCTATACCTGATTGCGAAAACATTGAGGCCAATTCTGCTGAACGTGGACGCGGCGACTGGCGCTCTAATAATGCTTGTAAGCTGTCGGCTACCTTTGCTTGTGGCTCAGGTCTAGCACGCTGTGGCTCTGGTTTTACAAAGTTATGCATGCTTTGCGAGTGGGCAGAATGTGCCGTACGCTGCTGCAGCGGCGCACTTTGTTGTGGCGCGGCGGCTTTAGGGGCTGCTTTGTCATAATCAACCGCTGCGACAATTTCTACGCCGTTTGCGAGTTTTTTATTAGACATAATAACCGCATCAACACCTAGCTCATCTTTAACTTCTTTAAGTGCTGTGCGCATATCTTTAGCAAAAAAACGTTTAATCTTCATGGTTCAACCCCTTTAAAATCTTATTGTTGGCCTACTGAGCTAACAATCTTGATCTGCCTTTCGTCTGGTATCTCTTGATAAGACATCACTCGCAATCCTGGAATGGTGTACTTAACAAAACGAGATAACACAGTGCGTAACATTCCTGACGTTAACAGTATTGAAGGTTCACCGGCCATTTCTTGATTTTGATGCGCTTCGTTTAATGACACTTGAAGTCGCTCTGCAAGTCCTGGCTCTATTCCGGCACCTTCGTCGCCTGCATTTTGTAATGACTGATGCAACATCTGTTCCAACTCAGGCGCCAAGGTTATGACAGGGATTTCTGAAGACATGCCCACTGCATCTTGAACTATTAATCGACGCAGTGAAATACGTACCGCAGCGGTTAAAACATCTGGGTCTTGGCTACGTGGGCCATACTCTACAAGGGTTTGTACTATTGAGCGCATATCGCGAATAGCCACACCTTCGTTTAATAAATTTTGCAAAACTTTAACTATAGTAGTTAATGGCAATACATCAGGCACCAAGCCTTCTACTAACCTTGGGTGACTTTTTGCTAGCATATCTAATAGGTTTTGTACTTCTTCGTGGCCTAATAATAACGCCGCATTATTGGTGAGTAATTGGCTAATATGAGTGGCAACCACAGTCGCCGAATCAACCACGGTATAACCAAGCGATTGCGCTTCATCTTTTTGATCAGGCTTGATCCACACCGCATCTAAACCAAAAGCCGGATCTTTAGTTTCAATCCCTTTTATAGGACCAAATACTTGCCCCGGATTAATTGCCAATTCATCGCCGTGTTTTAGTTCGCCTTCGCCACTTGATACGCCCATTAAGGTAATTCGGTATGCATTTGGGTCTAGCTCTAAGTTGTCGCGTATATGTACCGGGGGCACTAAAAAGCCTAATTCTTGAGAGAGCTTTTTACGCACGCCTTTAATGCGGTTTAGCAATTCACCACCTTGGGATTGATCAACCAATGGAATAAGTCGGTAACCTACCTCTAAACCAATTACATCAACCTGCTGCACATCGTCCCAGCCTAACTCTTTTTGTTCTTGCTTATTGGCAATGCCTGTACCTACTGCGCTGCCATTAGCGGTTTCCTCAGCAAGTGCTGCTGCCGCTTTTAATTTATTTTGTTGAGTGTAGTAAGCTAAATAACCTAATAGTGCGCCCAAGCTTAAAAACGCTACGTGCGGCATACCAGGTACTAAGCCCATAATGATTAAAATGCCTGAAGCAATAAATAACGACTTTTCGTTACCGAGTTGTTTCTTAAATTGATCGCCCATGTTGTGCGACTCATTTTGACGCGTTACAACAATAGCAGTACCAATAGAGAGTAATAATGAAGGGAGTTGCGCAACCAAGCCATCACCTATGGTGAGCAAGGTATAAATTTCCATGGCATTGCCAAAGCTTAAATCGTGTTGGATCATGCCAACAAATAAGCCACCAACAATATTAATAATTAATATAACAATACCGGCAATAGCATCGCCTTTTACAAATTTACTGGCACCATCCATAGAACCATAAAAGTCGGCTTCGCGGGTAACTTCTTCGCGGCGCTCTCGGGCTTGCTCAGCGCTAATAAAACCCGCATTCATGTCAGCATCAATTGCCATTTGTTTACCCGGCATAGCGTCAAGGGTAAAGCGCGCCGACACTTCAGAAATACGCCCAGCACCTTTAGTAATTACCACAAAGTTTATGATAATCAAGATTAAAAACACCACTAAACCTACCGCATAGTTACCACCAATAACCACAGAGCCAAAGGCTTCAATTACTTTACCGGCAGAGTCACCACCATTGTGGCCCTCAAGTAATACTACTCGGGTGCTAGCAACGTTAAGTGCCAAACGCATAATAGTGGCGATTAGTAACACAGCCGGAAACATACCAAATTCAAGTGGTTTCATGGTGTATACAGTTACCAGTAACACCACCAAAGCAAGGGCAATATTAAAAGAAAATAATATATCAAGCAGGAACGGAGGAAGAGGTAAAATGACCATACCCAGCGCAGCAAGTACCATTAATGGTGTACCTACGCCTTTGGCATACTCTTTTTTATCTTTGTTAAGTTGTTGTAATACCGCTTTAAATCCCATAACCCTACAATTTCAAAAAATTGACACTACTTTGAAATTGCAATAACTATTCCAAGTTATAGGTTATTTAAATTAATACTGATAATCGTCAGGAATAGGCAGTTTTTTATTAAGTTTGGTGGGGCGTTTTCCGCGCCCTTTATTAAAGCGCTTAAGCTGAAACACATAAGCTAATACTTGCGCAACTGCGGTAAATAACTGATCCGGAATTTGCTCCCCCACTTCTGCAGTATGATAAAGCGCTCGAGTAAGCGACGGCGATTCTAAAATAGGCACTTCATTACCAATCGCTATTTTACGAATTTGCATTGCCATTTCATCAATTCCTTTGGCAACTACTATAGGTGCTCCGGCGCGTTCGGTGTCGTACTTTAAAGCCACAGAGTAATGGGTAGGGTTAGTTACAATAACATCGGCATCGGGCACATCTTGCATCATACGTTTTTGCGACATTTGCCGCTGGGTTTGTCTTATGCGCGCTTTTATTTGCGGGTCACCCTCTGAGTTTTTATACTCGTCTTTTACTTCTTGAAGGGTCATTTTAAGTTGTTTATTGTGATTATAACTTTGAAATGGCGCATCAATCGCAGCAATAATAATTAAGGTACAAGACAAGCCTAAAAACATCCAAGCCAATATTTCTAAGGCATGAATAATATTACCTGGGGCGCTTTCTACACTTAAGTGCAGTATTTCATCAAAAAAGGTATTAATTAAAAACACTGCAAAACTGGCAACTAAACCAAATTTTAACAGCGACTTTAACAGCTCCACCCCAGCTTGGGGGCCAAACATACGTTTAAAGCCTTTAGCGGGCGACATTTTACTAGCTTTAGGCGCAGCAGCTTGCCAACTAAAATTAAAGCCACCTAACATGGTGTTACCAATAAAAGCAGCTAATACAATAATAAATACAAACATTGCCATAGGGAACATCAGCGCATCGGCCACTTCGCCCCATACGGCAAACATTTTGGTGGTGTCGTAGGTTTCGTTACGGTTAAGGCTAAGCATTCTACCCATTACGTTATACAAACCTTTACCAATTTCGGGGCCGTACATGAGCAACGAAATAGCCGAAAAAATAAGCACAAACATAGTGCCCAGCTCTTTGGAGCGTGCTATTTGGCCTTTCTTTTTGGCATCCTCTACTTTTTTGGATGTGGGTTCTTCGGTTTTTTCTTGTCCAGAATCTTCAGACACAATAACCTCCTAAGGCGAGCAGCCCACTAATGAGCACATTAACTCGACCATTTTTAGCCACTGAAACTCAAACTGCGATACAAAGTTACCTAAGGTCGCCCAAATAATGATAAGCCCAGCAACTAAAGTAAACGGAAAACCAATAGAAAAAATATTTAGCTGTGGCGCGGCGCGGGTCATAATGCCAAACGACATATTAATTACCAGCATAGCGGTAAGCGGTGCCAGTGATAGCACCAGCGCTGTAGTAAACATCCAGCCGCCCCAAGTTACTATGTCCCAGTAATGATCCACCGACCACCAATTACCGTCAATAGGCAGCACTTCAAAGCTATGTATCACCATTTGAATCATCATTAGGTGACCATTAAATACAAAAAATAATAAGGTCGCTAAAATAAGATAAAACTGCCCTACTGCAGGCACACTTAAACCATTAGAGGGGTCAACCACAGAGGCAAAACCAAGACCCGTTTGCATAGCCAATATTTGCCCAGCTAACACAAAGGTATTTAACAATAAGGTAGATGCAAAGCCAATCGCAATGCCTATTAGCATTTGCTGAATAACCACTAAAATCATTTCAAACGAAAACAAATTAGTAAAGGTAGCAGGCGGCAGCATAGGCACAGCAACAAAGGTAACAACAATTGCTAAGCCCATTTTTATACGAGTAGGTACGTTTTTAGCGCCAAGGCCAGCCATTACCATAATCATTGAGCTAATGCGCACTAACGGCAGTAAAAAGTCACTCAACCATTGAATAACGACAGCAAACGGTAATTCCATACCTAGCCTGCAATTTCAGGAATAAGTAATACTAGGCGGGTAAAAAAGTCCATTAACTCTTGGGTAAACCAGTGGCCGCCAACAATAAGCGCACTTATAGTAATAAGTAAGCGTGGTAAAAAACTCAACGTTTGCTCGTTAATTGAAGTTGCAGCCTGAAACACGGCAACCACTAAGCCCACAATTAAGCCCGGCACTACAATAGCAGAAACCAATTTAATTACTAAAAACAGCGCGCTACTTAAAATATCAACAAATACTTCTGGTTCCACGGCGTACTCCTAGTGCGTAATTCGCTTAGTGTTAAGTAAGGTCATGTGCCTAAACCAAAGCTTTTTGCCAAGGTTCCCATCACTAAGCTCCAGCCATCAACCAACACAAACAGCATTATTTTAAACGGCAAAGACACTATCATTGGCGATAACATCATCATACCCATGGCCATTAATACCGACGCCACCACTAAATCCACGATTAAAAAAGGAATAAAAAACATAAAACCAATAATAAAGGCCGTTTGCAGCTCACTGGTTACAAACGCCGGAATAAGTACAATTAACGGCGTGGCCTCTGGCGAGTCTAACTGATCGTATCCTGCTATTTTGGCAAAGGTTTCTAAATCTTTAATACGCACCTGCGACAGCATAAAGGCTTTCATTGGCTCTTTTGCTAGCTCCAATGCTTCCATTGAAGTGACTTGCTCGCTTAGGTAGGGCTCTATAGCGCGCTCGTTCACTTGCTGATAAATAGGCGCCATAATAAAAATACTTAAAAATAAAGACATGCCTAGCAATACTTGATTTGAAGGGGTTTGTTGTAAACCTATGGCTTGGCGTAAAATAGCCAGCACTACAATAATACGGGTAAACGAGGTCATCATGATTATAGCCGCCGGAATAAAGCTCAGCGCGGTCATAATAGCCAATACTTGCAGCGTTACCGAGTAATCTTGGGTGCCATCTGCATTTGTGGTAATGGTTAGTGCGTCTATTCCTTCTGCACTTACATTTGGTACAAACAGCATGACAAAAATAAGAAGCAGGCATTTAGTCATAATTTTAATTCTTTTTATTTTGATTTGCTTGTGGATTTAAAAGCTTACTAAAGCGTTTTGCTAATTCTGGTAGCTCTTTTTCACTCAAAGGTGTATCTAATTTATGTAAATAGTTAATGCTGTGCGGGGTAACCCCTAACAAATGTTGTGCGTTGTCTATTTCTACCACCATTAAACGCTCACGCGAACCAAGCGGTAAACTACGCACTACTTTAAACTCATCACTATTTGCTAAATTTGGATTAAACTTTTTCACAAAAAATGCCAGTACTATAATTAGCACCAGCACCATAACAAGCGATAACACCATAGAGAGAATATCGCCTGTGGGTGTTACCTGCTCTGCTTTTGTAAATACCGAGCTGGTTAAAGCAACAACCATACTCATCGTAATTTTTTGATCCGTTCTACTTGGCTAATTACGTCAGTTAAACGAATACCAAACTTATCGTTTACTACCACCACTTCGCCATGGGCAATTAAAGTACCATTAACCAGTACATCTAACGGCTCACCTGCAACACGGTCAAGCTCTACCACCGAGCCTTGGTTTAATTGTAATAAGTTACGAATATTAATTTTAGAGCGCCCTACTTCCATAGAAATAGTCACAGGTATATCTAAAATTGTATCGAGCTTGCGCTTTTCATCGCCACTGATCTCGTGTTTTGCATCGCTTAATTCATCGAGTTCAGTTACTTTTGCTTGGCCACTGTCATCAGTGCCCTCAGCTTCGGCTAAAGCTGCTGCCCATTCATCCATAGTGTCTTGATCATCGCTCATACATTTAACCTTTTAATCAATTACCAGTCTAAGTCTACACCGTCAGAGAGGTGTAAATCATCTTCTAGTTCTGCTAATTCTGCATCTGAATCAATTTTCTTGCCGCCTTTGGTAAATACATGCAGCTCAGATTTAACTGAATCAGGTCGTTTAATTTTTTCACTAATTTGCAGCGCAACACTATCGCGTGAGCGGCCCATTTTAGCTCTAAATGTCGGTAACTCTTCAACAAATACAGTTATATGCTCAGGCATTTCTACCGGAATAATATCACCAGCTTTGAGTTCCATTATTTGTTTTAGCGTTAAATCCACTTCCAATAACTGAGTAGATAACTCAACCTCTACGTCCATTATTTCATCGCGTAGTGCCTTACTCCAACGTAAATCGGTGTCTTCGGTATCCGATTGCACACCCGCGTCAAGCAGCTCTCTAATTGGCTCCAGCATAGAATAAGGTAGAGCAATATGAAAGTCCCCTCCGCCGCCATCCAATTCAATATGAAAAGAGCTAATAACCACCACTTCGGTTGGACTTACAATGTTAGCCATAGCAGGGTTTACTTCAGAATCTAGGTATTCAAACGATACATCCATTACCGGTGCCCATGCTTCTTTATAATCTTCAAAGATTATTTTTAGTAGCATTTGCACAATGCGTCGCTCTGTAGGGGTAAATTCACGCCCTTCAATTTTTGCATGGTAGCGGCCATCACCACCAAAAAAGTTATCAACCAAAATAAACACTAAACGTGCTTCCATGGTTATAAGGCCGGTGCCTTTTAAAGGTCTAAAACGCACCATATTTAAACTAGTTGGCACAAACAAAGTATGCACATACTCGCCAAACTTAATCATTTGCACGCCATTTATAGACACCTCAGCGGTGCGGCGCATCATGTTAAATAGGCTAATTCGCATATGACGAGCAAAGCGTTCGTTAACAATTTCCAGTGTCGGCATTCGTCCACGTACGATCCGATCTTGCGAAGAAAAGTCATACTGAAGCGTATTGCCTTCACCGTCTTCACCTTCGGGTATATCTTCCTCGTCAACGTCATCAACACCATGCAATAACGCATCAATTTCGTCTTGGGATAATAAATCGCTCACGCTAGCCCCTTATTGCATCACAAAGCCGGTAAATAATACCCGCTCAATTACTTTACTGCCTTCAACGTCCATTAAGCTAGCTTGTACTTTTTCTAGTGCTGCAAAGCGTAAGTTTTCTTTACCTACACTGGTGCTTAGTTCGTCAGCCGTGGTCATAGAAAATATACTTAATAATGTACTTTCTATTAGTGGAATATGCTTTTTAGCGGTTTCTTCGTTTGCTTCGCCGCGCACTAATAATTCCACTTTAATTTGCACAATTCTATCGCGACTAGAGCCCGGTATGTTAAATACAAAAGGTCTTGGCATTGCAACATAAAGTGCGCTGCCTATTTTGGCCGATGAACCTGTAGAAGAGCTTGCTTGCTGTGCTGTAGCGGCTTCATCATTTAACGTTTCCGCTGGCGTGTCTGAGCCCGAAAGCAAAAAATAACCAACAACAGCTGCAACAATAACAAGCAATACAGCTGCAATAATTACTATGATTTTCTTTTTGCTGTTACCTGTTTCTTCTATTTCTAAATTAGTCTCTTCAGCCATGATATTTCCTTTATTAGCAAAGGTACTTGCTTGTTTTAGCTATTATAATAGCAGTACTTAGGCATAGTAATCTATTGATGATGACGTTTGTTGTCGAGAACTTGGCATTTGTGTATTAATTTGCTCATCGTTTTCATCAGTAGTCAATTCATTATTAGCTAAACGACGACTATCGTTGTCATCATTTTGCTCTGCTCCTTGCCCTCCAGGCTCACCATAAGAAATAGTACTTTCGCCTAAATCTATGCCTTGTTGGGCAAGCATTTCGCGTAAGCGCGGAAGCGATTGTTCAAGCGCTTCTTTAGCTTGCTGGTTTTGTACTACAAAGTTTATTTGTGCTTGCTCTGCATCGCTTCTGATGCGAATTTGCATACTGCCCATTTCTGGTGGGTCGAGACGAATTTCTGCTACTTTATTATTTATGCTAAGCATAGAGCTCACTCGCTCTTGCAACATTTTTGCCGCGTCACTTTTTATAATATTAAGCGCTTGCATAACGCCTGGGTCCAAGCTTGCTTGTTTAACTTGCGCTGTGCTTTGTAATTGCCCAGCCTGCAACGCTTGCATATCAATTATAGTTTGCTCATACCCTACACTATCGTATAGGCCTAAACCATTTACCGTACTGGTAATTTGCGTCAATAATTGTGCTGCTCGGGGTGATAACTGTTCAGTGTTATTTTTTTGCAATGACTCTAACGATTTAGTGAGTTCTTTATCGCTAAGTGCGTTTAATGCTTTTTTATCAATCGATGCGCTTAAATCTGCAATTGTTTGCTTAATACTTGCTAGTTGCTCACCTTGGGGCTGCTCATTTTTAATATAGCTATTTAACTGGCTCAGTAGCGCTTGTTTTTCTGGTGTGGTCAAAGCATTTATTTGAGAATTTAAGGCCTGTTTAGCCGTGTCTGCCGCGCTTGCTTTATCACTTTCAACAACATATTGAGTAAGCATTTGCTTTAACGTTGCTAGGTTGTCGTTGCCATTGGGTTTGCTACTTGCCTGCAGCTGCGTAGTTAATTGCTCATGCTGCTCGGGTGTTAGTTTAGCAAGTAACGGATCTGCTTTAATTGCCTCGCTATCTTTGCTTAGCAAGTTCATTACTGCGGCATCTACAGATTGTTTTTGCGCTGTTGCATCGCCTTTATTATTTGCAGTGGCCATACTTTGAGATAAGGGCATTAGCTTTTCGTTTGCCGCCTCAGCGCTTGCTGCAACATCGCTAAGCACACCTTTTTGCGGTGCAATTACAATAGGGGCAAGCTGATCATCAGGCTTCCCTTTTAATTGCTTAGCGTCTTCATCTAAAGCCTCGGCTTTAGCATCAGCGTTCTTTTTAACTGTGGTGTCTATAGTGTGCGCAGCATTTATTTGCGCCAACATACTATCGCCCGAAACAGCATCGTCTTGTGTTTCAGGCTGCTCAGCCTTAGCATTGCTAGCGCCTGCTTTAGCTTTGCTGTTATTATTGTAAGCCGCTTTATTGGCATCTTCTAACTGATTAAAAAAACCAGTATCAGAGTCATCATTACGTCTTGAGTTACTCGTTTGTTTATTAGAGTAAGCGTCTTGCTCAGATACCGCTAACATTGAAATATCATTAATCGTCATAAATCACCTAATATAAAGCGGCAACAAACCACCCAATAATGCCTAAAATTATAGTTCATTTAACAACAGAGCAATTAACGTGCCTTTGTTTATAAGGTACAAGCTTTTGTTAAAGCGGTTAAAGTACTCGCTACTTACTAAAGTCGATTGTTGTGTCGTTGAAAAAATTGATTAGCCGAAAATTCATCCAACATTTTTTGCTCATTTTTAGCCACTAGCACATCGGCCTTTAACTGTTGTTTTTCTATGAGTTTAGCGACTGCTTTAGCCTTAATTTGCTGCTTTAACCACAGGGTTTTACGCTGGCTAACCACTTGTTTTGCAGTGTTAACTGTATTGGCTTGTTGGCGAATTGCTTCTTCTATTTTAGCAATAAATGCATGAAACTGACTAAACCCAGCACTTGATAAGCCCGACTGCCCTTTAATGTGTAATTGCTGGGTGTATTCCAATCTAAAGTTATTTAAACCTTGGAGTTTTTGCTGGTTTGCCTGCAAATTTTGATTCGCCTGCAAATAGCTCATCCGCAGCGTTTCTTCTTTATCGTTTTCAATCTTTAGTAATAAATGCAGTTTGTTTTTAGCCATTATGCTTGCCCTAATAACTGCGCTAGCCCTTGCAGGCCGTCGTCGTAACTAATTACATCACGCATGCCTTGCTGTAAGAAGGCATTTACTCTTGGCATCATATTTATGGCTTGATCAAGCATTTGGTCTGTCCCTTTTTGATACGCACCCAAGGTGATCATGTCTTTATTTTGCTGGTACATAGAATATACCTGCTTAAGCACTCGCGCTTGTTGCATATGCGTCTCAGATACCACTTGTGGCATCACTCGCGAAATGGATTTTTCTATATCAATTGCCGGGTAATGACCGCTGTCGGCCAGTTCCCGCGAAAGTACAATATGGCCGTCGAGTATAGCGCGCGCCGCATCGGCAATGGGGTCTTGCATATCATCGCCTTCACTTAGTACGGTAAAAAAGGCAGTAATAGAGCCTTGCCCTTCTCCGCCGTTACCGGCACGTTCCACCAGCGCTGGCAGTTTTGCAAACACCGAAGGCGGGTAGCCTTTAGTCGCCGGTGGCTCGCCTACTGCAAGTGCTATTTCACGCTGCGCCATGGCATAGCGCGTTACCGAATCGAGCAATAACAAAACGTTTAATCCCTGATCGCGAAAGTACTCTGCAATTGTTACCGCACTTTCGCAGCCTTTTAAACGCATTAATGGTGAAGAATCTGCCGGTGCTGCTACAACCACCGAGCGTTTACGCCCCTCAACACCAAGTATTTCTTCAATAAATTCTTTTACTTCGCGGCCACGCTCGCCCACCAGCCCCACCACAATAACATCGGCTTCACTACCACGAGTCATCATACCAAGCAGTACCGACTTACCTACACCCGAGCCTGCAAACAAGCCCATTCGCTGGCCTTGTCCTACTGTTATTACTGAATTTATAGCACGCACACCTACATCCATAGGCTGGCTTATGGGTCGTCTTGAAAGAGGGTTTATCGGTTTTTGGGCAAACTTAAGATAGTGCTCGGCATTAATTTTACCTAAACCATCAAGAGGACGACCTAAGCCATCAACTACGCGGCCCAGCAAACTCATGCCTACAGGTAAACCTGTGTCGTTAAGTTGGGGGATCACCCGAGCACCAGGGAGCACCCCCGATATATGATCGTTTGGCATTAAATATAAGGTTTGGTCGTTAAAACCAACTATTTCGGCATCAACAAAGCCGTTCATAGTTTCTATTTTACATTGGCTACCTACAGGCGCACGTAAGCCTTTAGCCTCAAGGGTAAGGCCAACTACTCGCGTTAAAATACCCGCTACAGCAAGTGTTGGCGGTTTAATATGCTGTTTGTATTGAGATAAGCGTTCGCTTAATGAAACATCTAAAGCAGACATAACAGACCAATAAAATAGTTAGATACTACTGCTATGCAAAAAACTATCCAATGTTTCTTTGACACGCGTTTTAAGTGTCATATCAAGCGATGATTGCGCCGTTTTAACTTCGCAGCCGCCTCGCTCTAACGTTGGCTCTGCAATCAACTGCCAGTTATTATCTGTCACTGTTTGCTCGCCATAACTTTGCTTTATTAGCTCTAAATCTTCGGGGTGTAAATGAATGCGTACTTTTTCTTGCTCGGTATTAAGCGCATCAATACTGTGTTTAAGGGTGTGTAAAATAACATCAGGAGAGGTTTTTACTTCTTGATAAATAATGGCCTCTGCAAGCATAACGGCTAATTGCACTAATTGTTTTTCAGCTTGCTCATCTACTTTACTTAGCGGCGCGGTTAACCCCTCTAAAATACTACGTAGGCCAGTTAACTGCTCTTCTATTAGTGGTTTTACATCTTCTTGGCCTTGGGTTTTTCCCAGCTCTAAGCCTTCTTTGTAGCCAGCTTCTTTACCTTCGGTAACGCCTTTATCAAAACCGTCTATGTAACCTTGCTCGTGTCCTTGTTTTACACCTTCTTCAAACGCATCTTGTCTAATGCGCTCAAGTTCGGCCATAGTAAGCGCAGGTAACTCAGGTTCTTGCGGCTCTTCAATTAGCGACTCTTCAGCCATTTCTTTTCGATACAACTCAGCAAGCGGTGTACCAAAGGCAGTAGAGCGATTACCAAAGCTTTTTTCATCGGGTGCTACATCAGGAACATCCCAGTGCTTTAATAGTTCATCGGCTTCATCTGCGTGCAGTGGACGCCCTTTGTGCATTGACGATTTAGTCATGGTTTATAAAAACTCCTCGCCGCCGCCGCCGCCAAGCTGTATTTCGCCCGAGTCAGACAATCGACGCGCCGTAGAGAGTATTTCTTTTTGCGCTGCTTCTACTTCACTAATACGCACCGGCGCCATTGCCTCTAAGTCATCGGCAAGCATTTCGGCAGCACGTTTAGACATATTACCGAGTATTTTTTCTTTAAGCGCATCGTCTGTGCCTTTAATCGCTTTCATTAGTACGTCTTGTTGTACTTCGCGTAAAATTGCTTGAATACCACGGTCGTCTACGTCCATTAAGTTTTCAAACACAAACATAAGATCTTGAATTTGTTGCGACATTTCTTCGTCATGCTCACGAATAGAGTCCATTAACTGCCCTTCTACGTTGGTATCTAGGTAGTTCATAATATCGGCAGCCGCTTTTAAGCCACCCATTTTCGCAGCTTGCGCACCCGCTTGGCCTGCAAACTGTTTTTCCATAATTTCGTTAAGCTCTTGCAAGGCAGCTGGCTGCACTTCTTCAAGGTTAGCAATACGCATGGTTAAATCCAGGCGCACTTTATCAGGAAACTGCGCCAGTATTTCGGCAGATTGCTCAGGCTCTAAATAAGATAATACAATGGTTTGAATTTGCGGATGCTCATTACGAATAATGTTAGCTACTTGCTTCGAGTCCATCCACTTTAACGAATCTAGCCCTTTAGCGCCCGATCCCATTACTATTTGGTCAATTAAGCTGGCGGCTTTATCTTCACCTAATGCAGCAGTAAGCGCTTTTTTAATAAAGTCTTCTGATTGAAAACCAATTGTACTAAAACTTTGAATTTGCTCTATAAATAAATTATGTACTGCGCTTATTTTAGCTTGCGATAGATCCTGCAAACCGGCCATCGCCATACCCACTTTTTGCACCTGTTTGGGCTCTAAGTGTTTGAGTATTTGCGCTGCATCTTCTTCAGATAAACTTAATAGCAGTATGGCCGCTTTATCTACGCCATCTAGCTTATCAACATCGAAAGCTGCTGGGAGTTGTTTTTGGTTTTGATCAGTCATCTTCGGTTAACCACGCTTTCACTACTTGTGATGATAGTTCTGGTTCATTAGCTACAAGGGCACGTACGGCTTTAAGTAAGTCTTCGTCACCATGTAAATCGGGTAGCTGCAGTGTACCATCGCTTGAGAAGCCAACTGAAGCAGAATCAAAGTCTTTATTTAGCATATCTAAGCTATTATCGCCAATATCAACCCCTGAGCTAAGTGCATCTTCATCGTACTCATCAAGCGTGCTGTCCGGGTAAATTAAGCGTTTTAGCATAGGTTTAACTACAGCCATAATCAACACAATAATAACCAATGCAGCCAGTACTAAGCGTACTATTTTCATAAACCAGTCTTGTTCCCATAAAGGTACTTCAAAACTCATATCTACGGCTTCTCGTACAAAGGGAACTGTTACTACTTCTAGGGCATCGCCGCGCTGTATATCAAAGCCAACACCACCTTGTAATAAACGTCGAATATTTGACAGTGCCTCAACCGAGCGAGGGGTCATGGTGGTTTCACCGTTTTCGCCCACTGTTGGCAAATAATCAACTGCCACCGACACGCTAATTCTGCGAATCGTGCCGCTTTGTTGGCGCTTATGCGAAATAGTAGTATCGAGCTCATAGTTACGCGTGGCTTCTTTATGCGTGCGGCTCGGTGAAGTAGCACTTCCTGCGCCGCCTTGGCCTGCCACTTCTGGAATATCTGAATTTACCGGAGGCTGATTACTTAACGCGCCAGGAATACCCACAGCTAAGCCGCCTATGTTGTTTTCCTCAAACGTGGTTTCGCTTCTTACCGCTGGTAGGTCTGGGTTATAACGTTTTTGCGTTTCTTCTAATGAGCTAAAGTCCATGCTCAAATCAACTTGCGCAGTGTAATTACTCAAACCAACAATAGGGATTAAAATGCTATCAATTTTTTCTAGGTATTCTTGCTCGCGCTTACGCTCTAGGTCGTACTCTTTACGAGAACGCGCAGAAAGTGAGCTTTGTGAGCCCGAATTTAATAAACGGCCATTTTGATCGGTAACCGTTACGCGTGCAGGCTCAAGCCCTTGCACTGCTGAGGCTATCATATCCACCACAGAGTCTACTTCTTCGCTGTTAAGCGAGCGTCCGCGTTTAAGCGTAAGCACCACAGTTGCTGATGGTTTTTTCTCTCTGCGGGCAAATACGTTTTCTTTTGGAATAGCTAACAGCACCTTGGCGCGAGTGATGTTATTTAGCTCTTCTATAGTGCGGGCAAGTTGTTGCTCTCGGCCATGCTTTAGGCGCTCGCGCTCTAAGCGCTGGCTTACACCAAAGCCCATGTCTTGCATTATTATGTCTGAACCAGAAGTAGGACCTTGATCCAAGCCTTCGCGAGTCATTAGTAATTTTATATTTTGGTATTCGCTTTCATCAACCGACACTACATTGCCATCTAGTTGATAATCTATTTTTTGCGCATCTAAAAAATCAAGTGTTTGAATTAGCTCCTCGGTAGGCATTTTACCTAACGGGCGCATATCTGGCTGACGTGCCCAAATAATCACAAAAATGGCAATCGCCAAACAAATAGTTAATGCAATAATAAGGGTAACTTGACGCAATACATCAACACCGCTTAGCGCACTTAAATAGCCCGACTTTTGTTCTTGTTGATCGTCACTATCACCATGCTCAATACCGCCATCAGCAAGTGCAAGATCTGTAGATTGATTAGATTGCGCCACAATTATTCTCCACTACCTAAATTAAACAGGCATATTCATGATTTCTTTATAGGCTTCAACAAGTTTATTACGAACTTGTACGGTCGCCTCAAATGCAACAGAAGATTTCTGCGAAGCAATCATCGCCTCAGCAAGCGATACACTTCTGTCGCCCATTTCAACCGCTTTTACTTTTTGACCTGTGTCTTGCTGTAACTCATGCACAGTATTGAGCGCATTGCTGAGCATATCACCAAATTGTGCTGAAGACGTAGGCTGAGCTTGTGTAGGCAATTTATTAATTTGATTATTACGGCCCGCTTCTAAGGCCATAGATTGCATTTCTTGAAATACAGCGCTATTTTGAATTTTCATTATTTGTCTCTAACAATGCAGTTAACTCTTAAGGTTAAGAATGCACAAAGCGTGCCACTTAATTAACCCTTTAAATACAGTGTGTTAGAGTTTATTTACTTAGTCAGAGTTTTGACAGCCCTAAATTCAAGATGTTGAATTTAGGGCTTTTTTGTAGGTTATGCAGGAAGTGAAATACCTAAGTCGCGCATTTGCGCTAGTTTATAACGTAAAGTTCGCGGGCTAATACCCAAAGTTTCGGCTACGTCTTTACGCTTGCCTTGGCAACGCGCAAGTGTTTCTAAAATAATTCGATGCTCTTTATCTTTAAGCTCATCTTTATAACTGCCTGTATCTTGAGCGAGTAAATCTGATTTTTGCTCATTCGGTGTTTGCTCATCAAGCTTTTCATCACCCGACTTTTCGTCATTAATAATGGCTGTTGTTTTACTATCGTAATAGGCGCTAGTTAACGCACTTTCACTAATTGCTGGCTCTACTACAAAGTTACTTGGGGCTAAGTTTTCAATAAAAATAGCTTGCTCACTTATGCTGTTGTCACTGCGCAGTATAAGCGCACGCTGAATTACGTTATCAAGCTCACGCACATTACCTGGCCATGTATGGCTAAGGAGCTTTTGCTCAGCTTGCTTATCTAAAATAGCCAGCGGCTGCTTAGCTTTTATTAAATGGCGTTCAATTAAGTGCTTCGCCAACACAATTATATCGCCAGGGCGCTCGCACAATGGCCGCCACATTAGCGGAAAAACGTTAAGGCGATAATATAAATCTTCCCTAAACTGATTATTCGCTACCGCTTGTTTTAAATCGCGGTTACTGGTTGCGAGTATGCGTACATCCAGCGTAATCGTTTTACGGCTACCTAAGCGTTCAACTTCACGCTCTTGTAATACACGCAGTAGTTTAACTTGTAAGCCTAAATCCATTTCGGTAATTTCATCAAGTAAAATTGTACCGCCCTGTGCTTGCTCAAACTTACCTGGGCATGCCTGAATCGCGCCAGTAAACGCGCCTTTTTCGTAGCCAAATAATGTTGCTTCTAGCATGTTTTCAGGAATCGCCGCACAGTTAATAGCCACAAAGGGCTTTGCAGCACGCGCTGATTTATCATGAATAAACCGCGCTAATACTTCTTTGCCCGAGCCACTTGGCCCCAGCACCATAACACTGGCGTCTGATTTAGCTACCCTGCTTGCAAGCTCCAGCAATTGAATACTCGTTGGGTCGGCAACAATAGGGCCGTCGGTTTCTTTGGGTTTTTCGGGCAAATAGCGGCTCACCATATTTAATAGCACCTCGGGTGCAAATGGTTTGGCCATATAATCAATCGCGCCTAAGCGCATTGCCTCTACCGCATCGTCAATAGTTGCGTAAGCGGTCATCATTAATACCGGTAAATCGGGGTAATTTAATTTAATACTGCGCAGTAAATCTAGGCCGCTCATAGTGCCCATTTGCACATCGCTCACCACTAACGAAAAGGATTCTTTTTTAAGTAGTAACATCGCCTGCTCTGCACTATCGGCAGCAACGCATTCAATACCCGACATTTCTAGGGTATCTATTAATGCTTCGCGAAGCCCTGCGTCGTCCTCTACAACTAAAATAGTATTACTCATAACGATTCCTCTAATTTAGATGCTGCGCTAATTGGCAATAACAGGTTAAAACAAGCGCCGCCATGTACATTATTAGTCACCTCAATACGCCCTTGGTGCGCATTAGCAACAGAGCTAACAACCGCCAACCCTAAGCCTGTGCCTTGGCTGCTAGTGGTAAAAAATGGTTCAAACAGTTTATCTACCTGCTGTAGGTCAACACCTGGGCCATTATCACTCACGCTAATGCGTACAAAATCTGGGGTTTGCAAATCGCGCATTGCACTTACTTGCACTTGTGCCCCTGCGCCTATAATTTGAATACTGTTATGAATCAGGTTTTGAATCGCACTGGCAAGCGCGGTTTTATTCCCTAAAATCGCAATGTCGGGCTCAGGTAAGCTTACATCAAGCTCACTGTTATTAAGCGTTACCATGGCATCTGCACCGGTTTTTACTTCGCTTAATAATTGCTGCATAGACACCTGCTCAACCACATGCTGATCGCCACTTTTGGCAAATAGCAGCATGTCGTTTACTTGGTTTTCTAAATCTTTTAAGCGCGACATTAATTTAGTTTGAAAGTTATCGCGCGACGCTTCGGGTAAGCGTTTTGAACCTAAATTAGCAGCATAAAGCATAGCCGCCGACAGCGGCGTACGTACTTGGTGCGCCAAAGATGCCACCATTTTACCCAGCGCACTTAAACGCTGCATATGTGCAACCCGCTTTTGTAAGCGGCGGGTTTCACTCAAGTCTGTCATTAAAATAAGTTGCCCAGGCTCTGGGGCAAGTGCAGTAATATCAAGTTTTATTAAGCGCCCGTCTTTTAAAGACACTTCGTGGCCATCATCTTGCTGAGGCCGAAAAGAGCGCTGAATAACACTAAACCACTTTTCGCCTTCAAGCGGCTCGCCAAGCATATCAATCGCAATTTGATTCGCTTTCGCTATCATGCCTTTACCATCAAGCACAATTACTCCTGCGGGCATAGTATCTACTAAATGCGAAAGCCAACTAGCCTGTTTACGCAGATCACTTAACTCCCCTATATACTCCTCTTGAAGTAAACATGGGTTATACTGATTTGCAGAAATAAACTGTGGTTTTAACACACTAGCAAGTGCCATAATCAAATCTCTAATTGATGCAGATACAGTTTCAAATGCACAATTTATACCACCTTTTATTACCATGTATATCATTGAGTTACACAGTAAAAATGCGCGACATTAAAATGACGCGCAAATAAAAGCACCGCAACTAAGGAACTATAATGACCAAGCAAACCCGTTGCTCATGGCTCGACACCAGCAAACCCGACTACGTTGCATACCACGATAACGAATGGGGAGTGCCTGTGTATGACGATAAAAAACTGTTTGAATTTTTAACGCTGGAGTCGGCGCAAGCAGGATTGAGTTGGTACACTATTTTAAAAAAGCGTAATGGTTATAAAAATGCTTTTGCCGACTTTGATGTACACAAAGTAGCAGCATTTACCGAGCAAGATATTGAGCGACTAATGCTTGATGCGGGTATTGTGCGTAATCGCTTAAAAATTGCCGCTACTGTAAATAACGCCAAATGCTTTATTAAAATTCAGCAAGAATTTGGTAGCTTTAGTAACTATCAATGGCAGTTTGTTGGCAATAAGCCGCAAGTAAATAATTTAAACTCTGATGATGACACACCAGCAATTACCCCTACCTCAAGCGCATTTGCTAAAGATTTAAAAAAGCGTGGTTTTAAGTTTTTAGGGCCAACAACCGTATACGCCCATATGCAAGCCTGCGGTATGGTTAACGATCACAGTAATAAATGTTTTAGAAAAGAAGAAGTTAAAAAGCTAGGGGCTAGGCAAACAGTCTGATTTCAGGCTTTTAATCAAGCCTCTGTAATTAGTGCGCGCGTCAGCAAGCTTAACGCAGCAAAAGCTAAACGCTGTGCTTGGTTATTTTTTACCTAAAGCCTGAACCCTGACACCTAAAACCTGATAGCTACCCTTAGCTTTTAATCTCTCGACAAGTTATATTTTTTCATTTTTTCGACCAAAGTAGTGCGGCGTACTCCGAGTATTTCGGCGGCGCGAGCAACTACATAATCAAAGCGCTCTAATGCTTGAGTAATTAAGTTAATTTCTAGCTCAGCTAAGTATTCTTTAAGTTGAATCCCTTCGCTGGGTAACAAGCCTGAATCTGCTGCTGTAGAGTGTTCTGGCTCATCGTCATAGTCGCTAAAGTCAGTGCTAAATATGTCGTTAAAAGCATCGCGCTCCATTAACTCTTCTGGGTACTGTGGTTCATAGGCTTCAACTTCAATATAACGATACTTAGCCGGTAAATCAGGAACATCTACCACTTTTTCCGGGAACATTATCACCATCCGCTCAACTAAGTTTGCAAGCTCGCGAATATTACCCGGCCAACTATGCTCTTTTAAACTTTCGACAGCGCGCTCTGTAAACTTAGCGGTTGAGCCACTTTGCTCATTAACGCGGCGCATTAACTCTTTTAATAGCAGCGGTATGTCATCGGCGCGCTGGGTAAGCGACGGGCTTTCAATAGGAAATACGTTTAATCGGTAGTATAAATCTTCACGAAACGTACTTTCCTCTATCATGGTTTCGAGGTTGCGATGGGTTGCAGCAATAATGCGTACATCAGCCTGAATCGCTTTAGTGCCGCCTACTCGCTCATAACTACGCTCTTGCAATACGCGCAGCAACTTAACTTGCATTTGCAGCGGCATATCGCCTATTTCATCTAAAAATAGTGTACCGCCTTGCGCCAGTTCAAAACGCCCTTTACGAGCAGAAATTGCCCCTGTAAATGCGCCTTTTTCATGGCCAAACAATTCACTTTCGAGCAACTCCCCCGGAATCGCACCACAGTTAACTGGTACAAAAGGCCCTTTAAGGCGTTTAGACAATAAATGTACGTTACGCGCCACCACCTCTTTACCTGTGCCCGACTCACCTAAAATAAGTACATTAGCATCGGTTTTTGCTACTTGCTCAATTAAAAAGCGCAGGTCTTTAACCGCAGATGTTTCACCTACTAGGCCATCAAAAGTATTGTGTGGTTTACTGTGTTTGTGCTCAATAGGCAACATGCGCTGATATTGTTGGCAGTCGTGTAATAGTTGCGTGGTTATTTCGTGGCTAAATGGCTCACAAATTAACCCCACTACATTAGCAATACTCAGTAAAGGCTTGAGTGTTTCGCCAATTAGTAAAAAAGGAAACGTAGGGTAGCGTTTAATTAAACTTTCGTGATCGAGCGCCTGCAATGCACCTAAAATTACAATGCATTCTTTACTTTGATACTTACTACACGCTTGCTCAAAGTCGGCTTCCGTTTGTAATTGCACCGCTTCACCTATAAAAGTAAGTGAGGCATATAATCCTATCGAGCGATTGTTATTATTATCTAAAATTAAGATCATATTTAGCGGGCCATTCATTTCACTAATTTATTTTGTTAATCAAATTGTAAGCCAGTTGAAATTGTATGCAAGCACTAGTGGCGACTTTTTGACATTAACGCCAAAAAACAGACACTTTAATTAAAGCAACAATACTTAAGGATTAACCATTAAGTATTAAGGTTGTAAATACCCCTACATTCGCATAATAAGTTAATCGCAAAGCTTAATACTTAAATTAGAGATGTAAAGTAACTTTATAATAAAAATATTCACTAATATTTACTTAAGTTGCCGCTTTAAATGCCGATAAGTAACTATATATAAAATGCTTGGCATTATAATTGCTGGCATTGTATTAATATTTTTAGTTATCAAAATTTAGGATCTTCTCATGGCACATGCATCAATTAAAAAATACGGTCAAGTTCGTGCAAGCAGTATTAGCGAAATGACACCTTACGAACAAATAAACCTAATTTTTAGTAACATTATTGGGCGCTTAGCTGCAACCAAAGGTTTTATTGAACGCAAAGAAATTGAAAAAAAGGGCGAAAACATTTCAGCCTGCATTTTACTTTTTGGCGCATTACAAGACACACTTAATTTTGACGTTGAGCAAGGCTCAGGAATTTCAAATAATTTAGCCGCGCTATACGACTATTGTCAGCGTACACTAACTAAAGCTAACTTAAATAACGACACAGCAGCAATTATGGAAGTTTCTAGCATAGTGAAAGAAATAAAAGAAGGGTGGGATAATATTCCTGCTAGCGAACGCTCTCCTGCAGTTTAATTTATTATGCCTTTAATAACTGACCAACAGCCAGCAGAGCAAATTAAACAATTGCTCTGCGAGCTTGAAACACTGGTAAATAACAACGATGCTGACGCGGCAGCTTTACAGCTTGAAGCATTAAATACGTGTTTAAAAAGCTGGTGCGAAAGCGCTGAGCAGCCAAGTAGTGACGAGCTTATAACAACACAAGCGCATATTAATGCTATTTTAACTCAAGCTAACATCCATAAAGACGACTCGTTTAAAGCCTTGTTAAAGCATAAAAAGTCAGACAAAGCGATCAGCGCTTACAAAAGCACTTAAAAAGACAGTTAGCATAATAAGAAGTAAATTAAACGATGGTTTTATACTTTTCTTCTCTAAAGCGCAGCGCCTCTTAATATCTTTTTGTGAATAAATTATTTAAAGATCATTTTTCACAAAGAGAAAACAATGAGAGTAAATGAGGAGTAAATTAAACACATAATTGAGTGTCTTTTTTCTTCTCTAAAGCGCAGCGCGCTCTTATCCTCTTTGTGAATAAGTTATTTAAAGATCATTTTTCACAAAGAAAAAACAATGAGAGTAAATGAGGAGTGAGTTAAACACATAATTGAGTGTCTTTTTTCTTCTCTAAAGCGCAGCGCCCTCTTAACCTCTTTGTGAATATATTTACTTAAATCAAATATGCATAGCGAGGAGAGGACGCGGGGAATGAGAAGTGAGTTAAACAAGTAATTTAGTGCCTTTTCTTCTCTAAAGCGCAGCGCCTCTTAGCCTCTTTGTGAGTAAATCACTTAAAGCCTTTTTGCACTGTTTTAATCTGTTTAACGCAAAAAGTGCGGTATTGTTGTTATTAAATAAAACCGCACTTATATAACTAACAACTGCCCTTTGGTAAGCTCAGTGTTTGTATTAGCCTAAAGCCTAGTATACTCCCTAGAGCTTGAGCCCTTAATTACTTAGACTTTCTAACTACGCCAGGCATGTTATCTAACTGAGATTGAAGGTAACTACTGGTTGAATTTAAGCTTGCTACCAATAAATCCATGCTGTTGTACTGCGCATAAAGGCGCGACTCTAACGACTCCATTTTACGTGCAAACGATACTCGCTGGTCATCAATCCCACTAATTTGTTCCTTTTTACTGTCTATTCTGTTTTGAATTAAGCCATCTGATTTAGTATAAAAGTTCATTAAATCATCAAACGATTGGGCAAAGCCGCCTTCTTCTTTATTTTCGTCAATAAAAAACTGCTGTACTAAATCAACATCATTTTTTACTTGCTCGTCTAAGCGTTCGCTATCTAAGCTTAATTTACCATAGCGGTCGGCCTCAACACCTAACTGCGACAGCGATAAAGAGTTACCACCGCCTAAGTCAACACTGTTGGTAATTTCTTGCCTTAACTTTGACATAACACCACGTAGCAGAGAATCACCCGCCATTACGCCAGCACCATCTTCGCCAGATTTACCCAAGTTTTTACTTAGCTCTAACAGCTCGTTATAACTTTCGATAAACCCATTTAAGCCAGCTTTTATATTATTGTTATTTTCTTTAACGGTTAGCTTACTTAGGTCGTCGTCAACACCCTGTGCTTTTTTAGCGGTAATAGTCACGCCATCAATCACGTTTTTAAATTCGTTAGTGCTACTAGTTACCGTTACTGTGCCGTCAATAGTTATTGACGCATCAACAGCGGCAACTACTTCGCTCACATTTTTTACTCCTGCTGGTGCAGGGTCAAACGCTAAACGCGAAAGGCCTAGGGTATCGGTGTTGTTAGCATCGTCATCGGCCACTGCAATTTTAATTTGGTTTTCTACACCACTGGTTTGAGCCGAAAACACTAAGCGCTGGCCAGTATCATCGGTAATTATAGTCGCGTTTATACTTTTATTATCTTTACTGTTGTTTATTGCATCGCGCACTTCGCTTAGCGTTGCAGTGTTTGACACTGCAATATCAAAGCTATTATCGCCCGAGCTTAACGTCATGGTGCCGGCGCCAACAGGATTGGCGGCATCAAAAGCACTCGACATTATTTTATGTTCAGTGGCTAAATTATTTACTTTTACCGAGTAACCACCTGGTTGAGCGTCTTTGTCTGAGCTAAGCGATATAAAATTATCATTACCCGATATAGTACGTTTTTGATAGTTATCAACGTCGCCTAGTCCTGTCATCGACTGCTGTACCTTTTCAAGCGCGGCCTTTAATGCCCCCACCGCCGATATATCGGTAGTTAAGCTACCTTCTTTTCTATTTAAGCGCGCTTCAAATGGGGCTTTTTCGGCATTAACCAATGCACCTACAATTTCAGATACTTGTAAGCCTGATCCTAAGCCAGTAAACGAAATAGCCATGTTTATACCCCTTTACACTATTAAATAAAAAACAAAAAACTTAAAAAACGCAGCTGCTATTTAGTTATATACTTATATAGCTATACCGTTTGGTCAATCAATAAACCCGCAGTTTCAGACAACTTTGATACTAAACTTAACACTTCTTCCGAAGGGTATTGTTTAATAACATCGCCAGTTGCCTTATCGAGCACTTTAATTACATCGCGGCCTGAATCTTCATCAACCTGAAATTGCAAACTACGGTTCATTTCGCCCATAAAATCCTGCAATTGCTGCGCCACTTTTTCAAGCTGTTCATGCTCTAGCGGTTGTTGCTGCTGCGTAGCAGTGTCAGCATTACTTTGATACTGCTGCGCTTGTGAAGCACTTTTTTTAACATCATCAATAGCACTAGCCGTTAGTACCGTAGCTATTTGCCCTACTTTACTTTCGCTAGCTTGCCCAGCATTACTTGCCGTTACTAAAACTTCTGCGCCTGAGGTAATTGTATTCATAACGCCTCCTAAATAGTTTTAAACATTATACACTATTTATAAACTAGCTTAATTTAGTAAGTTAAACGACAAAAGGAGATGAACAAAGCCATCTCCTTTTTTAAGTTACTAATACTGACTTTTAATATTAGTTAGCTATTAATAAGCTAATGAACTATTGACCTAATTAGCTATTAACCTAGTAAGCTAAGTGCTGCTTGTGGTAACTGGTTCGCTTGCGACAAGATAGACGTACCCGCTTGTTGCAATATTTGGTTCTTCGTCATTTGCGCCGTTTCAGTAGCGTAATCTGTATCCATAATACGACTACGTGATGCCGACGCATTTTCTTGAATATTCGATAAATTGCTAATAGTTTGGCTAAAGCGATTTTGTATGGCACCTAGCTCTGCACGCTCATTACCAATTTGCTGTAACGCCGCATCTATTACATCAATGGCAGATTGAGAACCACCTGATGTTGAAATATCTAAATCCGCAATGCTGGTTTTTTTTGTATCAGCTGATAATGTTGCTGCACCACCACCACCAGTTACCATAGCTCCTGCTGTAACATCTAAAGAAACTGTGCCATATTTACTATCAAGAATTGCTGAAGAATAATCTAAACGCCCAGTAACTTCTGCAGAGACACTAGCAGTAGTAGAAATAGCAGCAGTTACAGTTTCAGCCGTTCCTGCTACCGAACCTGCAACGCCGGTTGCATCCGTAGTCCAAGAAGAAATCTTACCTACAGCTCCATCTGATGCCCCACCTACTATTTCCATGGTTACTGCAACATTTTCACCAGTGCTGTTCGTAAACACTAACATGTTATCTGTACCGTCGCTTTGTACACTTGCTGTTATACCTTGTGCAGTAAGAGCATCTGCAGTAGCTGTTGTTATAGCTGTATTTAAACCATCAACAATCGCATCATTATCATTACCAGCACCAGTTGTGTAAGATATTTCTACGCCCGCTACGTTTAAATTAATCTTATCGCCAGCTGTAGTATTTGTCGTGAAGTCACCTACAGCTACCTGAGTCGTTGCACCAACACCAAACACGCCCTCAACGCCATTAATTTGACCCGCTAGATTGGCAGCGCTCATACCCGTAGATACTTCAAGATTTGTCGTTTTTCCACCAACAGTAACTGCTAGTCCGTCTGTTGTTATTGCTGTAGGTGTTTTGCGTATATCTGAAAAGCCAGCCAGTGCAGAAAAAGTCATTCCCTTGCCTTCTAGACCAATATCTTTAGCTGCCGATGAGTTCAAGGTCACTCCAATAGTTTGATTACTATCAGAACCTACTTGGAATTGCTGCGTACCGTAACCACCATCTAATAACTTTTGTCCACCAAAGGTGGTGGTATCGGCTATACGGGTTAGTTCGGTTTGTAATGCGGTTACTTCTTTTTGCAGTGCTTCACGGTCAGATGTAGAGTTAGAGCCGTTTGCTGATTGCAGTGCTAAGTCACGCATGCGCTGTAGAATATCGGTAGATGATTGCATAGCCCCTTCAGCGGTTTGTGCCATAGAAATACCATCGTTAGCGTTACGCTGCGCTACACCTAAACCGCTAATTTGCGACGTTAAACGCGTTCCGATTTGCATACCAGCCGCATCATCTTTAGCACTGTTAATACGCATTCCTGATGACAAGCGTTCCATTGAAGTAGCTAAACCCTGTCCAGATTTAGAAAGGTTACGCTGAGCGTTTAGTGAAGATACATTTGTATTTACTGATATAGCCATGATAAAACTCCTGATTACTTTCGTAATATTGCTTGTTTAATTTAACCAAGAGCTGCCACAAATGTATGTTCAGCTCCGTACTGATTAAGTTAACGGCAGGAGGTAAGTTATCTTTAGAGACATTTTAAAAATAAATTGGATTATTTATTAAACAAAATGTAACTAGCTGTATTTAATGAAAATAATTTAAATTTTTTGCGACAGAATAGAGAGTGAAATTTTTAGTTGCTTTTATTATCTAAAAAATAAAAAACGCACTTCAAATTGAAGTGCGTTTATATAAACAATTACTAGTAAACCGAATAATTAACCACCTAGTAAACTAATTGCAGCTTGTGGTATTTGGTTCGCTTGCGAAAGTATTGACGTACCCGCTTGTTGCAATATTTGGTTCTTCGTCATTTGCGCCGTTTCAGTAGCGTAATCTGTATCCATAATACGACTACGTGATGCCGACGCATTTTCTTGAATATTCGATAAATTGCTAATAGTTTGGCTAAAGCGATTTTGTATGGCACCTAGCTCTGCACGCTCATTACCAATTTGCTGTAACGCCGCATCTATTACATCAATGGCAGATTGAGAACCACCTGATGTTGAAATATCTAAATCCGCAATGCTGGTTTTTTTTGTATCAGCTGATAATGTTGCTGCACCACCACCACCAGTTACCATAGCTCCTGCTGTAACATCTAAAGAAACTGTGCCATATTTACTATCAAGAATTGCTGAAGAATAATCTAAACGCCCAGTAACTTCTGCAGAGACACTAGCAGTAGTAGAAATAGCAGCAGTTACAGTTTCAGCCGTTCCTGCTACCGAACCTGCAACGCCGGTTGCATCCGTAGTCCAAGAAGAAATCTTACCTACAGCTCCATCTGATGCCCCACCTACTATTTCCATGGTTACTGCAACATTTTCACCAGTGCTGTTCGTAAACACTAACATGTTATCTGTACCGTCGCTTTGTACACTTGCTGTTATACCTTGTGCAGTAAGAGCATCTGCAGTAGCTGTTGTTATAGCTGTATTTAAACCATCAACAATCGCATCATTATCATTACCAGCACCAGTTGTGTAAGATATTTCTACGCCCGCTACGTTTAAATTAATCTTATCGCCAGCTGTAGTATTTGTCGTGAAGTCACCTACAGCTACCTGAGTCGTTGCACCAACACCAAACACGCCCTCAACGCCATTAATTTGACCCGCTAGATTGGCAGCGCTCATACCCGTAGATACTTCAAGATTTGTCGTTTTTCCACCAACAGTAACTGCTAGTCCGTCTGTTGTTATTGCTGTAGGTGTTTTGCGTATATCTGAAAAGCCAGCCAGTGCAGAAAAAGTCATTCCCTTGCCTTCTAGACCAATATCTTTAGCTGCCGATGAGTTCAAGGTCACTCCAATAGTTTGATTACTATCAGAACCTACTTGGAATTGCTGCGTACCGTAACCACCATCTAATAACTTTTGTCCACCAAAGGTGGTGGTATCGGCAATGCGGGTTAGCTCGGCCTGCAATGCAGACACTTCTTTTTGCAGGGCTTCACGGTCAGATTTTGAGTTAGATCCATTTGCTGATTGCAGTGCTAAGTCACGCATACGCTGTAAAATGTCGGTAGATGATTGCATTGCCCCTTCAGCGGTTTGCGCCATAGAAATACCATCGTTAGCATTTCGCTGCGCTACAGCTAAACCACTAATTTGTGAGGTTAAACGCGTTCCAATTTGCATACCAGCCGCATCATCTTTAGCGCTATTAATACGCATACCTGATGATAAGCGCTCCATTGAAGTAGCCAAACCTTGGCCTGATTTTGTTAAGTTACGTTGTGCGTTTAGTGACGACACATTAGTATTTACTGTTAATGCCATTTTACCATCTCCGAGTGTTTAACAGGATGTGGTTCAAAATGCTTTTGCAGGAACCACTATTAGATGCAGTTAACAAAGCAGGTTTTGTGCCAACTCACCTAACAAATTCAACGCATTGTTTTTAAAGTAAAATATAAATATTAAACTGAGTTTTAGAGTAAAAGTGAGCTTTATAATGGAAGGTTAATAAATAGTGACATTTTTTTGCCGCTTGGTTTAGTGGGGATATTCGGGGGGCGATTACCGGGGTATAACATGTTTTTACTTTAGTGTATTTGGCTCTCTAAAGCGCAGCGCCCTCTTAGCCTTTTTGTGAATAAAGCATTTAAATATTATTGCGCACAAAGAGAAAACAATGAGAGTAAATGAGGAGTAACTTAAACACATAATTTATGTGTTTTTCTTCTCTAAAGCGCAGCGCCCTCTTAGCCTTTTTGTGAATAAAGCATTTAAATATTATTGCGCACAAAGAGCAAACAATGAGAGTAAATGAGGAGTAACTTAAACAGGTAATTTATATGTTTTTCTTCTCTAAAGCGCAGCGCCCTCTTAGCCTTTTTGTGAATAAAGCATTTAAATATTACTGTGCACAAAGAGCAAACAATGAGAGTAAATGAGCAGTAACTTAAACATAATTTATGTGTTTTTTCTTCTCTAAAGCGTAGCGCCCTCATAACCTCTTTGTAAATAAATTTACTAAACCCATTTGCACAAAGAACAGTAAATTTCAGATAGTCGAAAACCAAAAAACGCGGTATAAAACCGCGCCTCCATCAACAAAAACGCCTAGCTTGGCTTGTTTTTGCCTAAAACCTGATACCTGACACCTAAAACCTGCTCTTAACCTTTAAATATAATCAAATAACGAGAGTTTGGCTAAGCGGCCGAAAGTAGCTTGCGACGCTTGGAGTGCGGTTTCTTGCTGAGTGAGTTCGCTAATTGCAGCAGCCATATCTACTTCAAGCAGGCTTGAACGATTACTTTGGTTTTGAATGTCTAGCGCAGAGTTAGAGTCGGTTACTCTTTCTAGCACATTCATCCGCCCACCTAAACTCGCTTGGGTAAACACAACTTGTTCGCTGGCATTTTGTAACTGCGTTACACCATCGTTAAGTGCTTGCTGAAAATCGTCCCCCGTAAGCGTGCCATTATTTAAGCCTGTAATTAAACCTTGTAGCGTATTAAGTACGTTTTCTTTATGAGGTGGCTCGAGACTAAAATCAAGCTGCCCAGGTGCAGCGCCGCTTAGCTGAATTTTCATGCCCGCAAATTCAATTGGCTCGCCTGCTTGTACCGCCCCGGTAACAGGTGGGTTTAATGGGTTACCTGCGCGCTGAATTTCATATTGCTGCGGATCGCCTGGGTTAGTTCCCGCAGAAACCACTATATTAAAGGTATTTGCCGAAGGTGCGGCAGTGGGATCAGCATTATATTGCTCTTTATGAAACTGATCGAACACTCCTTGTTTATCTACATACACACTACCCGCTGTAATGTTATTTGGGGGTGTTAATGTAGGAATACTGCCGGTATTTGACGCCACATTTAGCCGTGCATTGGTTTTTTCAAAGGTGTCGTAGCCGTTGTCGCTAGATTTAATCGACACACCTTCGGCAATAGTAATTTTATGCTGACCTTGATCGCCTTGGTAATTGTATGTGCCGCTGGCAGCATCAAACTGATACGGTTGCGTGTTGTCTTGGTAGCCTGAAAATATGTACTTACCATCTTCTGAACGGGTGTTCATTAAATTAGCTAACGTTTTTTGTATTTCGCTTAGCTCCGACGCTAACGACTTTAAGTCGTCTTTACTGTATGCGCCATTACCTGCTTTTAAGGCAATATCTTTAGCCGCTTGAATACTTTCGTTAATACCTTGCAGTACGCTTTCTTCGGTTTTGAGTCGGCCATTGAGCTGGTTAATATTTTTTGTATATTGCTCATTGCTTTGTATTTTATTGGTATACAGCATAGCTTGCGATATGTCGGCAGGCGCTTCTGAGGTAGATAAATACTTTTGCCTAGTATTTACTCGCTCTTGTGCGTTTGCTACGCCATTTTGATTTTGTAATATTTTATTAATGCTGTTTTGATACATTAAGTTATTTGATAAACGCATAATTACCTCGTGGCACTAAGTAAAGTGTCAAAAATAGAACGTGCAGCAGAAAGCACCTGAGCTGAAGCCGCATAAGATTGTTGAAAGCGCAGTAAATTGGCCGCTTCTTCGTCAAGGTTTACCCCAGATAACGACTCGTACCATGCCTCTGACTGCTGTGCGAGTGCGTCGAATGCTGCGCCGTTTGTTTTAGCTTGGCCTGTTACCACGCCAATGTCGGTTACTAATCCGGCATACGCTTGGTTAAACGTTTTATGGTTATCGGCATCTGAGCTTGAAACAACATTTTGGCGCACCAAGTCACCGTTTTGTAACTCGGCTAACTTTAAGCCATTGCGGTTATCGTCAAAGCCGCCTTTGTTAAACTCTAACGTAAAGCTATCGCCTGTGGCTGGCGAGCCTTCAATATCAAAGTCAAAACCATAACCGTCATAAGGAGCACCAAGGCCAGCCAAAACATTTTTGCCTGGTGGTGCAATAGTAATTGGCACATTAGCGCCGTTTCCATCGCTAATTAAGTAATCATTTGTACCCGCTGCTTTAACAATGGTTATATCTCCATTAGCGAGTGCAGGAGGAGTGGTAGTTGTAAAGCCACCAGCGGTAACACTACTCACACTGCCAGCAGAAATAGCGCCGCTACCGGTGTTATTTATGTAATCGGCGGTGCGTATTGGCGATGCTAACGCTAGGTCTTCACCGCGCCCAGTGGCGAGGGTAATATTTGCTGCGGCTTCTGAATTGAGCTTAATTTGAAATTTATCGCCTTCATTACCTGCACCAGCCATAGTTAACTGCAAACCAAATAAATCAACACCTGGGTTATTTGCCGAGTTAATTTCACCGCCTACAAATGTTGCTGTTGTAGCGGCGCCTAATGGCTCGCCTTTATTATCTACTGGCTGAATACTCACTTCGTTTGGATTTGCGGTATAAGTCACAATAAAATCACTGGCAGGTAAATTACTGCCTTTGCCGGGCTCTACTGTTGCACTAACACCCGCACCGCCGGTATTAGCTTGATAGGCAAACCCTTTTGCCGTAGGTATATTGAATATATCGCCACCCAATTTACCGTTAGCATCCATTCCCAAGTGATTTTGCTGATTAAATGCATCAGCCAACGCTAAACCCATTTGGCCTATTTGATTTTGTGCAGGTACTAAAATATCGTCTCTGAAGGCAAGTAAACCACCTATTTTGCCTTTTAATTTACTGGCATCAACTTCAAGCGGCACAGCTTTGCCGCCATTTACATCTAAGCGCAGTTCTTTAAAATTTGGATCGGGGTCGCCGCGCATCGAAAACAAGTTAAACGAGCCGTTTTGCATTACAACCGCTTCACCGCTGCCCATAAAAACGAGCTTTTCACCATTAGGGCCGTCAAGCGTTTCAATGTCGATTAACTCTGATAAATCGCGAATCGCTTTATCGCGCTCGTTATATGTGCCGCTTGCAGCAGATGCGTTGTTAGTACCATTAACACCAGCAATTTGTTGGTTTAACGATCCTATTTTTTGAATTAAGGTGTTGGCTTCATCGGAGAATATTTCGAGCTGCTCATTTACAACATTTTTTTGATCCAGCACTATTCCCGACAACCTATCCATTTGGCTTATTAAGCTGTCGGCGTTAGTCATTACTAACGAACGTGCAACCGTTGACGATGGCTGATTAAGCGCTTCTTGCACGTTATTAAATAGCGAGTTAATACCGGTCGATAAGCTATTCGCTTCTTGCGAAAATAACGTATCGACCCGGTTTGCTTCACTTACAAACTGATCAAAAAACGTTTTATTTGAGGTGTCTCGGTTTAATTGTTTTTGTGCAAATTCATTAAGCAATCTGTAAGTATTACCTTTGCCAACTTGATTGCCGATCATGGTGCCATGCTCTGTACGCTCGCGCACATAGCCGTCAGTATTTACATTAGTAATATTTTTACTGGTTGTTTGCAACAGATCAGTGTTTGCTCTTATTCCTGAATTAGCAATGTTTAATAAATTAAACGACATGTTACTTTACTCCTTGGCGGATCACGTTTGTTGCAATATTTTTAAGCTCGCTACTGTTAAGTACGCGCTTTATTTTATCCGCATAATTTGGGTCTGTTGCATAACCGGCTTGTTGTAATGAGTCTAAAAACACTGCCGGTTTGGCGGTATTTTGTAATGCTTGTTGATAGCGTGGATTTTGAGTTAAAAAATCAACAAAGTCGTTCACGCTGTCTTTTATTGAGTCGTAAGCCCTAAAACTGGCTTGTTTTTTAACTGCAGCGCCTTGTTCAAACTCTAAGGTTACTTTGTTAGCTTTTTCACCCTGCCAGCTTTTATCTGACTTAATGTTAAATAAGTTATTTGAGCTGTTACCGTCGCTTTTATTAATAATATGCTTACCCCAACCGGTTTCAAGTGCCGCTTGTGCAACCATTACCGCAGGATTTAAACCAATTTTTTGCGCTGCAGTTTTAGCGTGTTCCCATACTGAACTTACAAACTCTTCGGCCGTTTCAAAGTTTGGCTTAGCTACTTCTGGCTTTTCGGTATTCATAGCGCTTTTATCTACAGGCTCGGTTACGGCTTTTTTACGCTGTTGCTGCGGCAACTCTATGCCAGCACGCTGATCGCTTAAAAGATCGTTACTGGTTCTGAGTACTGAAGCTGGGGTGTAATTTTTTGCCGTAGGAGAAAGTTGCTGCACTATTAAGTCGGCAAGCCCTAATGAACCATTAGACGAGAGCTCTGATGAAAGTTGCTGATCGTGCATTTCTTCAAAAAACTTTACGCTACTTGAATTTAATGGGCTTTCTTTGTCTTCGAAGGCTTCGCTGGCTTTGCGCATGCTTTTAAGCAACATTTGCGTAAATATGGCTTCAAATTGTGCCGCTGCTTTTTTGAGAGCCGCTTTTGAGGCATCACTAGACGCGTCGCCACTGTTTAGGGCATCTTTACGCAAAGCGTTTAAGTTACCTAAATCAAAAAAGTTTTGCTTATCGAGATGATTTGTTTCCATCAGCTTTTTGACACAATAATGAATAATGTATAAAGCAATGCAAAAATTGAGCCAGAGGGGAAGGTGTTAAGCAAAATGCCATCGGTTACCAGCTTTTAAAACTGACCACCGATAGCATTACGTTGTTTTAAATTACAACTAGCTGGCCGTTTATTGCGCCAGCTTCTTTTAGGGCTTCTAGTATTGCCATTAAATCGCCAGGCGCGGCGCCTACTTCGTTTATAGCGCGTACTAGGTCATCTAGGCTCACTCCGGGGTTAAATACAAATGCCCGTGAGTCGTCTTGTTTTATATCTATAATACTTTGCTGGGTAACAACGGTATCGCCATCACTAAAAGCATTAGGTTGCGATACGTTTTGTTGCTCCGCAATAGTTACTGTTAAGCCACCATGGGTAATAGCCGCAGGTTGTAGCTTTACGTTTTTACCAATAACAATAGTACCGGTACGCGAGTTAACGATAATTTTTGCCGCTGTATCTGCTGGGGTAAACTCTAGGTTTTCGAGCGTTGATAAATAAGACACGCGCTGCGAGGCGTCTCTTGGGGCAATAACTCTAATAGACGCTGCATCGAGTGCTTGGGCGCTATTTGGGCCAACTAAATCGTTTATGGTTTTTTCTAATCGCTTAGCGGTAGTAAAGTCTGGGCGATTTAAGTTAAAAGTAATATAGTCGTTTTGCATAAATGGGCTTTTAACTGCGCGCTCAACGGTTGCGCCATTTGGAATGCGCCCCACTGTTGGCGTGTTTATAACGACTTTACTGCCATCAAGCCCCTCTGCGCCTAAACCACCTACAATTAAACTACCTTGGCCAATAGCGTATACGTTGCCGTCGACCCCTTTTAAAAAGGTTTGTAGTAAAGTACCACCGCGTAAACTACCTGCACTACCAATAGATGATACGGTAATATCTATAGTTTGCCCGGGCTTTCTAAAAGGCGGTAGCTCTGCATGCACTGCAACCGCAGCCACGTTTTTAATTTTTGGTTTTAAGCTTGCTGGTAACGTAATGCCAAAGCTGTTTAACATGCCTTTAAAGCTTTGCTCGGTAAATCGGCTTTGCTCGCCCGTACCAGGTAAGCCAACAACTAGGCCATAGCCTACTAATTGGTTTGAGCGTACGCCCTCAACCATAGACACATCTTTAATGCGCTCGGCCATGGCAGGAAGTTGCCAGCCAAGTAACACCATTAAACAAAAAACTTTAAATACATTCATAATGAATGTCCTCTAAAAAGGAAAAAGTGAGCTACTAAAAAAGCGTGTTAGCCAACCGGCACTTTGTGCTTCTTGAGTTTGCCCTTTGCCCGAATATTGAATTCGTGCATTAGCAATTCTATTTGACTGTACGGTATTGTCTGCAGTTACATCTTCTGGCCTTACTAATCCCTCTAAACGAATAAATTCTTCGCCTGAGTTTAACGTTAGCCATTTTTCGCCGCGAATAACTAAGTTACCATTAGGTAAAACACGCATTACATTTACCGATATATCACCGGCTAAACTATTTGACTGATTTGATTTTGAGTCGCCTTTAAATGACGCGTCGCTGCCAATACCAAATTGAATGCTGTCGCCGCCAATATTTACCGGTAATCCGCCTAAACCAATAACGGGGTCGAGTTTTGCGTCTGACTGTTTATCAGTTTCTGTTTTTGCCGCTTTAGAGGCTTGCGTAGATTCTTGCAATTTAACCGTAATTATATCGCCGGTACGCAGTGCTTTTTTATCAGCGTATAAGTCGTTCGATAAATACGTATTAAACAGTGAGCCATTAGCAACTGCCGGTTCAACATTGGGTTCTGGGTACATGGGTGCGTAGTAAGGATCGTCTTGTACTACATCACTATTTTGTGTAGACACACAGCCACTTAACAATAAAGTACCCGCTGCAAATAATATAATATTGCGCATAATAACCTCTAAAATATTATAATTGCTGATTGATGTAGCTCATCATTTCATCAACTGCCGAAATTACTTTTGAGTTCATTTCGTAAACACGTTGGGTTTCTATTAGGTTTACCAACTCTTCGGTTACGTTTACGTTTGACGTTTCTAGTGAGCCTTGAATAATAGTGCCTAGCCCATCAACCCCAGGGTTACCCTGCACCGGCGCGCCACTTACCGCAGTTTCGGTGTAAAGGTTTTGCCCTATAGGCTCAAGGCCCGACGGATTAATAAAGTCACTAATGGTAATTTGTCCAATAACCACGTTATCGGCCTGCCCTGCAACACGTACAGACACTTCACCGTCTTGCGATACAGTTATTGATTGCGCGTCGTCGGGTACGTTCATTTCAGGTTGAACTACATAACCGGCACCCGAGGTTACAACTCGCCCGTCGCCATCGGTGGTAAATTGTCCGTTGCGCGAATAAGCAATATTGCCATCTGGCTGCAATACTTCAAAAAAGCCTGAACCAGAAATCATCCAATCTAGTGAATTTTCAGTAGTTAGCATATTACCTTGCGAAAAGTTTTTTTGGTTAGCTACCACTTTAGCACCAGCACCTAGCATTAAACCTGATGGCATTTCGGTATCTTGCGATGAGCGACCGCCTGGCTGATTAATGTTTTGGTAAAGTAAATCTTCAAAAACGGCGCGGCTTTTTTTATAACCAACCGTACTGGCGTTGGCTAAGTTATTTGAAATAACCGAAATGTCGGTTTGTTGGGCGTCAAGCCCAGTTTTACTGATCCACAATGCTGGATTCATAATCGTGTCCTCATTTTAAAGTTAAACTATGCGCAACAGCTGATCTTGCGATTGATCTATTTCTTCTGCTGTTTTCATTAGCTTTACTTGTAATTCAAATTGGCGTTGATGGCTGATCATATCGACCATTTCGTGTACCGGATTAACGTTCGACATTTCTAATGCGCCGCTTATCACTTGTACGTTAGCTGAGGTTTCAACCGTTTGATTTGGTTTTGGTCTAAATAAACCATCGTTACCTTTTTCAAGTGTTGAGTTATTTGCCTCAACCACTTTTAAACGATCAACCTCTTCTAAAAAGTTAGCCGGCGCGCCTTGTGGGCGTACTTGTATGGCACCGTCTTTACTAAATTCTATTTTTTCAATCGGGACTGGCAAAATAATAGGGCCGCCTTCGCCAATTACTTGACGACCACCGCTGGTAACTAACATGCCTTCGGCGGTAATATTAAGCGTACCTACTTTTGTATAAGCTTCGTTGCCGGAGGCGTCTTGTACACTCAGCCAGGCGTTATCGCTCATGGCAATGTCGAGCTCGCGACCGGTTTGCTGTATGCCACCCGATGTCATGTTTGAACCTGGGCGCTCTTCCATAGAAAACACCCGCGATGGCAAACCTTCACCAAACGCTTGCATAGATCGAGCTTGGGCAAAGTCGGCTTTAAAACCTGTAGTGTTTGCGTTCGCCAAATTATTGGCTTTAAGGGCAAGCCCCATTAAGCTTTGCTTAGCGCCAGACGCGGCAATGTAGACCATTTTATCCATAACATCGACTCACTTAAAAATCTCTGTAAGAACAAATGCAATATATGCGCCATTGTTAAATACAGCAGTAAAACTGCACCGCCAAGCAATGTGGTATACCGCCGGTAGCTGCAGAAATTATAGGGATGAGGTTCTAGGGGCTAGGTTCTAGGTTGATACCTGACGCCTCAAACCTGATCTTATAAACAAAAAAGGCTGCAATTAAGCAGCCTTGAATATTCAAATTAATAAATTGTGCTTTATCTAATTTGCAGAATACTTTGCTGAATTGTTGAGTTAACTTCCAGCGCTCGCGAGTTTGCTTGGAAATTACGCTGTGCGCTAATCAAATCAACTAGTTCGTTAGTTAAGTTTACGTTTGACTGCTCAAGCGCTGATGAGTTGATATTACCTAATGTGCCAGAGCCTGGTTCACCAGCAATAGGCTCGCCTGACGCTATACTCGCTTTCCAACCTGTGCTGCCCACTTGTTGTAAACCTTGCGAGTTTGAAAAACGCACCATAGCCACTTGGCCTAAAAATGTTGAGTCGCCATTACTGTACGAAGCCACAACTTTACCGTCGGCGCCAATATCAATACCCGCTAAACGGCCAACCGTTGCACCGTCTTGCTCAAGTGCTTTTACTTCAAAGCGACTTGCGTATTGAGTAGGTATTTTATTAGCTGTACCGGTTTCATCACGCCAGTTAATTTCAACAGGCGCTGGGAAGGTAGCGCCATTGGTTAATAAATCAGAAAGCCCCGCTGTACCACCGCCACCAGCTGCAATAGACAATGGATTAAAAGTGTTACTTACGTTTGGCGTGCCGTCTGTACTTTGCGGTAAGCCACTTGAGTCAAACTGAAAAGTAGTCATAGGAGTGTACGGAGCTACTGTTTGCTCAACCCCATTGGCACCAAAGGATTTACCATCAAGTGTTGAATGTACGCTCCATTGATTTTCATTACCGGGTACTGCAGGGTCGCTTTTCACAAAAAATAGCTGCAATACATGTGGCTCACCGAGTGAGTCATACACGGTTGTTGAGGTTGATGAATTATAAGTTGCACTTTCGGTAGGGTTAAACGCAATTGTAGGTGCAATTGATCGTGAGTCTAAATTAAACGAGCTATACACGCTTGAAGTAGCACGCGGCGATCCTGACGAGTCAGGTATTTGTAAAGCCGATGAAGTGCTTAAACTCACTGATGTAGTATCGCCTGTTGAAGGGTCAACCGGAAAGCCTTGTAAAAAGCTGCCATTTGCATCTACCACAAAGTTGTCTTTGTTTAACTTAAATGCGCCGGCACGTGTGTAAGTAAAATCTTGCGCGCCTAGGTCTTGGCTGGTTGCAAAGTAACCTTCACCGGTAATCGCTAAATCTAACGAGTTATTGGTAAACTGTAATGATCCTTGATGAAATTGTTGTGCAACCATAGTCGTTTGCACGCCGTCACCATTTTTTGTTTTACCCGAACTAAATACCGACGATGCATACACGTCAGCAAATTCTGCGCGCGACTCTTTAAAACCCGTAGTATTTACGTTGGCTATATTATTTGCCGTAACGTTTAAATCTTTTTGTGCGGCAGCAAGGCCGGATAATGCAATATTGAAGCTCATAATTGACCTCTAAACTATTTAATTTTTAGCCCGCTGGCTAATGAATCTTTTACGCGATTTCTGCAACATCAGTCAGCCTAACCGCACCTTCTTTAGTGTTAATAATGATGCCATTTGCACCATTAATATTAACACTCTCAATATTTTTAAAGGTAGCAATTGGCAGGCTCGAAAACTCACCATTAGTACTCCCCTCAGCTTTAATTTTATATTCGCCAGGAGGTAGGCGCTCACCCGCTTCGTTTTTACCATCCCATGCAAAACGCACTGCACCAGCTGGTTGCGAGCCTAAATCTATGGTTCTAACTAACTGCCCAGACTCATCTTCAATTCTAAGCTTTAAGCTTTCAACTGGCTTTTCGGCAACAACTGAGCCTCGTGCATCACCTGCTTCATTTAAATCTAATGTGTCAGACTCTAAAAGCGCCTGCTTGCCTACTAATGTAGATGCTTGCAGTGCTGAATTTGATGTCATTGATGCAGCTAAAGCTTCAAAGTTAGAGTTTAAATTTGAAATTCCCTCAGCCATAGTAAAGCTAGTCATTTGCGCAATCATCTGATCGTTATCAGCCGGTTTACTCGGATCTTGAAACGACAGTTGCTGCGTTAGTAATGAGAAAAAATCTTCTTGGGTTAACGCATCACTCTTGTCTTTACTGGCTGCTTGTTTTTCTTGCCACCGTAAAGAGTCTAAATAGGATGAAGATGTACTAATATCGTTACTCATAACCTACCCTCTGTTACCGCTGGCCTAGCAGCAGTGTTTTACTTAACATTTGCTTTGCTGCATCGGCAACTTGCACATTTGTTTGATACGAACGAGAGGCAGAAATCATGTTTGCCATCTCCTCAACAACATTAACGTTGGGTTTATAGATATAGCCATTTTCATCCGCACTTGGATGGTTTGGGTTATATTCGATTTGTAATGGTTTGTTGCTCTCAACAATGCCTAATACTTTAACGCCAACAGCGGAGCCCTGTGGATTACTTGCTGATGCTGAAGCTTTAGTAAGCTCAGCAGCAAATACAGGTTGTCGCGCTCGGTAAGTTTTATCCTGAGAAGAACTAATAGTATTCGCATTAGAAATATTACTTGCGGTGGTGTTTAAACGCACATTTTGTGCGCTCATACCAGAACCAGCAATATCAAAAACATTATATAAACTCATAATTATTATCCTTGGCTACCGAGTGCTTTTTTCAGACCTTTAAATCTGCCGCTTAAAAATTGCAAGCTGGCCTGATACTCCATAGCATTCTGTGCATACAAGTTTCGTTCCACCTGTATATCAACCGAGTTGCCATCACCTGTATCTGGTTGATTTGCATTACGAAACATTTCTGAACCACCTACTTCTTTACTACCACCGGCAATGTGTTTACTGTTGGTTCTGACCATACTATTGCCGCCTTGTTGGTGTGACTTTGCCGTTTTTAGTGCAGAGGCAAAGTCTATATCTTTTGCTTTATAGCCCGGCGTATCAGCATTAGCGATATTGGTAGCGAGCATTTCGGCTCTTTGCGAACGGATCAACATAGCGTGCGGGTGCACACCAAGCGCTTTATCAAAACTGATAGCCATAACCATCTCCAAAAAATTGACTTAGCTTGAACAAAGCAAGAAATAAGCCATTTAACTAATTTTTGTTTAAAGTTATTTACTAAGCTGATTAAATATAGCTATTTAAAGTGCAGGTTTTAGGGAGATTTTAAGGCAATAAGTAAATTGATATGAGCCAATAAAGTTATTATAAAAATGCCAGCAGTTAAAAACTCTAAAGCACATTTGCACAATGGATGCGAATGGGAGTATATGAGCAGTGATTTAAACAGATAATTTATCTATTTTTTCTTCTCTAAAGCGCAGCGCCCTCTTAGCCTCTTTGTGAATAAAGCATTTAAATATTATTTTGCACAAAGAGAAAACAATGAGGGTAATTGAGCAGTGATTTAAACACATAATCTAGTGGTTTTACCTCTCTAAAGTGCAGCACTTCATAGCCTTTTTGTGGATATGTATGTTCGCTTAAACATATTGGCACAATGCGCTTTAAATAAGGGGATGTGCGAAGCTATAACTTATACACAGTGCTTGGTAATACACAAAGCTTGGCTAATTACTTGCTTATCGCTAAAACGAAAAACGACGCTAAATGCGTCGTTTAAAATAATGCTTAAAATGTGCAAACTGCTCACACTTCACACTTGCAGTTATTTCTTTTGGTAAATAATACCAGGATTACATCTAACCATATCAAAATCATTACTTAAACCGCTCATTGATTCCGACGCACCTAAAAGTAAATAACCTTTAGGATTAAGTGCTTGAGAAAATTTAGCAATAATTTTTGCTTTTACTTCTGGTGCAAAGTAAATCAACACATTGCGGCAAAATATAATATCAAACTTGCCTAAAAGCGCGTATGAGTCGAGTAAATTAAGGTGTCTAAAGTTAACCTGCTTTTTTATTGGGTCGATAACCTGAGCCATACCATTGCCGCTGTCTTTAAAAAACTTTTTGCGGCGTTCGGCCGAGAGCCCTCTTGCTAGTGCTAACGCGTCATACTCGGCGTGTTTACACATATCCAGCATAGTATTTGATATATCGGTAGCCACTATTTGCGCTCCCATGCGTAAAACCCCAGGAGAACTTGTCTGAAACTCAGCAACCGACATAGCAATTGAATATGGTTCTTGACCAGAAGAGCTTGCCGCAGACCATATTTTTAATGGCCTGTTAAGCCCTTTAAACTCTGGAAACAGTTTAGTTTTTAATAACTCAAACGGATATTGATCTCTAAACCATAGGGTTTCATTGGTGGTCATTGCATCAACCACTGCAGCGCGTAATTGGCGCTCATGCAAACCCAAGGTTTTATTTACTAGCTGTGACAAAGACTCAACATTAAATCGCTTCATTAACGGCGCTAAACGGCTTTTAACCAAGTATTGTTTGTTTTCGCCTAATACAATACCGCACTGTTGTTCTAAAAATAAGCGAAATTGATCGTATTCACTTTGCTGTAAATCTTTACTATTCAAATCAATAACACCTATATTTATTAATCACAATGAACCCATTTTCTTACTGCTGTTGCGAGTTCGTCGGGATTAAATTTTGCAATAAAGTCATCTGCACCTACTTTTTCAACCATGGCCTGATTAAACACGCCACTTAACGAGGTATGTAAAATAACATGTAATGGTGCCAATTTAGGATCCGCTTTTATTTCGGCGGTTAATGTATAGCCATCCATTTCAGGCATTTCTACATCCGAAATAAGTAACCCTACACGTTCTGTAATATCGTTTACGCAGTCATGTTCGGCTATTTCTTTTAATCGCTTAAGTGCTTCTTTACCATTTTTGGCAAGCTCAGTTTGAACGCCAAGTGGCTCTAATGCTCGCTTAACTTGGTTTCGTGCTACTGCTGAGTCATCGGCAATAAAAACAATTCGCTCGCCTAAATCTTTTTTAATGTCACCTTGTGTAGCCGCAACATCGGCACTTACTTCGGTATTAACTGGGCAAATTTCGTTTAATATTTTTTCTACATCTAAAATTTCAACTAATTCGTTTTCTATTTCAGTTACAGCAGTTAAGTAAGAATACCGGCCTGCACCTGGCGGTGGCGGCATTATTTTTTCCCAGTTCATATTTACAATACGCTCTACACCGCCAACTAAAAAACCTTGAACGGTACGATTATATTCAGCAATAATTATAAAACTGTCTTTAATATTTTCAATTGGACGCCCACCCACAGCCATAGAAAGGTCAATAACCGAAATAGTTTGGCCGCGAATATGGGCAACACCACGAATGTAAGCATTTGATTTTGGCATATTGGTAAGAGGAGGACATTGCAGTACCTCTCTCACTTTAAACACATTAATCCCAAAACGCTGACGCCCTCTGAGTTTAAATAGTAGTAGCTCTAAGCGGTTTTGCCCCACCAACTGGGTTCGTTGGTTTACTGAGTCTAAAATACCTGCCATTCAAATCTCCTAAAAAACAAACTATACGGAACGATAATTGCTTTGAATCTATAAAGTCACATAATACAACGGGAGCGTCTACTTTTTGACGCTAAATATTTATACCCTGTTTTAACCTATAAGCATAGCCGAAACATTATGAGTTTGTTAAAAAAAATCAGAAGATACAGTGTTTTTTATGTTCTTACTAGCCTCTGTTTAACTTTGCCTTTAGAGGCTAAAGTATTTAGCAAAGACATATTACAACAAATGGCTATAACTCATGTTGCTGCGCAAATTAACAACCTTGATGAAAATAAAATACAGCTTAGTGCGTTACCGCTCGACCCCCGCACTCCCGATCGCAGTTGCGAATCAGAGCCTGAGTTATTACTCCCCAGCGATCCGCCTTTTAATCGCCAAGTAACATTACAAATAAAATGTAACGACACTAACAACTGGGCCCAGTATGTACACGTAAGAGTAACCGAAACGGCTCCTGTTGTAGTTGCTAATGTAAATTTAGCTCGCGGCGAAGTAATAACTGCGGCGCATTTAAGTATTGAAATGCGCTCAACTCACTTTATCAGAGTACAATATTTAGATAACCCAGCATTATTAATAGGCAGCCGAAGTAAACGAAATATACGCAGCGGAATGCCACTTTTATTGAGCCAAATATGCATGGTGTGCAAAGGCGATGCTGTAAATATTAATGCTAATATTAAGGGCTTAAAAGTTAAAACAACCGGTATTGCACTTGAAGATGGTAGCCTTGGCGAGCAAGTTAAAGTAAAAAACAAAAAAACCGGTAAAGTTTTAAATGCTCGCGTAGATGGTGTAGAGTCTGTACAAGTTAATATATAATTTAAATTTATACTAAAGTATCTTATGTATATGCCGATAACTTGGCATTAGTTGGGTAATATACAGGTTTATTATTATGGTCGGTCAAGTTAATAAAGGTAATCAACAAGCAAATGTGTTAACTAACACTAAGCAGCAAAAAGTTGATATACAAAGAGATAATGCAAATACGCAAGCTGCACAGTCTTCGGCGCCTAAAGCTGCCAGCGACTCTGTAAGCTTAACCCCGCAAGCTAAACAGCTAAAAACCCTGCAAGATAAAGCGCAGCAGTCTCCTGGTTTTGATACCGATAAAGTGGCAGAGCTTAAAAAAGCAATCACTGAGGGTAAATACCAAATAGACAGCGAAAAACTTGCAAAAAACCTAGCTGAATTTGAGTTTAACGTTTATGGCTGATCACAATAGTTTAATTACCATTAAACTAAATGAGCAACACAATTGCTTAGAATCACTTAATATTTTATTAAATGACGAGCTAACATCTATTGCCTCGCGCCGTGGTGAAGGTTTAAAAGAAATTGCCCAACAAAAAATGTCTTTTTTAACCACGCTAAGCAACCTCGATAAAGAGCTCAACAAGTTGATTGCCAATAACGATGAGCAAACAACCGAGATCACCGATTTAATTAAACTAATACGCAGCAAGCTTGAGCAATGCCAAAAGCAAAATGAAGTAAATGCCCACGCAGCGCATCAAGCACAATTAAGCGTTAAACAATTAAAAGATATTTTAATTGGTGCCCCCTCTTCTATGACCTACGACCAAGCCGGTAGTGTAATAAACACCGATAATAATTTGGTACGTAATTTAAAAGCTTAATTAAAAAACAACTTCTTACATAATAAAAAAGCCTTAACTGTTGATCAGCTAAGGCTTTTTTGTTTTTAGAGTTACTAACGTTTTTAGGGGGACTAGGGTCTGTTGATCTTTCAAGGTTAAATTTGCAGCAGTGTGTTTGGTATTAAGGCAAGGCAGAGCCTATGTGGTGTGGTTATTCCCCATAAATAGGCGATAACGCAGCATTAATGCCAAACATGCGCTGCCCGAAGGGTTCTGCCTAGGAGCGATTGACTCTTTGTTGCCTACATGGATGTAGGTAAGGGGCGTGAGCAGGACGCGGAAGCTTTGCTCGGTTTTTACTTAGCCCACTAGGTTACAAATCTCGCGCCGCGATTAAATCGCCCCTAGCTTGAACAAATTTTAATCCGCAAAGGTCAACAGACCCTAGTAATAAGTTACTTTTTTAACTTCTCGGGGTTTAATTTCGCCTATGTACAGGTCGTGCACGCGCTTCATATTTAGTTCAAGCTCAGTTATATAGGTGTCGTCTACCGCGTAGGCTTTTATAACTTGTGCGCCTTTAATAATGCCCTGCACTTTGCTTTGTAGGTAATCGTCTTGTGCTATTGAACCTGCAACTGTAGTACCTGCGGTAATTTGTTGCCCATACACTTGCTCTGCAAGCTCTCGATACGCTTCTAGCTTAGAAGCTTTAATAGCCATTAACTGCTTTTGCGACTTATTAACACCCGACTGCAGGCTAATAGGTGCATAACCCACGGCTTTTAATACCGGATAATTGTTTGGCTCTACATATTTGTATTCAACGTGCTTATCAAACATATTGCTACAACCGCTTAAGGTTATGCATCCTAACGTGATAAGTAATGGCATTACTCGCATAGTACCTAGCCCTAAAAAACAAATTAAATAATTATACGATACTTATGCAGGTTTAATGCCATTGACACTTAAGTGGTGTTTACTCACAAATAATATTGGTACGCTCCTTGCTGTGTAACTTATGCTAATAGCTAAAATTTAACTGGAGTAAATGTATGAATTCGTTTTTATCATCGGTATTTGCAGGATTAAGCGCAACTGCTTTATTAACGTTTTCGCCTTTTACTGCAGCGCAGTGGTATGAATCGACCGGCCATGCACAAGTTAAAAGTAGCGATGTAGGCGCAGCTAAATCTGCAGCAATTAAAGATGCCATTACACAAGCGTTAGTGTTCTCTGGTGCGCGGGTAAGCTCGGTGCAAACCTTAGTAGACGGCGTGCTAATGCAAGATCAGCTTAAAATAAGCAGCCATGGCGAAATTCAAAAAATAGAACTTGTGAGCGAAGAACGTCATAATAATCAGCTAGCTATTACACTACGCTTAGATATTTTTGCGCAAACAGAGCAATGCCCACAAAGTAGTTTTAAAAAGTTTGTGGCCGTTACCCAAAGCCAGCTTAATCATCGTGAACAAGCCCGCATGGGTCAAATATTTGACATAGATAAAGCGGTTAGCAAAAATATTTATACCGCATTGCAAAAGTCAAAAATGAGCGCTGTACCAATCGCTTATTACAATAACGCAATAAAGGTCGATAAGTATTTTTCGCAGCAACACGACTACTCTAATGCGCAACTAGAAGATATTTCCTCGCGTAGTAACGCGCAGTACGTTTTATTAAGCCAAATAACCAACCTATCAACTAGCGATAAGCTCAATAGCGACTATGCCTTTTGGCAAGACGAAAGCTATCAACGTAGTTACCAAATAGAGTTTACCCTTTTTGATGGCACTACTTATGAACAGCTTTGGCAAAATAGCTATAAAAACCAAGCTATTTGGCCATTTGAAAAAACCGCTATTGTTGATGTTAACAGTAGTATGTTTTGGCAATCACCCTATGGGCAAAGCATAAACGATATAAACCAAACGCTAAGTTACGATTTACAATCAGCTATGGCCTGCTTGCCTACTCAAGGAAAAATTATGCACCTTGATCAGGGCAACATAGTGATTAACTTAGGTAAAGCACATGGTCTTAAAAAAGGTCAACTACTTAGCATAGCACACCACAATTACCTAACAGACGCTTTAGGCAATACTATGCCGCATAAAGTAATTACCCTTAATAGCATTCGTGTTGAGCAGTTATATCAACAAAGTGCCATTGCGGTAAGCATTAATAATGCACCACTTCCGGGCGTGCAAATTAACGATATAGTCGAAATAGTTAGCCAAAACCTTTAATTCAACGATTTAGTTAATTTAGCCTTTAAATTAGGGTGAGCCGACAACCATTCACCCAATTGTTCAACCCCCGATAAATGCGGGTAATGCTTTCTACATGCAAATACTATATTGCGCTGCTGATTAGGATAAATAGCTAAATAATTAACCCCTACGCGCTCAGTACAAGCCAATTTAGGCACAAATGTAACCCCGTCATCCATAGCCACCAGCGCCAGTAATGTTTCTAAACTATTACCCTGATACTGGCTCGACACATTAACTCCTGCCGAAAAACAAAACTGTTGGGCTTGATCTTTAAAGCAATGGCCATCACTTAACATTAATAGGCTGCATCCTTGTAATTCGCGCAGCGCTACTTTTTTTTGCTGAGCTAATGAATTATCGTGTGATACAGCCACTAAAAAATCTTCTTTGTATAAATTAACGCTATGGTACTTTTTGAGCTCGGGTACATCAGCCAAAATTGCAAAGTCGAGCTCACCGTTATCTAGCGCTTCTAAAATTGTAGCGGTTTGCATTTCAATAAACGAAAAGCGACTATTAATAAACGCCTCTTTCATTGAAGTGAGTAATACCGGCAGTAAATAAGGCGCAATGGTTGGAATAATACCAATAGTTAACTTACCCTGTAGCGGCTCGTTTGACGTAGCAGCAAGCTCTTTAAGTATTTGTGTTTGTTCTAAAATAACATTAATTTGTGTTAATAAACGCTCGCCTTTAGCGGTTAATGTTACCTGCTTAGTAGAGCGGTCAAATAAAGTAACACCTAGCTCCTGTTCAAGTTTTTTTACTTGGCCACTTAAGGTAGGCTGGCTTACAAAGCACGCATCGGCCGCTTTACGAAAGTGCTTAAAGTGCGCTATGGCTTTTACATACTCTAAATCTTTTAAGTTCATATTCATTACCAGGCTGATAGCTTATACCTATCAGTTTAATACAAACAAACGATTGGAACTATATTTAAATCACCGCCATAATGGCTATCAACAAATCAAGAGGAACAAAAATTATGTTAAACAATATTGAAGGCAAAACAATCCCAAGCGTTACATTTGCAACTCGTCAAAACGATGAATGGAAATCAGTAACAACAGACGACATTTTTAAAGGTAAAACGGTTGTTGTATTTTCACTACCGGGTGCATTTACACCAACGTGTTCGTCTACTCATTTACCACGTTACAACGAACTAGCTGGCGTACTTAAGCAAAACGGCGTTGACGAAATTGTATGTTTATCGGTAAACGACACCTTTGTAATGAACGCATGGGCTGAGCATCAAGAAGCGCAAAACATTACTTTACTACCAGACGGTAACGGCGAATTTACTGACGGCATGGGCATGTTAGTAGATAAAAATGACCTAGGTTTTGGTAAGCGCAGCTGGAGATACTCTATGCTTGTAAAAGATGGCGTGATCGACAAAATGTTCATCGAACCAGATTTACCAGGCGACCCGTTTGAAGTATCTGACGCAGATACAATGCTTGACTACATCAACCCTAAGCAAGCTAAACCAGAGCCAGTAACTGTATTTACTAAACCTGGTTGTCCGTTCTGTTCAAAAGCTAAAGCGCTTCTTACAGAAAAAGGCTTTGCATTTGAAGAAATTGTTATGGGCTCAGGCGCATCACTAACAAGCCTTAAAGCAGTATCTGGCCGTGAAACCGTTCCACAAGTATTTATTGGCGGTAAGCACATTGGTGGCTCAGACGATTTAGAAAAATACTTTGCTTAATTAATAATTTTGCTCAATTAGTAAATATAAATAGGGGCACTGGTTGCCCCTATTTTATAAGGAAAAAATAATGAAAGAATTGCAAACCGACGTTGTTGTTATTGGTGCGGGTACTGCGGGTTTAAGTGCTTATCGTAATGCTAAACAATTTACAAATAACGTACTTATGATCGAATCAGGCCCTTACGGCACTACCTGCGCACGAGTTGGTTGCATGCCGAGTAAATTATTAATTGCAGCTGCTGAAGCTGCGCACTCAATCACAATGGCACCTGCATTTGGTGTACACAGCTCTGCACCACGTATTAATGGTAAAGAAGTGATGGCACGCGTTAAAAGTGAACGCGACCGCTTTGCCGGATTTGTAGTAGAAGCTGTAGATGAGCTTCCAAGCGATGACAAAATTCGTGGCTATGCTAAATTTTTAGACGCAAACCGCATACAAATAGATGATCACACCGTAATTACTGCTAAACGCTTTGTTATAGCAACCGGCTCACGCCCTTCATACCCTGGCGTATTTAATAATTTTGGCGACAAATTAATTATAAACGACGACGTATTTGACTGGGACGACCTTCCAGAATCGGTAGCCGTATTTGGCCCAGGTGTTATCGGCCTTGAAATTGGCCAAGCACTGCACCGTTTAGGCGTTAAAGTAAAATTATTTGGTGTTGGTGGTGCAATTGGCCCCCTTACCGACCCAGTAGTAAAAGACTACGCAAACACCGTATTTGCCGAAGAATTTTTTGTTGATACCGACTCAAACGTATCCGACATGATGCAAGTAAACAACAAAGCGCAGCTTACTTACACCGACAAACAAGGTGCTAAACACACCGAGCAATTTGACTACGTACTTGCCGCAACGGGGCGCGTACCAAACACAGATAAACTCGGCTTAGAAAACACCGGTATTGAACTTGATGAGCGCGGCGTACCTGTTGCTAATGCTAAAACAATGCAATGTGGCGATTCAAATATATTTATCGCAGGCGACGCCAGTAATATGCTGCCACTATTACACGAAGCATCCGATCAAGGTCTAATTGCTGGCCAAAATGCTGGACGCTTCCCCGATGTACAACCAGGATTACGCAGAGCAAAAATTGCCGCCGTATTTAGCGACCCGCAAATAGCCATGGTTGGCGAAAGTTATAAAGAGATCACCACTCGCTTAGGCAGCTGCGACTGTTTTGAAATAGGCGAAGTAAGCTTTGAAAACCAAGGCCGCAGCCGCGTCATGCTTAAAAACAAAGGCCACATGCGTGTTTACGCCGAGCAAGGCACAGGGTTATTTTTAGGTGCAGAATTTATCGGCCCACAAGCCGAGCATTTAGCTCACCTACTAGCATGGGCGGTACAAAACAAAATGACCGTACCACAAATGTTAGAAATGCCTTATTACCACCCAGTGATCGAAGAAGGGCTACGCACAGCGCTGCGCGACTTAAACGCCAAACTTAAATTTGGCCCAGACATTATTAACCATTGTATGGAATGTGGCCCGGGGGCATAAGCTTAGGGCTTAGGGCTTAGGGCTTAGGGCTTAGGGCTTACAAGGCTAAATAAAAATAATCAGCGAGTAAATTTATTTACTCGCTTTTTTATGCTCAACTTAAAGCGAGTGACAGCCAATCGATAATGCAAAACAGCGATATTAATTGATAACATAATTTTTCGTTGGGTTTCGCTTTGATCAAGCCAACCTACGTAAAAATTAACCACCCATGTTACGTTTAACACGACTCGCCAGCGCGACAAAACCTGAATAAAGTTTTTTATATCACGGCCTAGCTTTAACTTAGTGCTGTAATATTTATTCGACTGAAGTGATAAATTGAATTAGATGTTTAAAATACAGAAGTATTAATAATCTTTTTTTGAAAATGAATGCCTGAGTTAGCACAGCTACATATGTGCTAGATAAAGTTTGAACTTCAAAGCACCAACCCCATAACTCATTGATTTTACTGGTAGCCCCTGCAAGAATCGAACTTGCAACTGCCCCTTAGGAGGGGGCCGTTATATCCATTTAACTAAGAGGCCTAAACTGAGGCTAAAATTATAACGGCATTGTCTTTTTTGGATCAAGTGCAAACTGTGTTTAATTACTTGATAAGTAGATATCTTCTTTGTTTAAAACGTATATTGGTATAAATTTTCGGCTACTGGCAACGACTTGTTTATTATTTACGTTTATAACTCGGGTATTCACTGTAACGCCATTAGCGCGGTATATTAACGTACCACCGAGTACATGGCTTGCCATATGCTTTTTGCTAAGGTTTTTTATGTCTCGTGAAAAAACAAAGTCGCCACGGCGATTTACGTTTATTGCATCACTCGTTTTAAAATCAACCACCCCATAACCAAACTTTTGTAGTTGATGAATGAGTGTTTCTGATATTTGGTTACCCAGCTGGTTGCTGTTATTTAGGGTGGCATCTAAATCGACTATGCTTGTCACCGCTATATTTATGCTCTCATCAAGCTCACTAACAGACTCTAGAGTGTCGACTAAATCAAGCGCCATTTGCTCTACATAATTAACCAAGGTTTTATGATGTTTTAACGGCGTAAATTGTCGCGACGCGTCGTATTCGCTCTGCGTTTTTAGCCCTTGTGCATGCTCATAACGAGCATTCACATCAAAATGAGTGTCTGCATTATTAGTTTTAACCTGCTTATTATTACCCGCAGTAGAGCACCCTGCCAATCCTAGCAGGATAAATAATGCGGTAACGCTATTTAATTTGTAACCCATTATTGCCTCGCTCATTTACTGGCTTGTTTAAGCATAATGCCATCGGTTCTGTAGCTACTATTAAGTGCATCAACCACTGACTGAGGAATAAAGCCTTGCGCTGTTCCTACTACGGCTTTACTAGCTAAGCCAATAATACGTGCATTTACAAGCACACCACCTTGATGGCTTACTAAAGTACCGGCTAAAACATAGTTAAAGTTTTGATCTTGGTTTAGCTCAAGGTAGTCGCGGCTAAATACAAAGTCGCCGCTTGGGGTTACGCGCATATAATCGGTAGTTTTAAAGTCGATAACAGGTATGCCAAAGCTGTGTAGTTCATGCATAAAACTTTCGGCAATTTGATTTCCTAACAAACTTGCGTCGTTGTAATCATCATCTAAAAACACAAAACTTGAAACGGCCAGTGGTGTTTTTTCGTTCACATATTGTAGGTTTTCTACCATGCTTTGCATTATGCCACGCACATAATGATTAATGTTTTTACGTGATGGCGTGCTCGATTTTGAATAATTAGTATGTTGCCCTAACCCCGACTGATATACCTGATTGTCGGTCATTGGGGCTGCCACTGCACGCTCGCCATTAGCCAATTGTACTGAGTTGTTTTGATTTTTTTGTGTGGTGTCTGAGTTCATGCCTGTTAGCATTTGTGAGCACCCAAAGCCCAATGGCAAACATAATGTAAGTAATAGCTTTTTCATTTTGTGCTCCTAATTAGTATTCGCTGCGATATAAGTTATTATCGCGTTGCTGAACTTTTTCACTGCCCCACATTACATTAATCGGGATTTCGGTACTGCCAGCTGATAAAACGTGTTTATTATTAATATTAACCAATCGGGCATTAACAATGTAAGCATGTTGCTGGCGCGTAACTGTGCCGGTAATAATTAAGTCAATATTCTGACGTTCGCGCAGTTTAGTTATATCTCTGCTAAGCGCGCTGTCGGCGTTAGATGCTAAATTTATATTATTACTTAAACGGTACTCAACGGTGTTATATCCCAATTGAGTGAATTGTGTTAGCAGGCTTTCTTGAATTTGCTGGCTTAAACCTTCAGCTTGGCCGCTGGGAAGCTTTGAATCTAGCGCGTTTGCGTAATAAAAGCTGCTTACCCCAATGCGAGAGTTACCGCTTAAAGGCCCTTTAAAGTGACTAAGCTGATAAGTTAAGTTATTTACGTAGTCGTTAACCGTATAAGGTGCCATGGTTGCTATACGCGCAGGCGTGCTCACACTTGGCTCAGGCTGTGGTGTTAAGCTACATGCTGCTAAGTTTACTAATAATAACGGTAATAAAAGGCGCATAGTTGCCATCCTCAAAAAACATGACAATAACAAAGCAATTACTATGCCTATTTATAATTTTAATGGTTGTTCTGTGTAATTACTAACAATACAACCCACTTGATGCTGCTTTAGTATATCGCAATCTGCCGTTGCATTTTTTTGAAGTTTATAAGCGCCAATTTTTAAGCGATAAAAAGTAACCCCTTTAACCTTTGCGGTTTCTACGTTGGCAATAAATGGGCTTGCTAATAGTTTTGTAGCCTTAGATTTCACTTCATTATAACTTTGGGTTAATCGTATCCAATCGGTAACCGATGCGACCTGCAGGGCAAACAATGGCTGTATTACTTTAGGTTGTACGGTTGCTTTGGCTTGCACATTAACAGCCTCTTCTGACGCTGTAGTGTCTTGATTTAGGTTGCTCCCCTCTTGCTTTAGATTACTTTGTGTTGTCGATTCTCGTTGCGCTACTTCATTTAATTGGCTAATAAGTAACTTTAAATCGTGTTCAATAACAAGCAAACGTCTAACGCCTGCTTTGGCTTGTTGCCATTGTTGAGATGATGCTCTTAATTGCGCTAATTCTTCTGCCGAAATAGTAACCTCATTACTAACCTTATTTGTGGTAGTAACATTGTGTTGAGCCTCTTTAACTTTACTACTGCATCCACAAAGTACAATTAGGCTAATACTTAACAATCTCATTAGCTGTTGTTTTATCACCTAGATTCAAATTGTAAGTGCATAACTTGTTTTGGCTAGATAAAGTGGTCAGTTGCTCATAAGCTAACTGCTTTTTCTCCGGCAAGAGATTTTACAATGAGACATTACAAACAACTGACCTATGCGCAAAGATGCCAGATCGCCGTTCTAAAGAAAAGCGGTTTTACGCAACAAAGTATTGCTGAGCTAACTAATTTATCGCAATCTACGATTTCAAGAGAGCTTTCTAGAAATACAGGTAAGCGAGGTTACAGACACAAACAAGCTCATGAGCGGGCTTTGTTTCGTCGAAGAAGTGTAAGAAAACCGCTTAAGATGACACCTGAAATGATAGCTTTAATTACCCAGAAGCTTAATGAGAAGTGGAGTCCTGAACAAATAACGGGATGGTTACGCAAAGAAAGTGAACGGTCTGTCAGCCATGAATGCATTTATCTGTATATCTGGGAAGATAAAAAAGCAGGTGGTGAGTTATACCTACATCTGCGCCGACACGGTAAGAAATATCACAAGCGCAGTCATTGTAAAACAAACCGAGGGCAAATAAAAAATCGCGTTAGCATTGAAGAACGTCCACAAATAGTTGATGAGAAAGGCCGTATCGGAGATTGGGAAATAGATACCGTCATAGGTAAAGGTCATCGAGGCGCCCTTGTTACCATTGTAGAGCGGGTCACCCAATTCACTGTATCAACTCAGGTGGCAGGAAAAACAGCGGAAGCCGTCACTACGGCGACGATAGAACTATTAAGGCCATATAGGTCAGCGCTTCATAGCATCACGGCTGACAATGGAAAAGAGTTCGCTTATCACGAGCAAATCACAGACGCTTTAAGTGTTCCTGTTTATTTTGCTCACCCTTATCACTCATGGGAGCGCGGATTGAATGAAAACACGAATGGATTACTACGTCAGTATTGGCCGAAGAGCACAGATTTTAAGGCGGTAACACCAGCGCAAGTTATACCAGTACTTGAGCAACTTAATAATCGTCCGAGGAAGACACTTGGATTTGAAACGCCTGCAAAATTGATGCAGGATCACTTGGCGGCTAAAGCCGCCTAAACGTTATGCACTTCAGATTTGAATCCGCGTCATATTATTTGCCTTTTAAATTTTTACTTGGCTATTAAATTAGCATTGAACTTACAAACTGCATTGCTGGGTTTTAACTGCTGTATTAATTTTAGCTCGACTTATAGGTATGTGTTAGCACACAGGTAAATTGAGTTTCAACGTTATAACTAATCAGCTTTAAATACCTAAAACATACTTCGCTAAATTTTTTGGGTGTAATTGCCCACAAAACAAGCTACTTGCTGCTGTATTAAGGTTTTACAATCGCTTTGTGCTGCAGCTTTACTTTTATAAGAGCCTAGCTTTAATCGATACAAAGTAACTTTGTTAGCTACTACAGGCTCGATATTAACGACTGTTTCAGTATGTATTATGTTTGGGGCTTTTAACTTTAATTGCGCTAATGCGCTATGAAGTGCGGGCTCATTTTTAAAAGCACCGACTTGTATAGAAAATAATGCTGGGGGTTTATCTAACCGAGTATTTAAATTAAATATTGTTTCTTTAGGTTCGCTTAAGGGGGGTTCTGACTGCTCTATTTGTTGCATAAGAGTGGCTGTTAGCTGCGTTAATTTGTGTTCTAGCTGGCTTATTTTGTCAACATTAGTTTGAGCATTTTTCCACTGTTTTGCAGAGTCTTGTAGTAAAACTAAATCTGCTTTTTTAATAAGTATACTTTGCGGCGCATTTACTGCGCCTTGTTTTACAAGCGGTTCTGCGCTTTCATTTTGCTTAGTTGTATTGCATGCACTTATAACTAATGACAATCCTAGTATTAGTGTAATGCGCTTAAAGTTCCATTTTAAAAGCATTAGGATTATTAACCTTTTTTGTTTATTTTTTTATAATTAATTTATAAAAAGCAGCTTAGGTAAGCTGCATATTCTATTGATAAATAAAGCATAAGCAACTTTATATTTAAAGCTAGTTGGTATAACTACAGCTTTACCGGTTTATCTGTGTAGTTACTTACTATGCAGTCGAGTTTATAAAGTTTAAACACGTTGCAATCGGCTTGGGCATTTTTAAAGTTTTGATACACGCCTAACTTTAATCGATAGTAGGTTTTATTATTAACATTTGCTGTTTCAACATTGGTGCGAATTTTATCTCTAAATAACGGCGCAGCTTGCTCATTGAGTTCTTGCCATGCTTTAACTAAGTCTTTTTCGGAATCGAGCGACGCAACTTGCAATGCAAAAACGTGCTTTGGGGTGTTTAATTTTACCGTTGGCTTTGTATTATAAGCTGGTTTAATTGCTTGCTGAGCTTTACTTGAGTAGCGTTGTTTGCGCGTGGGGCGATTATATTGGTTGTGATTTTTTTGATTAGACTGCGCAATTGCTTTGCTATTTATAATATCTATATGGTTTACCAAATAGGTAATATCTTTTTCTAGCTTTAAAAGTCGTTCAATCCCAGAGCGGGCTTGCTGCCATTGCATTGCAGCATCTTTTAATTGCGCCAGCTCTAATGCAGTAATAGACACATATTCAGGCGAGTCGTTTATTGGCTCTGCTAATAGCGTTTTGTTGGGCGCAGTTGCACAAGCAGTGCTAAACAAGAGTATAAGCAAACTCAATATTAAAGTATTATTTTTTTTATATTTAAACATGCATTCGCTGCCCTGAAAGTAGTGTAAGTACACTTACATTTCAGTTAAACATTCTTATAAGTAAGCGTTTAACTTTATTAATTGTGCTTGGATATATAACTGAGTTTATTTTATATCAATGATTACTGAAGCAATTAATGTACTTTTTAGCTTAGTAGTCAACAAATCAAACAGTAATTAACACAAATGTTACATTATATTTTGCAGCGTGTCTGCAGTTATAATGTTTTTATCGCCAAAGACTACGATATTAACGACTATAAAACAAAAAAGACGCCATATAGGCGTCTTTTAGTTACTTTTATAAAAAGTAGGTATGTTAAATTAATGTTTTAATAAACGTTTTTAACTCGTCAGCAAATTCTTCACGACGCAGTGCAAACTCAATAGTTGCTTTAAGATAACCAATTTTACTACCACAATCGTGGCTGCGCCCTTTAATTGCGTATGCATCAACAGTTTCGTGCTGCATTAGCATGGCAATAGCGTCAGTAAGCTGAATTTCGTTACCAGCTCCTTGCGGGGTTTTAGCGAGTAATGGCCAAATATTTTTACTTAATACATAGCGCCCTACTACTGCAAGGTTTGATGGTGCTTCATTAACTGGTGGCTTTTCTACCATGTTATGAATTGGCGAACTTTCGCCTTGTTTTAGCTCAACACTGCCTAAGTCAACAACACCAAATTGATCAACTTCAGCCATTGGAACTGGCTCTACCATTATTTGGCTATGTTGAGTTTGCTCAAAGCGGCTGATCATTTCGGCCAAGTTATCTTTACTAAGATCACTTTCCATATCATCAATTATTACATCGGGTAAAATAACCACAAATGGTTCGTTACCTATAATTGGCGCTGCACAGTTAATTGCATGCCCTAGGCCTTTGGCCTCGCCTTGGCGTACTTGAATAATGGTTACATCTTTAGGACAAATAGACTGTATTTCGGCAAGTAGCTGTCGTTTTACTCGTTTTTCTAGTGTGGCTTCAAGCTCAAAACTGGTGTCGAAGTGGTTTTCGATTGAGTTTTTACTTGAATGCGTTACCAGTACTATTTCTTTAATACCTGCGGCAACGGCTTCGTTAACTACGTACTGAATTAGTGGACGGTCAACAACCGGCAGCATTTCTTTTGGAATTGCTTTGGTGGCTGGTAACATGCGTGTTCCGAGGCCCGCTACGGGGATCACTGCTTTCATGGTGTTTTCCTTAATCTGTTTTGTTATACCGAAAATGGGTATTGAATAGCTTCGTGACACTCATAACCTGTCACTTCAAAGTCATCGCGTGTTACCCAGGTTTCTATATCGTTTAGTGATTTAATGTTTGGATTAATTTTTAACTGCGGCGATGCAAATGGCTCGCGTTTTAACTGCACATCGCGCATTAGCTCAAGCTGGTTTTCATAAATATGCGCGTTGGTAATTTTATGATACGCCTTACCCGCTTTATGCCCAGTAATTTGCGCCACTAATGCCAGTAATACAAAACACTGAATTTGATTAAAATTAAGCCCTAGCGGTACGTCGCAGCTACGCTGAATTGACGTTAAATAAAGTGTGTCACCTAATAATGAAAACGTGTGCGTGTGCATGCACGGGCGTAAACAGCCAAGCTCAAATTCGCCTGGGTTGTAAAAACTAATTATTTCACCGCGATCGTCTATACCATTTTTTAAGTTATTAATTACTTTTGCTAGTTGGTCTAGCGTTGAGCCATCTGGGCGCTGCCAAGCACGCCCTTGTACGCCATAAACACGCCCCATGTCGTCCTCACCTTTACGGTGCAGATTATTAAGCCAAGCGCTATTTTCGTTTGCGTTTGCATCCCAGGTTTTACAGCCTATTTCGCGAAACTGTGCCGCGCTATCGTAGCCACGCAAGTAACCGAGTAATTCGGCAATAGCTGCTTTGTAATAGCTTTTACGTGTGGTGATCATAGGAAACTGATTATTCGCCACATCGTACTCTAAATCGGCGTTGATCACGGTTAAACAGCGTGTGCCCGTACGTTTGTTTTCTACCCACTGGCCTTCATCAACAATACGCTGACATAATTGTAAATATTGTTTCATGGTATTTATTCTAACCCTTTACCGCTGTTTTTTGTGGTGCTTGCTTATAAGCCCAAATTAATAAGCCTAACCCGCCTACTATCATAGGCAGCGAGAGTATTTGCCCCATCGAGATAAAGTCGGCAAATAAACCCAGCTGTGCATCTGGTTGGCGAAAGTACTCAATACAAAATCTAAATGTGCCGTAACCTAGTAAAAATACACCCGCTACACTACCAGCAGGGCGAGGCTTTTTAATAAACCACTGTAAAATTAAAAATAATACTAAGCCTTCAAAAAATGCTTCGTATAGCTGCGATGGATGGCGTGCTAACGGCCCGCCGGTTGGAAATACCATAGCCCATGGTACATCGCTTACTCGACCCCAAAGCTCACCATTTATAAAGTTACCTATACGTCCAGCTAATAAACCTACCGGTACAAGCGGTGCAACAAAGTCGCCTACTTGCAGTATTGACTTTTTACGTGTCCAAGCAAAAATAACAACCGCGGTTATCACTCCTAAGGTGCCACCATGAAACGACATTCCACCTTGATCTATCCTGAACAAATATAGGGGGTTTTCTATAAAATAGCTAAATTGATAAAATAATACATAACCAATACGCCCACCAAGAATTACCCCTAGCATGCCGTAAAATAGGAAGTCGCCTACTTGGTCTTTAGTCCAACCTGAATTTGGTTTTGCCGCTTGGCGATTTGCAAACCACATTGCAAATGCAAAACCTATTAAATACATTAATCCGTACCAACGTACACTCAGTGGCCCGACAGAAAATATGATCGGATCGATTACAGGAAATTCCAGTGCCATAAAAATAAACCTTTAGCTAAAAACCATTTTAATTGCGATGATAACAAGTAACACCGCGAAAACTTTCTTTATTGTATTAACCGGTAAATAGTGGGTTGCTTTAGCGCCAATAGGCGCTATAAACCACGAGGTAATTACAATCCCAAATAATGCGGGTAAGTATACAAACCCTGCAAAACCGTGTTCTAAATCGGTAACCTGCCATCCGGCACTGATATAACCAATAGAGCCAAAAAAGGCGATAACAATTCCGCATGCTGCAGCGCAGCCTATGGCCTTTTTAATATCAACCGAAAAATAATGCAGTAAAGGCACTATTAGTGCGCCACCACCTATACCTATTAATCCAGATAGTGCCCCCATAATGGCGCATAAGCTGCCTAGAATAGGACCCGACGGTAAAGGTTTTTCTGACAAAGGTTTATTGCGAGCTGATAACACCATTCTTAAAGCAATAAATACCACGCTTACAGCAAATACTGTGCGTAATATTTGCTCGGGTATTAAGCTTGCAGCAAAGCCACTAATTAGCGCGCCAACAGCTACGCCCGACATAACCCAAGGTGCAATAACCCAAGGCACGTTATCATTTTTATGATGAGCCAGCGCTGAAGATGTAGAGGTAAACAAAATAGAAGCAAGCGATGTTGCAATGGCAATAACTAATACGTTTTCAACAGCCGTTACATTAAAAGCGAGTAATAAGGCACTTAATACGGGAACAATAATTAAGCCACCACCAATTCCGAGTAATCCGGCTAAAAATCCGACAACACAGCCTAGTAGCGCGCAACTTGCAACCAATAATCCTAGATCATACATAGTTATCCCATATACCTTTTATTATGCGCGTATCTTAATGGATTCTGATTACAGTTAACACGAGAATTTATTTTGGGGTGTAAAATAAGTTGCCTAATTCATGCTCTATCATAAAGCTGCGAGTTAAACGTAATACTTGCTTAGCCGACGATTGCGCTAAGCACTCTTTAAGTAATGCTTCCATTTCGCTGACATGTAAGCGCCTAAGCACCCATTTAACTTTATTTAATGATGATAAGTTCATACTTAAACGACGATACCCCATGGCAATAAGTAATATTGCGCCTTCAGGATCGCCGCCAAGCTCGCCGCATAAACTAAACGGTAGCTCGTATTGCTGGCACTCACGAGCCACATTATTTAACACTCTGAGCACTGCAGGGTGATACGGGTTAAACAGTTCTGCAACCCGCGCGTTTGATCTGTCTACAGCGAGCAGGTATTGCGTTAAATCGTTACTGCCCACTGAGCAAAAATCGACTTTTTTAGACCAGTCTGCCAGCATAAATACACTCGACGGTACTTCAAGCATAATACCTATATCGGGTCGTTCAATTGTTTGCTCTGGGTATTGCTCGTTAAGCTCAAAATACGCTTGCTCAAAAAGAGCTAATGATTCGTCTACTTCTTCTGTACCACTTATCATCGGCAGCATTATTTTTAAATTACCTAAGCCTATATTTGCTTTAAGCATGGCTTTGAGCTGATCTAAAAATAGCTCAGGGTGATCTAAACTAATGCGAATACCGCGCCAACCTAAAAAGGGATTTTCTTCGGTAATATTAAAATAATCGAGAACTTTATCGCCACCAATATCCAACGTTCGCATTACTACCGGATTAGGGTAATAACTATTAAGCACTTCTCGGTACCAGGTTTCTTGCTCTGATTGCGATGGAAACTGCCCTTTTTGCATAAACCAGGCTTCGGTGCGGTACAAGCCAACGCCGTCACAAATATGGGCACTGTTTTGCTGCGTGTTTAACTCCAGCCCCGCATTGAGTAGTAAACTTATGTGTTCACCATCAAGGGTGACCGCTGTAAAGTTTTGCTCGGCTAAAAAACGATTATTAAGTAAGTTGTCTTGGTGTTGTAATTCTGTGTATTCATCAATTAGCATTTGCGATGGGGAAATATATAACCGCCCCGAAAACGCATCCAAAATCATTGGTTTACTATTTAATTGCAGTAATGGAATATCTTCGATGCCCCAAATAGCAGGCACGCCCATAGCACGGGTTAATATTGACGCATGACTGTTTGCCGAGCCATTTATGCTCACCACCCCCACTAGGCGATCGTTAGGCACCTCAGCCAGCATGGCTGGAGTAAGTGTATGCGCTATAAGTATGGTATTGGGTGGATAATCTTTTATTGCGAATTCGGTATTAACAAGGTGGTGCAACACTCGCAGGCCAATGTCTTTAACATCAACCGCGCGCTCTTTTATGTATGGGTCTTGCATGGCATTAAACTGAGCGATTAAACGCTCAATTACTATTTTTAAGGCGCTTTTTGCACACCAACCTTGTTGCAACTCCATCTCAACGTTATGACCTAAGCTTTTAGCATCGAGTAATTGCTGATAAACATCAAAAACAGCCAAAGCCTCATGCGGAATAGAATCACTTAGTGTCATTGATAGTGTATTAAATTCTTTTCGGGTTGCCGCTACGGCTTGGGTAAATAAGCGTCGTTGCTCATTTACATCGCTTTCTTTTTCAAGCTCAATTGATTTAAAGTTAACTTTAGGAATAACTACAAATGCATGGCCAATACTAATACCCGGAGCACTCGACACCCCTTTTAATACCGAGGTTTGATGAGAAGACTCATCTTGACGCAATACTTCTTTTATTTCAGCATGCGCTAATTGTGAGGCAAGTTGCGCCGACAAAGTAATTAAAAACGATTCTTCATCTTGGCTAAATACACGCGCCATTTTTTGTTGTACTACAATAACGCCCAGTACTTTTTTTTGATGCACCACAGGCACAGACAAAAATGCGTTATAGCCTTCTTCGTTTACTTCTGGGGAGAGCTTAAAGCGGGGATGAGATTTGGCAAAGGCAATATTAATTGCCTCCTCGCGCTGTGCCACCAGCCCTACTAGGCCTTCGGTAAAGCCAATTCTAAACTTACCCACCGCATCGGGGTTTAACCCTTCGGTGGCCATAAGTACAAAGTTATCTTGGCTGTAGTCAGCAAAATAAATAGAGCAGCACTGGGTTTGCATGGCTTCTTTAACCATTGTCACAAAGCACGCTAAAGCACTGTCTAAATTCGCTTGTTGCGAAACCGACTCTGCAATAGACCTAAGTGTTGCCAGCATGTCCTGCTCCTTTAATTTACTAAACTAACTACCTTTTATTTCGCCAATGATCTTTTTGCTGTTCGCGTTTATTAAAAGGCATAGCAAAAGGAGCAAACTCTTTCATTACACGCCGATAAACATCGCGTTTAAACGACACCACCTGCCTTACCGGATACCAATAACTTACCCAGCGCCAATCATCAAATTCAGGATGATGGGTTTTAAGTAAATTTACGTCCTCATCTTTACAGCGTAGTTTTAGTAAAAACCATTTTTGTTTTTGCCCAATACATACCGGACTTGAGTCACGGCGTATTAATCGTTTGGGTAACTTATAGCGTAACCAATGTTTAGAACTTGCGACTATCTCTACATCTTCTGGTCGCAAGCCTACTTCTTCGTGTAATTCGCGGTACATGGTTTGTTCTGGCGTTTCACCATCGTCAACACCGCCTTGGGGAAATTGCCAAGAATGTTGACCATAACGTCTAGCCCAAAACACTTGTCCTTGGTTATTGCAAATTACAATTCCGACATTGGCACGAAAACCTTCGGCATCAATCACCTTAGTGCCTCATTTGTAAGTCGATTTTTAATGATTGTTCCACATTACCTGCTTTACGGCAAACAATATTGGAATATTTACTGTGGTTACTCACAGCTTGTGCATAACTTTTGTAAAACACGCTCATTTAGCAAACAAATCCACAATATAAGATCGCAAAACTGGATTTCTCCACAGATTCTGTGGATAAACATGTTTATATATGTGTACTCATTCAAACAACCTTAGTGTCACTTAATGAAAACTGAACAGTTTATTTTTAAATTTCATTATAATTCATGGGCTTATATTTATTTAACTGTTTATTAAAGTGTGTAAAATTGCACCAAACCCAAGGTGCACAAAAAACACTCAAAGGCAAAGATATCCACGGCTGGACTGATTTGCTATCATGGCGATGGTATTTATTCAACTTAAATAAACAGTATGCGACCTATAAAACCACATTCAATTAATGACTTAATGCAGCGTGTTAATAATATTGCTGGGCTTACCCTTGGCCAATTAGCCAATGAGTATAACTTTAAAACGCCTGACGATTTACTCCGTGAAAAAGGCTGGACGGGGCAATTAATTGAATATGTATTAGGCGCAACTGCTGGCTCAAAACCACTGCCCGATTTTGAAGATTTAGGCATAGAGCTAAAAACATTGCCAATTTCTTATAAAGGCAAGCCGCTAGAAACCACCTTTGTGTCGGTAACCCCACTCATTAACGTTACTGGCATGACCTGGCACGTAAGCAGCGTGCGTAAAAAACTAAACCATGTACTTTGGTTGCCTATACTCAGCGAGCGCGACATAGCCCCGTTTGATAGGATCATAGGCAGCGGCTTTTTATGGCAACCCACACCTGAGCAAGACGCTTTACTGCAACGCGATTGGGAAGAACAAATGGAGCTTATTGCGCTAGGGCGTATTGATGAAATATCGGGGCATTTAGGTGACGCAATTCAAATTCGCCCTAAAGCCGCGCACAGTAAAATAGTAACCGATGCTATTGGCCCTAATGGTAAAATTATTAAAACCCTGCCCCGTGGCTTTTATTTAAAAACCAGCTTTACCGGCGAAATTTTAAAACAGCAGTTTCAACTTTAATTTGTACAAATAGAAGTAAATTAGGGCGGCATAAAATTAAACTTGAGGCGACAACTAACTTGAAAAACTCCGTTGTGAGTAAATCATTTAAAATTTTTGCACAAAGAGAAAAAATGAGAGTAAATGAGCAGTGACAAGACACATTATTTAGTCTTTTTAGCTTCTCTAAAGCGTAGCGCCTCATAACCTCTTTGTGCATATATTCACTTAAAGTCTTTTCACACTACTTTTAACATATTTAAACTAAAAAGAGAGATAGAAAACCCCACCTAAAAATCGTATTTAAACTGTTACTGACAGTTATCTCACTTCTGATTTTCTGGTTACTGTTTTACTTTTTTTACCTAGGCAAAAAAAATCCCCACCAAAGTGAGGATTTATAAGCTTAAACATCATATTCTAATTAAAGAATTACTGACCTTTAACTTCTTTTAAACCGTTGTACGGTGCTTTAGCGCCTAATTGCTCTTCAATACGAAGCAATTGGTTGTACTTAGCAACACGATCAGAGCGGCTTAATGAACCAGTTTTAATTTGACCTGCGGCTGTACCTACTGCTAAATCTGCAATGGTTGAATCTTCAGTTTCGCCTGAGCGATGAGAAATAACAACTGTAAAACCAGCATCTTTAGCCATTTTAATTGCAGCTAATGTCTCAGTTAAAGAACCAATTTGGTTAAACTTAATTAAGATTGAGTTAGCAATACCGTTGTCGATACCACGTTTTAAAATCTTAGTATTGGTTACAAATAAATCGTCACCCACTAATTGGATTTTATCACCCATTAGTTTAGTTTGGTGTGCAAAGCCATCCCAGTCAGACTCATCAAGGCCATCTTCGATAGACACGATTGGGTACTGCTGAGTTAAATCTTGTAAGAAGAAGTTAAATTCTTCAGAGGTGAACTTTTTGCCTTCACCTTTAAGATTGTAAATATTTGCTTCTTTGTCGTAAAACTCAGAGGCAGCACAATCAAGCGCTAATGTAATGTCTTTACCTAGCTCGTAGCCTGCATTTGCAACAGCTACTTTAATTGCAGCTAGTGCCGCTTCGTTAGATGCAAGGTTTGGTGCAAAACCACCTTCGTCACCTACCGCTGTTGAGTGACCGTCTGCTTTTAGTACTTTAGCTAGGCTGTGAAATATTTCTGCGCCCATGCGTAGAGCTTCACGGAAGTTTTTAGCGCCAATAGGTTGGATCATAAACTCTTGAATATCTACAGAGTTATCTGCATGTTCGCCGCCGTTGATAATGTTCATCATTGGCAATGGCATAGAGTAAACACCCGGAGTACCGTTTAAGTCAGCGATATGTTCATAAAGCTCAACTTTTTTAGATTGTGCAGCAGCTTTAGCCGTTGCTAGCGATACTGCTAAGATTGCGTTAGCACCTAGTTTTTCTTTGTTTTCGGTACCATCTAAATCTAGCATTACTTGATCAACAGTGCTTTGCTCAAGTGCATTTTGGCCTGCTAAAGCGGTTGCGATTTCATTATTAATAAAACCAACGGCTTTTAATACGCCTTTACCTAAATAACGAGATTTATCACCATCGCGTAATTCTAATGCTTCGCGAGTCCCTGTAGATGCGCCAGACGGCGCCGCAGCACGGCCCCATGAACCATCAGCTAAATGTACATCAGCTTCAACAGTTGGGTTACCACGCGAATCCATAATTTCGCGACCAATTACTTTTACGATTACTGACATCTTGATTCCTCTATATTCCCAAAATGGTGAATTACTGCCAACTTAATTTAAACTAATTTGGTTGGCATTTAAAACAAATAAGCCGTGCAATATGCACGGCCTATTAATATTACGAAGACGCTTTTTGGTGGATGTGAGCCGCAGCTACAAACCCTTCAAATAGCGGGTGACCATCGCGTGGTGTTGAAGTGAATTCCGGGTGGAATTGCGCTGCAATAAACCAAGGGTGATCTTTGTTTTCAATAATTTCTACTAGTTTTTTATCTTCTGATAAACCAGTAAAGCTTAAACCTGCTTTTTCTAGCTGCTCTACAAAGTTATTATTAACTTCGTAGCGATGACGATGACGTTCTACTATTTCATCGCTACCGTATACTGCATGCACTTTAGAACCCGGTGTTAAATGACATTTTTGTGCGCCTAAACGCATAGTGCCACCTAAGTCTGATTTTTCATCACGCTGCTCTACTTTACCTTCAGCATCTAGCCATTCGGTAATTAAGCCAACTACAGGGCTTGCAGATTGTGCGTTAAATTCAGTTGAGTTTGCATCAACAAGGCCGGCTACGTTACGAGCGTATTCAATTAACGCCACTTGCATACCTAAACAAATACCTAAGTAAGGCACTTTGTTTTCACGCGCGTATTTAGCCGCTAATATTTTACCTTCAACGCCACGACCACCAAAACCACCAGGCACTAAAATAGCATCTAGATGAGCTAACGAATCAACGCCTTTGGTTTCTAAGTCTTGTGAGTCAATGTATTGAATATTTACCGTTAAACGATTTTTCAGACCGGCATGTTTCAATGCTTCGTTTACAGATTTATACGCATCTGGTAATTCAATGTATTTACCTACCATACCAATAGTTACTTCACCTGTAGGGTTAGACTCTTGATAAAGTACTTGTTCCCATTCAACAAGGTCAGCTTCAGGGACATCTAAATGAAAACGACGACATACAAAGTAATCTAAATCTTGCGACTTTAATAGCGCAGGAATTTTATAAATACTGTCTACATCTGGTAGTGATATAACCGCTTTTTCTTCTACGTTGGTAAACAATGCAATTTTTGCACGTTCGTTACTTGGCAGCTTACGATCTGAGCGACAAATAAGAATATCTGGTTGAATACCAATTGAACGTAGTTCTTTAACCGAGTGCTGCGTTGGCTTAGTTTTCACTTCGCCTGCAGGGCCTAAAAATGGTACTAGCGTTAAGTGAATAAATAACGCACGCTCACGGCCTATTTCTGTACCCATTTGACGAATTGCTTCTAAAAATGGTTGTGACTCTATGTCACCCACTGTACCGCCAATTTCAACAAGTGCTATATCATAACCTTCAGCGCCAGAATAAACACGTTGCTTAATATCGTTGGTAATATGTGGAATTACCTGAATTGTTGCTCCAAGGTACTCGCCACGTCGCTCACGATGTAATACATCTTTGTATACACGACCTTGTGTAAAATTATTGCGACTTGTCATCTTGGTGCGAATAAAGCGCTCATAGTGACCTAAGTCTAGATCGGTCTCTGCGCCGTCTTCTGTAACGTATACTTCACCATGTTGAATTGGGCTCATTGTGCCTGGATCAACGTTGATGTAAGGATCCAGCTTTAAGATAGTAACATTTAAGCCACGGGCCTCTAAAATAGCTGCCAATGATGCTGCTGCAATACCTTTACCCAACGAAGAAACAACCCCGCCGGTAACGAAGATAAATTTTGTACTCATGCGAACCCTAGAATATCAGGAATTAAAAGGAATATAATACCCAAACAAGTGATTTTGGAATATAAACAGGACGGGGAGAAATTGTACCAAAGCATAGCCAATCAATCCAGCTAAAATTAGAAATTGTAAGCACAAAAAACAGCCATAATTTTACTACAAACTATTTGACTTTTTTGATCTCATCCCATGCTGCATCCATCTCATCAAGCGTGGCAGACTCTAAACATTTACCTTGGGCATTTAAATAAGCTTGGACTTTTTCAAAGCGAGTTGAAAACTTGTCGCTGGCGCTGCGCAGTAATTGCTCTGGGTCGCGCTTTATATGGCGCGCAACGTTTACTGTAGCAAACAGTAAATCGCCCAGCTCTTCTGCACTATGATCTGAATACGGATTGTGAGCGAGTGCTTCTTTTACTTCGTCTACTTCTTCGCTCACTTTATCCAATGCACCATGGTAACTTGGCCAATCAAAACCAAGAGCTGCTACCCGCTGCTGAATTTTTTTAGCTTTGCTTAAGCTTGGCATATTAACGGGAATATCTTGCCACAGCGAAGATGTAGCGCTTGCAGTTTTAGCGCTGCGCTCTTGTGCCTTAATTGCTTGCCACTGCGCTGCAAGCTCATCATCGCTTAGCGCTGTTTGCTTGTCGAACACATGAGGATGGCGGCGCGTAAGTTTAGCGTTTAATTGTGTCACTATATCGTTAAAATCAAATAGTTTTTGCTCATTTGCAAGTTGAGCATAAAACACAATTTGAAAGAGTAAATCGCCAAGTTCATTTTTAAGCTCACCTAAATTGCCCGATTCAATGCAATCGGCCACTTCAAACGCTTCCTCAATAGTGTGCGGCACTATTGAGCTAAAAGTTTGCTTACGATCCCAGGGGCAACCAAGCTCAGGATCTCTTAGCGTTTTCATTATATTTAGTAGTTGCGCAAGCGCGGCGTTATCTGCCATATTTATTGCCCTCGCTTTGCACTGTGTACACCTTCAATTTGGTGTAACTTAGAAAGCACTCTATTAGTACCCGACAGATCGTGTACCTCTATTTGCATAGTAAATATAGCAATTTGATTATCATCAACGGTATTTACATTCATATTTAGCACATTCACTTTTTCGTTGGCTAACACTACACTTATGTCACGAATTAAACCTGAGCGATCGCTGGCTTCTATTCTAATACTTAGCGCATAGGAGTTATGAATATCGTCTGACCAGCTTACAGAAATAACCCGCTCTGGGTGCTGAGTTTTTAAATTATCAAACGAGTCGCAATCATCACGATGTACACCAATACCGCGCCCTTGCGTTATATAGCCAATAATTTCATCCCCCGGAACCGGACGACAACATTTAGCAACATGACTCATTAAACTGCCTACGCCGTCAACCACAATACCGTTATTATCGCCGGTTACTTTTGTTGGGGTTTTAAAGCGTATTACCGGCTCGTCTTCGGGGCGATCGGTAACAAAGTTAAGCATTTGATTAAGGCGAATATCGCCTGCGCCAATGGCGACCATTAAATCGTCGAGCTCTTTAAAGTTAAAACGCTTAATAGCGGGTGCTAAGTCTCTATAATTTAAATCGAGCTTTTGCAGTTCGTTATCAAGTATTTCTTTACCGGCACTAAGATTTTTGTCGCGATCGAGCTGTTTAAACCAATGGTGTATTTTTGCTCTAGCACGCGATGATTTTATATAGCCTAATGACGGGTTTAACCAATCGCGGCTGGGGTTTGGCTGTTTTTGGGTAAGAATTTCTACCTGATCGCCGGTGCTTAATTGATGGGTAAATGGCACTATTTTGCCAAATACTTTAGCGCCAATACAACGATGCCCCACATTAGAGTGAATATAATAAGCAAAATCTAATGGTGTTGCTCCCAGTGGTAAATCAAAAATATCGCCGCGCGGGGTAAATACGTATACACGGTCTTCTACCACTTGGTTTTTAAGCTCTTGCGCTAGGTCGCTGCCATCAACCACTTCTTCTTGCCATTGTAATAGTTTACGCAACCAGCTAATTTTTTGCTCATAACCTGAGCCTCGCCCTGGCAATGCGCCTTCTTTATACATCCAATGCGCAGCAACACCCAACTCGGCATCTTGGTGCATATCGCTAGTGCGAATTTGAATCTCTACCGTTTTGCCTTCGGGGCCAAATACCACGGTATGAATAGACTGATAGCCATTTTGCTTTGGCGTGGCTACGTAGTCGTCAAACTCTTTATGCAAATGACGCCAGTTAGTGTGCACTATGCCCAGTGCGCCGTAACAATCTTGCAGGCGCTGCACCACAATACGCATTGCACGAATATCAAACAGTTGATCAAACTCGTAGTTTTTTTGCGCCATTTTTTTATAAATGCTGTAAATATGCTTTGGTCGCCCGTAAACCTCAGCTTCTATGCCCGCCTCGCTTAAGCGCCTTTTAACTTGCGCTACCATGTCTTCCATGTAGGCTTCACGCGCTAAGCGTTTGTCATCAAGCTGTTTGGCAATGTTTTTATAAATATTGGGGTGTAAATACCTAAACGATAAGTCTTCAAGCTCCCACTTTAATTGCCCTATACCTAAGCGGTTTGCCAGTGGTGCAAAAATGTCGGCGGTTTCTTTGGCGGCAATAACGCGCTCTTCTTCTGCGGCATTTTTTACATTGCGTAAATGACATACTTGCTCTGCTAACTTAATAACAACCGCGCGCACATCCTCTACCATAGCAAGTAACATACGGCGAATATTATCAACCTGTACCGTGCCTTTTCCTTGATGCGCCAAAGTGCTAATAGTCGCCATTTGTGCGACCCCGTTTAGCAATACCGCAATACTGCTACCTAGCTGCTCTTCAACAGTTTCAAGGGTGACTAAGTTATTTATAAAATACGGCGTTAAATAAGCAGTAGCTAATGAGTCTGCATCAAGATTAAGCTCGGCTAAAATTTCGACCATTTCAATGGCTGTGCTTTGTCGGGTGGTATTGTCGCACGCTAAACAAAGTGCCTGTGCTTTATTAAGCAGCTCTACTTTTTCTGCCGACAGAGCAAGTAACTTTAAGCGACTAGCAAAATCCCCGGTTTCATCCTGTTGATGTGATTGACGTGTAGCTACCATAATGCGCTTTACCTCCGTTGAAATAACGCCATAGTTTCAATATGTCCGGTGTGCGGAAACATATTCATTAGCCCAATTTTATGCAGTTCAAAGCCTGCTTGCGAAATAATAGCGCTGTCACGGGCTAAAGTAACAGGGTCGCATGAGACGTATAAAATAGTTTTAAACTGCTTTAAAGGAAGTTGTTCTAATACCGTTATCGCCCCAGTACGTGAGGGGTCTAACACCAGTACATCTAAATTTTTATTAAACCACGAAGCCGTTTCAATTTTATTTGTTAAATCAAAGCAATTAAATTGAGCATTAGTGATTGAGTTAGTGTGCGCATTTTGCGTTGCCATTGCAACCGCTGAAGCAACCCCTTCTACACCAATTACTGTTTTTGCTTGTTTTGCCAGCACTAGTGAAAAGTTACCAATACCACAAAATAAATCTAATACGTTTTCGTCGCCTTTTAGTGCCAGCCAATTTTGTGCTTGTTTAAGCATTGCTTGATTAACGCTAGCATTAACTTGGATAAAGTTATTTAAGCCAAATTCAAACTTTAACCCTAACTCTTCAAGTGCATAAAATGGCATGGCTAAATGTGAGTGTTCAATCACTTCACTTTCGCTTTGCCACACTAATTGCCATTGTTGCTCAGCGGCACTTTGTGCTACCAGTGCTTTTATATCCTCTGAAATAGGTTTTGTGTGGCGAATAATAACAAAGTTTTGCTCATCGCCTTGGCACAATTGCAAGTGAGATACACTGTGCAATGCCTTGTGTTGATTAATTAAGTTATCAAATACAGTAAATACATTTGCAAATACTTCACTTAGTACTGGGCACTCATTAATACTAATAATACTTTTAGAGCCACTTGCTCTATAGCCTACATGCATTTTTTTTGCTTTTTTATCAAACATTACCGCTAAACGAGCACTTCGTCGGTAATGAGTGGCTTTACTTAATAAGGGTGCTTGCCAGTTTAATTCATCAAGCTTGGCAAACTTTTCAAATAATTTGCTCACTGCTATTTGCTTTTCGACTACCTGTTGGCTGCTATCTAAATGCTGTAACTGACAACCACCACATTGATTATAATGCTCACAAAACGGCGCTACGCGATATTCACTCGCCTGTAATACTTTATGTGTTTGCGCTTCGCTGTAACGCGCTTTGTCGGCAACAATGGTGGCTTTTACTTGCTCGTTTGGCAAAGCATTACTTACAAAGCACACTTTATTATTGTGTTTCGCTATGCCGCGACCATGGTGATCCATGGCGGTGATATCGAGCACTAAAGACTGTTGTTTTAGCGGTTTTTTTGTTGCTTTAAATATTTGCGCCATTAGGCATTACCTTAAACATTTGATGAATCGACTCCAATTGCAGAATACCTCATTATCCGTATATACTCTGAGCATGCTGATAACAATAATAACGCTCCCAATATGACTAAATTAGGCTTACGCGATTCTGTTTTAACACTCACTCTGATCCCCACGGTGATCATTGGATTGTTACTCGGTGGTTATTTTACAATAAATCGTTACATTGAGCTTGATGAAATTTTATATCAACAAGGGACTACTATTTCAGAGCCCCTTGCTATTGCACTTGAGCAGCCATTACTTGAAAAAAACAAACAACTACTAAATCGTGTCATTAGCTATACCCACAATAAGCACTCCCCAGTAGTAAAAGCGATTGCATTATTTGACGACAATAATAAGCTAATAATAACCAGTAACTATCATCGCTCGTTTGATGACTTGCTCAACAACGAGCAACTAAATAATCTTAATGCCACTCAAGTTCATAAAACAGATGATTTAATTACCTTTTTTACACCCATTATTAATCACACAAGTCCTGATACAAAATGGGATAAATCGATATTTCAAACCTCACTAGGAACTGTAGTATTACAGTTAAATAGAGATCAAGCAGTTATTGGTCAGCAAAGGGCCTTACTGGTCAGTGGTATTGTTATTATACTAGCCTTGGTCTTGGCCGCCATTTTAGCACTTAAACTTAGCCATATGTTTATGAGCCCTCTTAATAAATTAGTACTGGCAACCGATAGGCTCGTGGAAGGTAAAAGAGAAACTGGTTTAAACGAATCTATGGTTGGTGAGTTTGAGTTGCTCCGCGAAGGGTTAAATACTATTTCTTACTCTATGGTGATGCAAAAAGATGAAATGCAAAAAAACATTGATCAAGCCACCAGTGATTACCGCGAAACACTAGAGCAGTACGAAACGCAAAATATTCAGCTCACTATGGCCAAAAAAGAAGCCCAAGATGCCAACCGGGTTAAATCTGACTTTTTGGCAAAAATGAGTCATGAGCTACGCACCCCTTTAAATGGCGTGATTGGTTTTACGCGTCAGCTGCATAAAACGCCATTAAATAAAAACCAAAAAGATTACTTAGATACCATTGAACTGTCGGCTAATAGTTTAATGACCATTATTAGCGATATATTAGACTTTTCAAAATTAGAAGCAGGCGCTATGGAACTTGAGTCTATTCAGTTTCAGTTGCGCGATACCGTTAACGAAGTAATGACGCTGTTAGCCCCAAGCGCCCATGATAAGCAGCTTGAGCTGTCTATTTATATTAGCCCGCAAGTGCCCGATCACCTAACCGGTGATCCTACGCGATTAAAACAAGTTTTAATTAATTTATTAAGTAACGCAATTAAGTTTACCGAAAAAGGCGCTATAAAAGTCGACATTAGCCATAGACTACTCGATGATGAGCGCACCTCTATTTTAGTCTCAGTGGCCGATACCGGCGTAGGTATTCCTGTTGATAAGCAAGATGCATTATTTACCGCCTTTGGCCAAGCCGATTCAAGTATTACCCGTAAATTTGGTGGCACTGGCTTGGGGCTAATTATCACCAAGCATATTGTAGAGGCCATGAGTGGTAAAATTACACTTAACTCAGCCCCTGGTAATGGCACCTGCTTTACCTTTAATGGCGTATTTAGACTGCCTAATCATGTGTTTGCCAGTGACTTACCAACTAAATCTTTGCTCGGTAAGCATGTTTTATATTTAGAGCCACACGAGCACACCCATCATGCTGTTTTATCTTTGCTTAACGAATGGCAAATAAGTGTGACCGGCTGCTTTAGCGATGCAGAATTTTTAGCAGCAATCGACAATAAAGAGCAGCAATATGATATTTGTATCATTGGTGATATGGCCTCGGTTAACGATATGCAGCGTTTAAAGGCTCATGTAAAAGCGGTGCGTGAATCAACCGACTATTTATATTTAATGCTCAACACGGTATCGCATAGTATGCGTGAAGCCTTTATTGGCAGCGGCGCTGATGCCTGCTTAAGTAAACCGCTTAACCATCGTAAATTGTGTGAACTACTTGCCGCGCCGTATCGATTAGATCACCCGGTGCACAACATTGAGCAAAATGAGCAAACACTCTTGCCGTTAAAAGTATTAGTAGTTGACGATAATGACGCTAACTTAAAATTAATTTATACCTTACTTAATGAGCAGGTTGAGCTAATAGACACTGCGCACAATGGCTCGCAAGCTTACAGTTTGAGTAAAAGCCACAAGTACGACGTAATATTTATGGACATACAAATGCCAATTATGGATGGTATTACTGCCTGTAAGTTAATTAAAGAATCATCATTAAACGAAGATACTCCAATAATTGCAGTGACCGCACATGCACTGCATAGCGAAAAAGAGCAGTTATTAAAAGACGGTTTTGAAGGCTATTTAACTAAACCGATTGATGAGGACATGCTCAATCAAATTATTTGCGATCACAGCCCACAACTACCGGTTAGCCGCGATAAACTAAAAAACATGCCACAAAGCCCGCCCCCTTTTAAGAGTGTGCGCCTTGATTGGGGCATAGCACTGCAACATGCTGGCGGTAAAAGTGAGCTGGCATTAGAAATGCTCAATATGTTATTACTCAGCGTGCCCGAAACACTTAGCCTATTAGCACAAGCTATTGCCGATGAAGACTGCAAACAGGTACTTAGCATTATTCATAAGTTACATGGTGCGTGTTGCTACACTGGCGTTCCTAAATTAAAGTCGCTGGCCGAAACAATCGAAACCGCGTTAAAAAGTAACTGCGTATTAGCCAGCATTGAACCTGAGTTATTTGAACTACAAGACGAGCTAGAAAACTTACTACTTGATGCTAAAAATTAAAGGCTCAAAACTATAAAACGATAGCTATTGCGCCATCAGTACAATAAATAGGAAGAGACTTTATGAGCAATAACAAGGTAATTGGTAGTATTGAATGGCGCGATCTTACTGTGGCTGATGCACAACAAATCAGCGACTTTTATGCACACGTTGTTGGTTGGCAAAAAGAGCCTGTAGATATGGGCAGTTACAATGATTTTAATATGAATAACGCACAAGGGACAATAGCAGGCATTTGCCATGCTAAGGGCGATAACGCCGATTTACCAGCACAGTGGTTAATGTATGTTCGCGTAGAAAATGCTCAGCTTAGCGCACAAAAAACGCTGGAGTTAGGAGGTGAAATTATTAAAGGGCCGATTGAATATGGTGGCGAAAGCTATTTTATTATTCGCGACCCAAGTGGCGCTATTTTGGCAGTATATTCTTAACTTTTAGTGGCTTTAATTGTACTCACCCAAGCTAGTTGCTAACTTGCATAACAGCCGGGCTCAAAATTAGAAGCTCCATGCACCTAATATAACTAAGTAGCAAGAAGCTTCAAGTAGCTTATTTAAAGCGAGGCTTTAGGCACGCGCTTCAAGCATTAAGCGTTTCATATCGCGTACGGCTTTATCTAGCCCATCAATGGCGGCACGAGCAATAATGGCGTGACCAATATTAAGCTCATAAATTTCTTCCATTGCGGCAATTGGTTTTACATTATGGTAATGCAAACCATGGCCCGCATTGACAATTAAGCCAATACTGGCTGCGTATTTAACGCCTTGGCGAATATGTTCAAGCTCTTTGCTTATTGCCTCATCGGTTGTAGCATCTGCATAAGCACCGGTATGAATTTCAACATACGGAGCGCCTGTTGCTTTAGCTGCATCTAGCTGCGCTTTATCGGCATCAATAAATAACGAAACTTTAATACCTGCGTCGCTCAAGGTTTTTGTTGCTGCGGTAATTTTTTCAAGATTACCCGCCACATCAAGTCCGCCTTCGGTGGTTAGCTCTTCGCGTTTTTCTGGCACTAGGCATACGTACTCAGGTTTTACCTCAAGTGCAATATTGATCATTTCATCGGTTACGGCTGTTTCAAGGTTCATGCGTGTTTGTATGGTTTTAGCCATTACATACACGTCACGGTCTTGAATATGACGGCGATCTTCACGTAAATGAATAGTGATACCGTCGGCTCCTGCATGCTCAGCTACACTTGCTGCATGTGCTGGATCAGGGTAGCTAGTGCCACGTGCTTGGCGAAGTGTTGCAATATGATCAACGTTTACACCCAAAAGAATATCTTTCATTATTTTACCTGTAAAATTACGTTTATTGAGAGGCCGCAAATAACTCACGACTTTTTAATGGTTTATTACCAAGTAGTGGCTTTAATAAGTAGCGGCTTAATTGCTTTGCCATATATAGCACATCTGCTTGGCTAAAGTCATGATTAGCTATGGCATTAAGTTGCAAACCGCTAAATCCAGAGCGCGGATCGTCTTGTACTAAAAAGCCAACTTCTGCAAAATAGCTATACGTTCGCTTTTCATCTATGGGTTCACCGCTGGCGTCAAAACTAAAATCGACGCCATAACCTAATAGTTCTAATAGTTGAAATTCGTAAGAACGCAGTACTGCTTGTAAATTAGCACCGCTATTAAGGTTTTTTAAGTGCGTATTATAAAGCTGAAAAACCTGATCAATCGGTTCATTAATTGGCACAATTCGATTAGTTAATTCATTTAAATAAAAGCCGCAATAAAGCTCATCACCTTTTAAAAAAAGTGGCGTACCGTGCAGTTCAAATTTGTTGATGTATTTTAAATCGTACTTGCCGTTGTAATGTACCAACAAGGCTTGGAAAGGTTGTAATTGCGCTTTATGTTTAGTGGCCTGGCGGCCACTAATACGGGCTAGCATTCTAAGTTGGCCAACGCCTTCTACTAGCATATCAAGCATTACTTGGGAGTCACTATAAGGACGCCGATGTAATAAATACGCTCTGTAGAAGTCGCTATCCATAATTTAAACTGCTAGCAGATTATTAGTCTTCACCATAACCTAGGCTTCTTAATGCGCGCTCGTCATCAGCCCAACCCGATTTAACTTTAACCCAAAGCTCTAAAAACACTTTATTATCGAGCATTTCTTCAAGATCTTTACGTGCTTCGCGACCAATGGTTTTTAGCTTTTCGCCTTTATTACCAATCACCATACGCTTTTGTGTTTCGCGCTCAACGAGTATTAAACCATTGATATGCCAAATACCGTTTTCTTGCCATTTAAACTGCTCTATTTCAACAGTAACAGAATACGGTAGCTCCTCGCCCATAAAACGCATTAGCTTTTCACGAATGGTTTCTGCTGCCATAAAGCGCATTGAACGGTCGGTTACGTAGTCTTCTGGAAAATAAAATTCACTTGGCTGAAGGCGTTTAGTTACTTCAGCTTTGATCAAGTCGATATTTTTACCTTGCTCAGCCGACACTGGCATAATACCAATAAAGTCAAACTTGTCGCCTAACCACTTCATATGAGGCAGTACTAGGTCGCGATCTTTTACTAAATCTATTTTATTGATCACCAATAATACCGGCTTACCACTTTGCGATACTTTATTAAGTACCATGTCGTCATCGGCATTCCAGTGGGTGCCTTCAACTACAAATATAATAAGCTCTACATCACCAATTGAACTAGATGCTGCGCGGTTCATTAAGCGGTTAATAGCACGTTTTTCTTCAACGTGTAGCCCAGGTGTATCAACGTAAACAGCTTGATGCTTACCTTCGGTATGAATACCCATAATACGGTGGCGTGTGGTTTGTGGCTTACGTGAGGTAATACTAACCTTTTGCTCAATAATTTTATTAAGTAAAGTAGATTTACCTACGTTAGGGCGCCCTACTATTGCGATCATGCCGCAAAACGTATCTATATCGCCATCGTGTGGTTGTATTAAGGTATCAAGGTTCATTTTTGAGTATCTTCAATGCTTTTTCAGCAGCTTTTTGTTCGGCTTTACGACGCGAGCTACCAACAGAAATAATGCTATCCATGCCATCAACAATACATTCAACCGTGAATGTTTGATTGTGTGCCTGGCCTTTTGTATCAACAACTGTATAGCCCGGTAACGATAGTTTACGAGCTTGCAAATGCTCTTGCAGCAGGGTCTTAGGATCTTTTTGATTAAGCCCTGGTGAAATAGCATTTAAACGCTCTTCATACCAAGATAAAATTAATTCGCCACAGCGTTCAATATCCGAATCTAAAAACACAGCGCCAATAATCGCCTCTACGGCATCGGCAAGTGTTGACTCGCGACGAAAGCCGCCACTTTTTAGCTCGCCTGGACCTAAGCGTAAATAATCCCCTAAGCCAAACTCTAAGCCAAATTCAGCCAATGTTTGACCACGCACTAAGGTAGAGCGCATACGGCTTAAATCGCCTTCACGCGCTTTAGGAAACTTAGCATACAGCGCATTTGCAATCACAAAGCTTAAAATTGAATCGCCTAAAAATTCTAGTCGCTCGTTATGCTGACCTTTATGACTACGATGCGTCATTGCTTGCTCAAGCAAGCCTTGATCTGCAAATATGTAGTCTATTGTTTTGTATAGTTCTGTTACATTTTTTTTCATTGCTATTGAATATTACCTAGGCGTTCAAAACGAACACCAGTTGGAACCCATCCTGGTAAAATGTCATCTGGGCCATTATCAAATTCAAAACTCATCCATATAAAGACAGCTTTACCCACCAAGTTTTCTTTTGGCACAAAACCCCAAAAGCGACTATCTTGGCTGTTATCGCGATTATCACCCATCATAAAATAATGATCAGCAGGAACAACCCATTCATCGGTAGGTGTACCTGGTTGCTGATAATAACGCCCTTTACGTTCAGGCGCCTGAGGGTTAATTAAAATATCATGGCTTAACGTAGTTAAGTTTTCATTTAAACGCGCTAATGCCATTGAGCCTTGCTTAAATTCGTCATCATTAATTAATTTAAAATCAATTTTATTAAATTCATTACAAAGCAGCTCACCCTGCTGGGTTTCACCAGCTTTACAATTAGGTTGAATATATAAACGCTTATCACGATAAACAATTATATCGCCAGGCAAGCCTATTGTGCGTTTAATAAAATCGACCTTTTCGTCTAGCGGGTATTTAAAAACAATAATATCACCACGCTCAGGCTCACCTACATCAACTAATTGGCTGCGCCATACTGGGTCTTTAATTCCGTACGAATACTTTTGCACTAAAATAAAATCTCCTACTAATAAAGTAGGCATCATTGAACCTGAAGGTATTTGAAACGGTTCAAACATAAACGATCTAAATATAGTGATAGCAGCAATCATCGGAAAAATCGACTTTGCTGTTTCAGTAAGCATAGGCTCTGGTGCGATTAATGCGGCAGTTTCTTCATCTAATTTACCACCAGCAGAAGCCTCTGCCATAGCCAAATGCGCATTTCGTTTCGGCGCAAACATTAAGTGGTCTATTAACCATATTAGACCTGAGCCTAAGGTTAATAGCACCAATAAAACTGAAAAATAGCCAGCCATTTATAATCCTTTGTTTTTATTTACCAACTTTTAAAATAGCTAAAAACGCTTCTTGAGGCACTTCAACGTTACCTACTTGCTTCATGCGTTTTTTACCATCTTTTTGCTTTTTAAGTAGCTTTTTCTTACGACTCACGTCACCGCCGTAACACTTAGCAATTACGTTTTTACGCATCTGTTTTATCGTAGTACGGGCAATAACATGTCCGCCAATAGCTGCTTGAATCGCAATATCAAACATTTGACGTGGAATTAGCTCTTTTAGTGCATCGGCTAATTGGCGACCACGTGATTGCGCACTGTCGCGGTGAGCAATGATCGCCAGCGCGTCGACGCGCTCTGAGTTGATTAAAATATCAACACGTACCATATCTGATGTTTGGAAATGCTTAAAGTTGTAATCAAGCGACGCAAAGCCACGACTGGTTGATTTTAACTTATCAAAAAAGTCCATAACTACTTCTGCCATAGGCAGTTCGTAAGTTACCGCAACTTGCTTACCATGATATGACATTTTAGTTTGCATGCCACGCTTATCAACACACAAGGTAATAACACTACCTAAGTATTCTTGCGGCACTAAAATATTGGCTTCTACAATCGGTTCACGAATTTCTAAAATATCGTTTACCGCAGGTAAATCAGATGGGTTATCAATTTGGAAAGTCCCGTCTTTTTTAGTCACTACTTCATAAATTACGGTTGGTGCTGTGGTAATTAAATCAATATCGTATTCACGTTCTAAACGCTCTTGAATAATTTCCATGTGTAGCATGCCTAAAAAGCCACAACGAAAACCAAAACCAAGTGCTGTTGAGTTCTCTGGTTCGAAAAATAACGACGCATCGTTTAAGCTTAATTTATTAAGCGCATCACGAAACGATTCATATTCATCAGAAGCAATTGGGAACATACCTGCATACACTTGTGGTTTTATTTTTTGAAAACCAGGTAAACGCAATGGTGCCGCATTTTTTTGATGAGTAATAGTATCGCCAACAGGTGCACCATGTATTTCTTTAATACCAGCAATTACAAAGCCTACTTCACCGGTTCTTAAAATACCTGTGTTAGTTTGCTTTGGTGTAAATACACCTACCTGATCGGCTGTGTGTACGTGATCGTTCGACATGATTTTAATTTTGTCGCCCGCGCGCAATTCACCGTGCTTAATGCGCACTAATGATACAACACCTTGGTATGGGTCAAACCATGAGTCAATTATAAGTGCTTGAAGAGGAGCATCTTTATCGCCAACCGGTGGCGGTACATCTTTAACTATCATTTCAAGTACTTCAGCAATACCAACGCCAGTTTTAGCGCTACATTGCACTGCATCTAGGGCATCAATACCAATAATATCTTCAATTTCTTCAGCCACACGAAGCGGATCGGCTTGTGGTAAATCTATTTTATTAAGTACAGGAATAACTTCTAAGTTCATTTCAATGGCAGTGTAACAATTTGCCAGTGTTTGTGCTTCAACACCTTGACCAGCATCTACAACGAGTAACGCACCTTCACATGCTGCTAATGAGCGTGATACTTCATAAGTAAAATCAACATGCCCTGGGGTGTCGATAAAGTTAAGCTGGTAGATCTCGCCGTCATTGGCTTTATAATTCAAGGTTACACTTTGCGCTTTAATGGTAATACCACGTTCGCGCTCAATATCCATTGAATCCAAAACCTGTTTTTGCATTTCACGGTCGGTTAAACCACCACAAACTTGGATCAAACGATCTGAAAGGGTCGATTTACCATGGTCAATGTGGGCGATGATCGAAAAATTACGGATATGCTTCATAAAATGGATTCTAAACTCTATTTTAATGGACTAAGTAGATATACCTAAACAACTTGAAAATATTTATTTTTATATTTTCAAGTTGCTGTGGCGTAAGCGGGCAATTTTACATTTAATTGGCATCAATCACCATCTATTTGAGTTAAAGGAAGGCTAATTGGATGAATTTTTATCACTTTGATATCATGCCTGAATGATTTAACCCACATTTTAGCCATTAAAAAGCCAATACCGCCACCCAAAGCAGCAGCTAAAATTTGCCATCCTTCGGTAACTAACAGTAATTCAGCGGCAACTAGCGCAAAGCCTAGGCTTAAAAATAGCGGCAACATATATACAGTAAAGGCGTGTTTAACAACGTGGCTGTCATCAAGCGACAAGGTGATTTTTTGTCCCACCACTACGGGCGTGTCAAATTTATAGGGAAAGGTTTTTTTAGCACTGCCAAATAACTTACTAAACACCTGCGATCCACAACGACCATTACAGCCTTCGCATGCTTGTTTTTGTTGTGCCTCTAAATGTGCAATGTGGCCACTAAGGGCCACAACTTTTAAGGTTTGTTCTATCATAACAACTCTTTATAAATCGTTTATAATGCGCGGGTCACCGACTCTGCAATTTTTTTGGCCGTTAAACTAGGAATATTACCCACCACCGAAACATCAAAATTACCGCCGTTGTGCATATAAACTGTGGTTGCCCCAGAGGTGAGTGAGCCACTTAAGCGCTTACCCGGCAAAGGTCTTTGTATAAATACCGACACTTCTACAAAGCCATCTGAAAATAAATAGTAGTCGGTTAATTCATTATTTAAATCTAATTTATGGCGGTCTGATTTTAATAATTCAAAGCCTGCTGGCAACCAGTCTATTTTCCACGTTTTTGCCTTATCACTGACCAATGTTTCGAGTGAGTTATTTGGTAACGGGGTTGGAAAGTTGCGATTAAGTATTTCCAGCAACATACTAGCAGGCTGCTCTGTAACACTTATGTGGGTAAGTTGCAGTTGCTCTAAAGCTTCGCCTTGATGATTAACATAGGCTGCTTTTAGTAATAAAGAGGATTCCATATCAAGCCAAATCCAGTAGTTATATTTGTCTTCATCTTTAGATTCTATACGTACTAACTGAGCTGCTCGTCCTGATATACGCCCTTTTCCACCAAGTACAAAGTCATAATGGCCACTTAAACGCTCAACGTTTTTAAACAGTACTTCAGGAATTGGCCCTGCAATTGAATCAGTTGTAAGTGAATAAGGCTCTGATTGCGGCTCAAAATAAGTAACTTGGTTGTCAACGCGTACCATTTCTAGGCCCGCGCCATTGAGTAAACTTAAGTGTTCTATCTCAATGTCATCTTGTTTTGCATGTAACCAACGGTAGGGTTCCATGGTTTTACCTTTAACAACCACAAACGAGGCGTCAAAGTTACGGGTATGAACGGCATTAGCCATTTTAAGCAGTAAATCTTTGGCAGGATTGGTGTCGCTGGCAAAGGTATTAAAGCTGATTGCCAGCGACAGAATAAAAGTAATTACTTTCATTTAATTAGTTGTTTTCCTCTGGTTTTTTTGCATCCGTTTGCGCAGCCTCTAATGAATGTGCAACACGAGCTTGGCGTTGATGCTCTAAAACAAGTGCGCCAATACGTTGCTGCTGCAATTCACGCAAACCATTTTCTGCGTTTTTAAGCGCGGGCTCCGATGAATAACTCACTGGTGATGCAGTACCTGTAAAAGGTGTTGTTTGCAGCAATGGAATTTCGCTTTGTTGCGCGCCATCGCCCTGTGGCAACATATTTACGCCTACAATAGCAAACATAGCAACACTTGCTGCAATTGCAAGTTGCGCCACTGGCTTGCGCCAATTAAATGCCACAACTTTATTGTCGTTTATAGTATCACTTTGCGGCGCAGATTGCGCTTTAGACTGACTGAAATCTGCATATACTGGTTCGCTTTCGAGTGCTAACGCAACACGCTTGCTAATATCAATATGAATATCGCTGTGATCTTTTTGAGCTCGCATTGCATCACCAATTAACGCATAACGGCCAAAGGTAGCAACGTCTTGCTCTGCAATTTTTGCATCTGCTAGTTGTTGCTCGCCGTCAAGTAATGCAGATAACGATTCGTCATCTAACCTGTTAACGTGTGCTTTTATCATACTAAGACTCGCCTATTAATGGGTTTAATTTGTTATCAATTGCTTCACGGGCACGAAATATACGCGAACGTACCGTCCCGACTGGGCAATCCATTACCACAGCTATTTCTTCATAGCTCATCCCTTCAATTTCTCTGAGGGTGATTGCGGTTTTAAGATCTTCAGGCAAACTATCAATCGTATTAAAAATAACAGCGCGTACTTCTTCGCTCAGCAGTAAATTTTCAGGAGATGCGTTAGAACGCATTGAGTCCGCGCAGTCATAAAATTCGGCATCTTGTGCGTCTATATCACTTGCTGGCGGTTTACGCCCCTGAGCTACTAAATAATTTTTAGCACAATTTACTGCAATACGGTACAACCAAGTATAAAAGGCACTATCGCCCCTGAAGTTAGGAAGCGCACGATAAGCTTTTATAAACGCTTCTTGTGCTACATCTGCAATATCACCCTGATTTGACACATAACGTGAGATCAAACCGGCAATTTTGTTTTGATACTTCTTTACTAATAGGTTGAAGGCGTTTTTATCTCCTTGCTGAACCCTTTTTACTAGCGCTAAATCTTGATCCTGCTCGCTCATTCGAGCCGGTACTCCTGTGTCTAATTTTTGCTTATCATTCATAGTGTCGCCATTGTTCACAGATACTCTGACTCTTACATGAATAAAAAGTTCTGCTTTATATTGTTTTTTTATTAAATAGTCGTAAATAACCGTAGTTAGAGCCAAAATTACTACTTGGTATGATGGCAAATATGATACAACTACCACTATTGAAAACAAACATTGCTCTATATGGGCATTGTAACCGCAAAGTACCTCTGACATGAACCAAAATAAACATCACATTGCAGATGTCGCTATTATCGGTAGCGGCGCAGCGGGCTTATCACTTGCCTTATCTTTAGCTAACTATTGTAACGTTACCGTAATCAGTAAGGGAGCACTCACTGAAGGCTCCACACTCTATGCCCAAGGTGGTATAGCCGCGGTATTTGATAAGAAACATGACAGTATAGAATCACATGTGCAAGACACGCTCGATGCGGGCGGTGGCTTATGCGACAAAGAAGCAGTGCACTATACCGCTAGTAATGCCCACGATTGTTTGCAATGGTTAATTAATCAAGGCGTACCGTTTGATATAGAGCTGGATAGCCATGGTAAAGAGCGTTTTCATTTAACGCGTGAAGGCGGCCACAGCCACCGACGCATTTTACACGCCGCCGACGCTACTGGTAAAGCCGTACAAACTACATTAATCAGCCAAGTTCAAGCCCACAAAAACATCACCCTGTTAGAGCATTACAACGCCATTGATTTAATTACAGATAAAAGCGGCAATAAAGCCAGCTCGCATATAAATGGCATGTATGTATGGAATAAAAACGCCAAAAAAGTAGAAACAATTGCGGCTAAATTTGTTGCTTTAGCTACAGGTGGCGCTAGTAAAGTGTATTTGTATACTTCAAACCCTGATGTCTCCAGTGGTGATGGTATTGCTATGGCATGGCGTGCGGGTTGTAGAGTGGCGAACATGGAATTTAACCAGTTTCATCCAACCAGTTTGTACCACCCTGAATTACAAAACTTTTTAATTACCGAGGCAATGCGTGGTGAAGGCGCTTATTTAAGACGCCCCGACGGCAGCCGATTTATGCACGAGTTTGATGAGCGTGAAGAGCTTGCTCCTCGCGATATTGTTGCTCGCGCTATCGACTTTGAAATGAAACGTTTGGGTGCCAATTGCGTATTTTTAGACATTAGTCACAAAGATAAAGATTTTATTATTGAGCACTTCCCCACTATATATGCAAAGTGTCTAAGTGTCGGGCTCGATATTACCAAAGATCCTATTCCTGTTGTACCTGCAGCGCATTATACCTGTGGTGGAGTAATGACTGACTTTAATGGTAAAACCGATTTAGATAACTTATATGCAGTAGGTGAAGTTGCTTATACCGGCTTACATGGTGCTAATCGTATGGCGAGTAACTCATTACTAGAGTGTATTGTGTTTGCCCATGCGGCTGCAAAAGACATTTTAAGCAAAATTGAACATGCACCAGAGCCCATTAATCTGCCGCACTGGGATGAAAGCCGCGTAGCTAATTCAGATGAAGAAATAGTGATTACTCACAACTGGCATGAACTAAGGTTGTTTATGTGGGACTACGTGGGTATTGTGCGCTCAACTAAACGCTTAGAGCGTGCACTACATAGAGTTGAGTTGTTACAGCAGGAAATACATGACTATTACGCTAACTTTAGAGTTAGTAATAACTTGTTAGAGCTGCGTAATTTGGTACAAGTTGCCGAACTAATTATTCGCAGTGCACTTGAGCGTAAAGAAAGCCGTGGCCTGCACTACACTATTGACTATCCAGAGCAAAACGCTAATCCAACACCTACTATTTTAACTCCACAGCGTTAATTGCATTAAGTGTGGCGCGTTTTAGGCGCGCATAGCTTTGTACATCAACACTATTGGCTGTAATAATCAGCCAATAGTTGTTATTAAAACCCTTAATATAAAGCCAAACACTGTTGCCAATTAAGCGGCTTTTAGCACTTATTTCGCCTTGAATTAACCGTGTGCTATTTTCAAACCTAAACTGCTTTGGGGCTAAAATAATAACGCCTTCAAGTGGCTGTACTGCCTGCATTTTTAGCCATACAAGTATGGCCGCTACAAAGTTAACAACTATGCAAAAAATGATTGCCTCGAGTGAACTTAAAAATAAGCACAGCAATAATGTTAAAACACAAAAAAAGACCACAATAGGTTTATGGTCTGTTTTGTTTGCTGTAACTGTAAACCTATACACGAACTCGGTCTAAAATAAGTTGCACCATGCTGTTGAGCTGCTCATCTTTACATTCTTTATGGCCCATAAACCAAGCAAATAAGTCAGGATCTTCTTCGGTAAGTAAACGCTGAAAAATAGCTTGCTGTTCAACGCTAAGTGAATCAAAAGCATCCTCTACAAAGGGCATAAACAATACATCTAGCTCTAGCATGCCACGGCGACAAGCCCAACGGATACGTGCTTTACTATGAATTTCAGTCATTTTAAACCTCATATTTAATTGACCTGAGTTTAACAAATACCAATTAATTTAGCAGCTCTTAATCACTTATTAAAATAATAAAAACCCGTACAGAGTTAGCTGCTGTACCCAAGGTTGTATCTACGTTATTATGTTACCTCATTAAATAGTCAAAGAAGGTGTTTATGTCGATTGTTCATGCATGTGCTTTATCTCATCAGCTTATTAGCTTCTCTGGCGCAGATAAATTATCTTATCTTCACGGACAAATCACTCAGGATATCAACAAGCTAACCAACAACAATTATCTTTGGGCCGGGCACTGTAGCGCCAAAGGTAAGTTATGGGGCGTGTTTAAATTATTTTCTCATCAAGATCATTACTATTTAATTGGCTCTAAGGCTGAAGTGGAGTGCTCTTTAGCCGAGTTAAAAAAGTATGCGGTATTTGCTAAAGTAGACATTAACGTAGCACCACAGCGATTAATTGGCTTAATTAGCGACGACTTTACTGAGTTACTCACACAACTTAATATCGAATTTGCGGCGCAAGACACTGCATGCGATTTTAGCCATGGTAAAGCTCTTAAGCTTACCGGCAATCGACTTTTACTAATGGTAGATGAGCAATTTAACTTGCCTGATAACGTAGTAACGCTTGAAAACGATATGCTATGGCAACAAGCTGCTATTTTAGCCGGCGAGCCACAGCTTAATGAGCAAGCGATTGGTGAATACGTGCCGCAAATGGTTAACTTGCAAGCAATAGGTGGCATTAGCTTTAAAAAAGGCTGTTACGCAGGGCAAGAAACCGTAGCGCGAATGAAATACTTAGGTAAAAATAAGCGTGCTATGTATATCGTTTCAGGGCAAAGCGATGGGTTACTTACTGAGTTGGATCTAGAAAGACAACTAGGCGAAAACTGGCGCCGCGCTGGTAAACTTATCAGCCAGAGCTTTAATGAACAAAGTAAAACACTTACTGGCCTTGTCGTGTTGCCAAACGATACTGATGTTACTCAGGTACTTCGTGCAAAACACACTCCTTCGGTAGAGCTAAACATTCTTCCTCTACCCTACTCTCTTGAAGATGAATAAATAGGACTGACTATGATCGTTGCAGCAAACAAAGTGGTAAAAATGCATTATTCGGTATTAGATAATGACGGCAATACCATTGATAACTCGTTCGATGGCGAACCATTAATTTTTATTATTGGCACCGGCTATCTAATTTCAGGCCTAGAAAATGCTCTGCAAGGCAAACAAGCTGGCGACACGTTAAGCGTAAAAGTTGAACCTGATGAAGGTTACGGCGAACGTAGTGACAACTTAATGCAAGCTGTGCCTAAAGAAATGTTTGAAGGCATGGAAATTGAAGTGGGTATGCAGTTTCGTGCATCAACCGATGATGGCGATCAATCAGTCATGATCATCGACATTCAAGACGAAGAAGTTATTGTAGATGGTAATAACCCACTGGCTGGTATTACGCTTAACTTTAATGTAGAAATTTTAGAAGTACGCGATGCAACCGAAGAAGAACTAAGCCATGGTCATGTACATGGTGAAGGCGGTTGTGGTCACGACCACTAAAATGCCCTAAGCAAATAAAAAAGCGCCTAAGGCGCTTTTTTTGTTACTAAACTCAATTTAATTACATTTAAACCGCAGCAGGTTTAACATCATCGGTAGCTGCTTTAAGTGTTTCTGCAGGTTTTACCTTCAAGCGCTGTGAGTAAGCCTTGCTGATCATTAGTACCCACTCTGTATAAAGTGCCATCTTTAAGGGTAAGTTGAATCGCACTAAAACCAGACACTGTATATATCCAGCCATCGTGGGTAATACGAATACCAATACCATGACGATACGAGTTTTGCACCGCTTTAGCTTCTGCAATATCTGCAAGTGCAATACTTTGCCCAGCAACACCTGGACCAAATGCCCAACTAATATGAGTGTCATTTACTTTTACGGTTAAGCCATGAAACAAAAAACCCACCAGCACTAAAATACCGGCAAACACCATAAGTGGGCCATCAGCCCCAATTAAATTCCAGGCAAGGGCTACAAAGCCACCAATCCAGACTAATACAAAAAATATAAATAGCGCATACTGCTTATGCTGATACATAACACTCTCAAAATTAAATAACGATACGATTAAAAATAAAACAACTTAAAAGCTATAAACTAATGTTGCGCTGAGCTCTGAGTCAAACTTGAGCTTATTTTCTTCAGGTTTGGAATTATAACGATACATATAAGCAAACTTAAGTGATACCCCACCAATTACTTGGCTGATCAAGGCTGTTTCTGACTTTAATCGTGAATTAAGCCCCGACAAAGACTGCTCTATACTTACATCTTGGTTAAAGCGCGTTCGCTCAGAAACCAACCGCTCCCATTGCATAGCAAAACGCACTAAATAACCTACTTTGTTTTTATCATCTTCGCTAACATCAGACTGCTCCTCAGCCACAGAGCGATACAAACCAGGTCCTATATCAATATCAACTTTATTTTTAACGCCTTGGTAAACGCGCGCACCATAACCTGTTGCTACAGTACTTTTAAACGCTAGACCGCTAAATTTATCTTCTTCGTAATCGCCATAAATAAAAAATGAGGAATTCTTAACGCCTACTTTGTAGTTACCTTGCGCTGATATAAACACCCGGTTAGCGGTCACATCAGACTTTCCGGTGTCATCGTTATGATCGCGTTTGTATAAAGAATCTATTTTAAATTGATTACGCCAGCTTTCAAAATCTTGATAAAGGTTACCTTTGAGTTTAAAACTGGTCGAATTAGTATTGCCTTTACTTAATATAAAACCAAATTCGGTGTCGCCGTAAAGCATTTCGCCTTTATGTAAATCATGAATTTCTTCATCCGAGAGTTGTCCGTATTCATGAAAATCTTCAAAAGGATCGACAGCCCAACTTGGGCGGCAAACCATTAAAAAAATTAAGAATAAAAACTTACGCAAAACACTCTCTCTTGTAGGTGATCATAAAACAACTTTAACTAAAACTGAGTTACTCAGTCTCTTTCCATAAAATGTGACAAAAAGGCGCGTCTTTATCACGGCTAATTAAAATTTTAGCGAATAATACATCGTCATTTTCAAATTCTAAGCCTACTAACACCTGCAAAAAATGATCAGCTTCAACTTCTAGAGCAACAAAATCCTGCCATTGCTCATCGGGCTCGCCCTCTTCAATAAAACCAAGTTCTTCTCTGTATTGATTAAAAGTTTCAACGTCTTGCTCATTCAGGTTGCTTGGTGCCAACTCTAAAAAAATATCGTACGCTTGATGAGTTGCTTCTTCTTCTGTGTATAAACGCGGGCCTGACATGAGTAGTTAACCTTTGAGCTTTTAAAGTATGATCATAATACCAAAAGTTATCGTTGTTTTGAGAAAAAAACGCTGAAAAAACTGACTTTCTTCAGTCTCTTAATTGTTATAAGTAAAATCAATCAATTGAGACCTACCGCTGAATAATAAATTCATTTTATTTTAGGGTCTGTTGACCTTTGCGGATTAAATTTGTTCAAACTAGGGGCGATTTAATCACGGCGCGAGGTTTGTAACCTAGTGGGCTAAGTAAAAACCGAGCAAAGCTTCCGCGTCCTGCTCACGCCCCTTACCTACATCCATGTAGGCAACAAAGAGTCAATCGCCCCTAGGCAGAACCCTTCGGGCAGCGCATGTTTGGCATTGATGCTACGTTATCGCCTATTTATGGGGAATAACCACACCACATAGGCTCTGCCTTGCCTAAATACCAAACACACTGCTGCAAATTTAACCTTGAAAGATAAACAGACCCTAATCAACCACGCTCACTTTACTTAACTTAAATAACATCATAAGCTCAGGCAACAGGTCAGAGGAGTGCAAAATGATAAAGTTAGAAAAACAACAAGGCATTGCAATTGTCACACTAAGCAGAGCTCAAAAACAAAATGCTTTAAGCTTTGCTATGTTTGTTGAGCTTAATAAAATAATAAAAAAGCTTAAAAAAGATCGCAGCATCCGCGCCGTAGTTTTAAAAGGCGATGGCGATCACTTTTGCGCGGGGTTAGATATAGCCGCAGTTATGGCGTCGCCGCTTAATATTATTAAATTATTATTTAAATGGTTACCTGGCAATAAAAATTTAGCCCAGCGGGTAGTATTGGGTTGGCAATCGCTTAGCGTGCCGGTTATTGCCCAAATTAATGGCAACTGCCTTGGCGGTGGATTGCAAATTGCACTCGGCGCTGACTATAGAATAGTGCACCACGATGCCCAATTTGCCATTATGGAAGCGCGTTGGGGGTTATGCCCAGATATGGGGGCTAATGTTGTAATGAGCGGTTTAGTAAAACGCGACCAAGCACTATGGCTTGCCAGCCATGCTGATCCAATAAGTGCGCTACAAGCAAAAGAGCTTGGCTTGGTCACTCAAGTAACTGATGACACCGAGGCTGCCACACAAAAAATGTTGGAAATACTATTAGCCCGCTCGCCCGACACTCTGGCGGCAATTAAGCGCGTTACCCAGCAAAGCTATAAAACTCAGCAACGCAACATACTCGCCAAAGAAACCTTTAGCCAAATTAGATTATTACTTAGCCCAAATACCAAAAAGGCAATTGCTAAAGCAAAGGGTAAAACCGATATTCATTATGCCAACCCTAAACGCTGGTAAGATGATGCATGCATAAATAACAGGGATTTGTTAAAGTTAAATTCCTGACTTTCCAATGAGTTCTCTAATGAAATATGTGTTAAGTAGCGCAATTATTTTACTCTGCTTAGCGGCGGCTAAATTCATTATGCACAGTATTGGCGGCAGTTTTCCTGCGCCTTTACTAGCAATGGTTATTTTATTGCTGCTACTGTTAACTGGCATAGTAAAAGAGCATCAATTAAAGCCCTGCGCTTCACCTATTTTAAATATTATGCCCATCTTTTTTATTCCTGCGGGGGTTGGCTTTATTGAGCACCTTGGCTTAATAAAGTCGCATTGGCCTTTTTTAGTTGCCATTGTATTGCTAGTCCCTATTAGTACCTTATTGTTAGTGAGTAGTGTTATTGCCTACTTTAAAGGACGCGTAAATAATGACTGAGCAACTAAAATCGCTAACAACACAACTAACTCCAGATTTATGGTGGCTTAGCGTACCGTTTATTATTGCGCTGTTTTTATTATTAAGGCTACTTAACCAGCGGGTTAAGCATGTTATTTTAAAATCACTTACTAACCCTGTATTTTTAAGTATAGCTATTATTGCTTTACTCTTGGTTAATTTAAACTTGCCTTACACTAAATTTGCTAGCCACAGCCAATTACTAAGTTGGCTGTTAGAGCCCGCTATTGTGGCACTAGCATTACCTTTATATCAGCAGTTTGTTCATGTACGTAAAAACTTACTCTTAATTGTAACCACTTGTAGTTTAGGGATTATTAACGCCACTGTAGTGGCTTTTTTACTCAGCATGATATTTGCTGTACCCACACAACTTAGCGCCTCAGTTGCAGCATTGAGTGTAACAACTCCTATAACGCTAATTGTAACCGAGTCATTAGGCGGTATTGACTCACTCGCTGCTGCCTTGGTTATTTTTATTGGTTTATTGGGTGCTTTATTTGGCTTTGTACTTTTTAAACTAATTAAAATTTATAACCATGAAGCGCAAGGCGTTGCCATGGGTACTGCCTGTCACGCTATTGGCACCGCAGCAGCATTGGTTGAGCATCCTAAAATAGGTGCATTTTCATCGGTTGCCATGGCATTAAGTGCGCTTTTAACGGCTGTAATAGTACCGTTTTTATATCCAATCTTAGTCAACACTTTGCTATAGTTAGCAAAAATATTTAACAGCCATCTTAAGAGCATATATGATCAGCCCAGAAATAGAACAGTTTGAAAAATACTACGCCATGCTTACCGAGTATTTAGTTACCTATAGCATGCAAATTGTAGGTGCTATTTTCATACTCTTAATTGGCTTATGGGTTGCGCAAAAGCTTGCCAACGTAGTGGCTAATTTAATGGCTCGCCATAATATTGACGTCACGTTAACTAACTTTGTGAGTAACCTAGTTAAAGTGTTGCTCATAATAATTGTCATTATTATTGCGCTGGGCAAAATAGGCATTAGTGTTACCCCTTTTGTGGCCGCTATTGGTGCTGCGTCGCTTGGTGCGGGTTTGGCAATGCAAGGTATGTTGTCTAATTATGGTGCTGGCCTTGCTATTATTGCCACTCGTCCTTTTGTGGTTGGCGACACTATAGAGGTTAAAAATGTCAGCGGGCAAGTTAAAATAATAGAGCTGGGGCATACAGTACTTATTGACGAAGAAAAGGTAGAAATAACTATACCCAATAAGCATATCCTCGGTGAAATACTCCATAACTCGTTTAAGTTTTCATTGGTAAAAGGCGAAATTACCATTGCTTACAGCGCGTGCTCAAATACCGCAGTTCAACTAATTGAAGATGTTGTGAATGGCCATGAGCTTGTGGCTAAAGTGCCCAATGCACAAATTGGTATAGAACGCTTTGCCGACAATGGCGTAACTATTAGCTACCGCTACTGGGTACCAACCACTAAAATAATCGAAACCAAGTTGGCTATTAATGGTGGGGTTTATAGCGCTATGAATAAAGCGAATATTGAAATACCTTTACCGCAGCGCATTGTTAGTATTATTAAAGGTGATTAATTTATAAACCTAAACCGTTTAAAGCGGTTTAGGTTGATCTATACTGGGGTTTAATTCAAGTTTAGGCGCACTCATACCTTTTAGTAATCGGCCAAAAATATCAGCCCCAGTAATAATGCGTTTTTCATCGCCCCATACCAGTACTACATCGTGCTCAATTGCCCCATCGAATGACTTGTCTAATGAATGACTGGCGCGAATTTTTAAAATAACGTCACTTAAGCGCATACTTTCATCGATCACTATTATTGGTCTGTGGCAAAAGTGGTACGGATCAAATGTGTCTGGCTCAAACAAAGCTGCGCGTAAAAAGCCATCCGCATCAACCACTAACAAAGGATCACCGGCCTGATTAGTAATAATTACCCAGTTGTAACCAGACTTGTGCAGTTTGCGTAAAAATTCATTATCGGCACTGAGTGTTAGTTCAGGAAATATTGGTAAATCAAGCTTGGTTGGTAACGCTATGATTGAGTCGGGATCTATCACTTCGCCTTCTTGAGTAACACTAATTTCATCTAAACTAAAAAAGTTAAGTGCACCAATACCTTCTACGTGCTGTACATCGGCTTCTTCAGCTTCTATGTGCTTACGAATAATGCCTCTGAGCTCACTCTCTGCAAAGTAGGTAATACCTTCTTTGCCTAACCAAGCATCGAGTATTAGCCCTGTAGGCTTAGCAACGACATAAAACAGTAATTGATAAAACTTAATTAACGGCGACAACATGCTGGCCATTTTTAACGCATTACGTGAAAAATACGCCTGTGGTGTAATTTCGCCAATAATAGTAATAGCAATAGTTGAGAATAAAAAAGAACTTGCACCCATTAATACCGAGTCAGAAAGTAAGGTCAGCAGTACGTTAATACCTACGTTTCCCCACAAAATAGTCGAGAGTAAAAAGTTTGAATCGTTACGCAGTGCCATTACTTTTATCGCAGCGGCGTTACCTTTACTGCTTTCCATTTCGAGTTGTAATCTACTTAGCGAAAAAAACGCCAAGTTTAAACCCGAAAATATTGCTGACTGCGAAATACACAGTGCAATAGCACACCAAATCATGACATCAAAAGTCATTGTTTTTCCTATTTATTTACGCGTTCCTTGCGATACAAGGCACTATAACAGTAGCAAACTACCTAAACCTAAAAAGGTAACAAAACCAACTATATCGGTTACTGTAGTTAAAATAACTGAGCCCGAAAGCGCAGGATCTATTTTCATTTTATCTAAAATAGAAGGGATCACTACACCGGCTAACGATGCTGCAACTAAGTTAAGCAAAATAGCCACGGTAATAGTAATACTTAGCATAACGTCGTTAAACCACAAAAAGGTCAATGCGCCAATAACAAAAGCCCATACAAAACCATTTACCGCGCCCACTCTTAGCTCTTTTTTAAGTAGCGCTGCGCGGTTAGAGTCGGTTACCTGGCCAAGTGCCAAGCCACGTACAATAACGGTGAGCGTTTGACTCCCGGCAATTCCGCCCATAGAGGCCACTATTGGCATTAATACCGCTAAAGCCACTACTTGCTCTATAGTTGCACCAAACAGGCCAATAAACCACGAGGCTAAAAATGCAGTCGCCAAATTTATACCTAACCAAATACCTCGGTTTTTAGCACTTTTTCGCACACTCGCAAATAAATCTTCGTCTTCACGCAGACCACCCGCTTTAGCGGCAGCCTCGTCGGTTATTTCTTGGCGTAACTCATACGCTGAAGCAATGGTTAAACGGCCCAGTAATTTGTTATCAACATTAACAACCGGCATTGCCATTTTTTCGCTATGAATAACCACTTCCGCAGCTTCGTATAAATCATCATCTGCATGCAGCGATACATAGTCATGGTTTGCTAAAGTAATTAAACTGTCGTTGTCATTGGCTTTTATTAAATCATTAATTGCCACTTCACCAATTAAACTGCCCTTACGGCTCACTAAATAAATAACCTCTGTGAACTGCGGCAACCCTTTATGGAGTAACTTTTTAGCGCCTCCCGCGGTTAACTTTTCAGACACTTTTAAAAAGTCAAAACCTAACCAGTGACCTATTTGCTCAGAAGGGTATTGTTGCGCTAATTCATATTGCTTTGTTTGTGCTTCATCGAGTTGTTTTTTTGCATACTCAACAAATCGCTCAGGAATTACTTCTTCAAGCTCAAGCAGCTCTTCTACATTAACTTCGTCTAATAGTTTAAAACCGTCGCTATCATCTAAAGTTTGCAGTAACCATAAGGTGCTGTCATCGCTTAAATTAACAAATATTTCGTGTTGCGTGTCTTCATCTAACAACTGCCAAATTTCAAGGCGCTGCTCTTTAGGTATTGCTTCAAAAAGCAATGATAAATGCTCAGTTGATAATGTTAATTGTGCGTCTATTAATAACTTATTTTTGCGCTCTGTGGTGTCGCACTGTAATAAGTCATTTATGAGTTGGGGTAGTTTATCAACCGGATACTCAATCATCTTAAGCCTTAAATTTTAGTAGGTTATATTAGTAAATAGTCACTTATTAATATGTATTGCTATTAGTGTAACGTAGCGGGCATAAAATATTGAAAAAATATGCAAACTCATCCGCTTTTTTCGCATTGTATGCGTAAAAATAACCAGCGGTTAATGTTTTTTTATTATTTTTTAAATTTAATTATACAAGCACAATCACGACTTACTTTTGATATGATTTCAGATGCTTAAGTGTAGGCAATTTCATACATCTTCATTAACTAACCTGAACTCTGGTTAAGAGATTTACTAACATATTGAATCATCGTTATATTTAATTTTATTTTCTCTAGCCAGAGGTTTTCAGTGAAAACAAGGCGAATTTACGCGTCAATAGCTGGCCTATTGCAAGTAAATTCAACGCAGTTAGCGCTGAAAATAGCTGCTTGAGATAAGTTTATTATCCGGAGCTCAGGTTAACTAGGAAGGATTTTTTGCAGCAGGCAAAATAAAAGCCGTAACTAAAAATTACGGCTTTATAAATGATTAAATTTAAAAATATGTCTTAAATTTTAAACTGCCCTACCAATTCGCCTAAGCTTTCACCACGACCAGCTAAATGTAAACTTACCGATGACGTTGTTTTACTTGACTCTGTTAGCTCATTTACAATTTCTTGAATAGCAAAAACATTACGGTTTATCTCTTCAGTTACACTACTTTGCTCTGTTGCAGCTGTTGCTATTTGGGTACTCATATCGTTTATTGTGGTAACCGATGTAGTAACCGCGCCTAAGCTTTCTGAAATAGCACGTGATGACTCAACTGAGCGATTACAGCTTTGCTGACTTGCTTGCATAGCGTTAACCGCCGCAGTAACTAAGTTATGCAGCTCACTAAGCATTTCGCTAATTTCTAACGTACTTACTTGTGTACGACTTGCTAAGCTTCTTACTTCATCAGCAACGACTGCAAAACCTCTGCCCTGCTCACCCGCACGAGCCGCTTCAATTGCTGCGTTAAGTGCCAGTAAATTTGTTTGCTCTGCAATACCACCAATAACGCTTAATACACTATTAATCTTTTTAGATTGCTCACTTAATGAATCAACCTGTTCTGCAGCTGTATTTATTTCGGCCATTAAGTTTGATACTTCACTTAAAGATATATCAACACATTCTTGCGCTCTTGCTACTTCTTGCGTTGCTGCCTGAGTTGACACCGCAACTTGGGTCGTATTTTGAGCCACTTCGTGAGAGGTTGCAGACATTTCAGTAATCGCGGTCGCGACTAAATCAGTTTCATGATTATGTTTTAATAACTTATCTTCAATCACCAAAGTTTGCGTATTTATATCTACTGATGCTGTTTTAACATCGTTAGTTACATCAACCACACTGGCTATAATACCGTGCAATTTACTCACGAATATATTAAACGACTCACCTAATTGGCCAATTTCGTCGTGGCTGTCAATTTCTAAACGTCTAGTTAAGTCGCCTTCACCTTTAGCTATGTCATCAAGGCTTTGCACCATTCTTTGTATTGGTTTAAGCATATGGTTGGCAGCAAATAAAGCACCCGCAATAGTTAATAACAAACAAAAGAACGCAATGATCAATAAGGTGGTTACTTTTTCGTTCATGCTTTTTTGCATAGATAGCTCAAAGCCTTCAAGCTCTGCTTCTATGTCGTCCATATAAGCGCCAGTGCCTAGCATCCAGTTGGTTCCAGGGATCATCGCTGCATAACCAATTTTTTCAACTAAGCCGTTGGTATTTGGTTTTTGAAAATGATAGGTAAATGCTCCGCCACCCTGGCGTGCTTGTGCAAGTAAGCCCACAATGATTTTTTTACCATTGGGATCAGTCATGGCTATTTTGTTTTGCCCTTCTATCGCATCACCTAACATGGCATGAAAAACACTCACGCCATTAGTGTCATAAATAAAGAAATAGCCGTCTTCGCCAAAGGTTAGTTTTCTTAATGCATTTTTAGCATCTTGCTCAGTGCCATTTGCAAGCTGGTGCTGTACTACTTGACTACCAATTTCAATTTCAGTTTTTAATAGCGTTTGTTTATCTTTTAATAACTTACTTTTAAAAGTGTCAAAGCTGTGCTGCTGACTTTGCATTTCTAAATAGTACGAACTTGATAAAAAGCTGACCAATAATAATATTAGCGGCAAAATAGCTAGTAGTAACAATTTGCTTTTCAAGCTTAAATTACTCATTTCTTCTCCAAATAAACACATTGCAAGCTGTAAAAGCCCTACTCTTATTTTGTAACTTAGTCGCTGCAAAATTTATAATTTACTCTAGCCCCCCTTCATCACATAAACGGCTAAGTCTATTTAATTTAGGTAGGTACTTACTTAAAAGTATAACTAATGGCTAGTGATTATAGTCGTAGTTACTTTGGTTTAATACTAAAAGACGCCATTGTCATTAATAAACCTAAGCTGAATAGTAATAAAGTTGCAACTTACTCTAGTATAATTAATAGCCTTTAAAGTAAGTAAAACACCTAATACAGGTAAAATATTTAATTAATTGCCGCAATGATGAGCAAGCACAACATAAAATACTACTTACAATATAAACAATTTAAATTTGTTTAGTTTTTTTGCTTTTTGTAACATATAATTAAAATATTAATACTAAACTCCTATAACAAATCAGGTACAATTATTTTAATTGCACCTTGGCTATTTATTAATTAAAACGAAGGGTTAATGAAGTATTTATTTTTTATACTGCTATTTATCACCGCAAATGTAACTGCTAAACCTGAGACTAATAATAGTATCGCTTTTTATTACTCTGCACCTATGCCCTTAGCTGAAATGACTTTTTATTCGCGTGTAGTAGTGCAACCCGAGCTAATAACCAAGCACGAGCTGAACTGGCTCAAACAGCGTAACATTGCTGTTTATGCTTATTTAAGTGTTGGCGAGTCGTTTTCAAAAAGTGAGTCTTCACTTAGTGTCAATCCTAATTGGAATAGCCATATTAGCGACTTAACTGCAGCGCAGTGGCAACAGCATATACAAAATAGTGCGCTATCACTAAAGGCACGTGGCTTTAATGGCTTATTTTTAGATACCCTTGATAGCTACCAGCTATTAGACAAAAAACATAATAAAAGCGCCCAGCAAGCGTAATGCCGATCAGTTAAGGTTAATTGATCGGTTGACCGATCTAAATGATCGTGAATAATCCGTAATTAGTTTCGCTAATTACGGTTTTTTTATGGATATTCAAACAGCTCTTTCAACCACTTTCTCATCTGCTGATGAATTTACAACGCTTGATAACTTATCTGGCATATTAGATCCCGAATTACTTAACCAAGCTTTTAAAAAGTCAGGTGTCGCCACCGTTCGTAAACGTCGCTTACCACTCGATGCTGTCGTTTGGTCTGTGATTGGTATGAGCTTATTTCGTCATGAATCTGTTTGGGATATAGCCTCTAAAATGGACATCGCATTACCAGGTAAAGGGAAACTAGTTGCCCCTAGTGCCATGGTTCAAGCGAGACAACGCTTAGGTGAAGGTGCTGTCGAGCAGGTCTTCAAGATGATGGCGTCACGGCATTATAATCATGCCCACTTTGATACATTTTGTGGCTTAAATCTATTAGCTGTTGATGGCGTTGTTTTTCGTACACATGATACGCCAGAGAATAAAGACGTATTTGGGTGTGGCTCAACCCAGTATGGTGAAAATACCTATCCGCAAATTCGAATGGTATGCCACATGGAGCTAACGAGCCATCAACTCATTAATTGTACTTTTAACGGGCAACATCAAGGGGAAATGACACTCGCTGAAGAGCTCATTGAAGGTACACCGGATAACTCATTAACCTTATTTGATCGCGGTCATTATTCATTAGGGCTTTTGCATCGTTGGCATCAAGCAGGGACTGAAAGGCACTGGATGATACCTGTCAGAAAAGGCTTAACGGTTGATACCATAAAGAAAATGAGTAAAAATGACCAGTTAGTGCGTCTTAAAACATCGCCACAAGCGCGAAAAAAGTTTACTGACTTGCCAGAGTTTATAGAAGCTCGTCTGCTTACTTACACGCATAATAATAAGCAGTATCAGATTCTTACATCAATGCTTGATGTAATGCGTTACCCATCAAAAGAAATCGCTGATTTGTACATGCATCGCTGGGAAATAGAAATAGGATATCGAGAAATAAAACAAACAATGTTGCACTCAAACTATATCCTACGCTCAAAAAGGCCGGATATGATAAGGCAAGAATTGTGGGGGTTACTAATTGCCTACAATATTATAAGAATAGCCATGCGTGAGGCAGCAGAGTTACTAGAAGTATGGCCAAATCAACTGAGTTTTTCTCATTGTTCAAGACATATCAATGTATTTCTGTTAACTATCCCACTGACAAGTCCGGGAAATTTACCAAAACACTATGAGCATTTATTAGAAACGCTGACGCTATTTCAGTTACCAACAAGGCGTCATGAGCGCAGCTTTCCACGATGTGTGAAAAAGAAACCATCTAAATATCCCTATAAAAAAAAGCCAGTCAGTGTTAACTGACTGGCATTAGTATTATAGCCTGTTCTTTTGTGGCTTGTTTTACAATATAGGTGTTTGGGCTGATAAAATTATTTTTTGGTACTCTCCTAGTACTTCAATAGAAATTATCGGCACTCTCAGGGCAAGTCCTATTTACGACTTACCCATATTTTTAGCCTACTTGTCTATTATTCCTGGTATGGCCGTGTTTTTAGTAAGAATGGAAACCGACTTTGTAGAGGAGTACGACCGTTTTTACACTGCAATACGCGAAGGTGCCTCTTTAAATGAAATTTATTTATTAAAAGATAATATGATACAAACTGCTCAAGGTGGTTTATACGATATATTTAAAATTCAGGGTATTACTGTAGCTTGCTTATTACTTTGGGGTGAGCAAACACTCACTTTTATAGGCATAGATCCTAACTACAAAACCTTATTATTTATCGATGTAGTGGGTGTGGGTGTACAGGTTATCTTTTTATCAATACTCAATATTTTATTTTATTTAGATAAACGTTTTACTGTACTGGTACTCGCTGCAATATTTTTAGTCGTAAATGTTGTTTTTACCTATTTATCGGTTGCACTTGGACCACAGTTTTATGGCTATGGCTTTGCATTTGCAACTATTATTAGCTCGGTTGTGGGTTTGTTTTGGTTATCTAAACAGTTTGAAGATTTAGAATACGAAACCTTTATGCTGCAATAATAAACGCTTAACATTTCAGGCTATTTGCTTAAACCAAGCTTATAATGCTAAAACTAATAAATAAGTGTAATAAACATAAATTGATTATTACACTTATTTCTCCCAATAAAATTCTTTTATAAAGGAATATTCAATGGCTTTTGATTATGGATCGATTGATCTTGGACTTAAAAACCCCTTCAAGCTTGAAGGTAAAGTAACCGCACTAAGAGGTGTTATAGAGTCAATTACCGGCATTACGCTGCTTGTTGTTGCTGCAGGGTTAGTTAAAGAAGATGCAACTGCTGGGTGGATCTTGATGCTTTTTGGGATGATTATTTTAGGGTTTGGCATTGCTTCACTCTCAGCAGGTATTTATGCCACACTAAAATACTTTGTTGGCCGTAATCACCCTACGTCTCTGGCTTATAACTACAGTAAATCGCAAAGCTCTACCGCAAAAGAAGAAAAAAAAGAAGTTGCCTATAACGACCAAGAACTAGAAGAAATGCTTATGGGTCGTAAAAATATTACTTTTAAAGAGCCTAAAGGCTTTTTATCTCGCTTGTTGCATAGCCTTATTCCTAAACTAATGTTTTTACCCTACCCGATGCGTAATATTGCCCAGCAATTATTTGGCTCATGGGTAAGTACCTTTGTGGCACTTATTGCGTATGGACTGGTAGCTTTTGTATCTTTGTCGGGCTTTACCGGTGAAGCAGGCGAATTAGCATTTCCCATATACAGTAGCATTTTAATGTTTTATGTATTGTTCTCATGGCGCTCGGCAGGTAAACCAACCACTCGCAATGCTGCAAGAGAAATTGAACCACTTGGTGGTGGTGCACTGGCTAAAATTATTTCGCTATCGTTTATTTTACCCATTATTATTGGCCTTTCTATGTCGTGGTTAATGCAAGAACAACACATTAGTAAAGCGCAAATAGATGTTTGGTTTGAACAATTACCCAACCTACATGCGGGCATGTATTTAGTCGCTATTATTATTTTAGCCACCTTGAGCTGCGCACTGGTTTTTACTATGTTAAAAGCACGATTAAATACCATAACACCAAGCACTGAGGTATCTGAGCTGCGCGAAAACTGGCAAGAATCTGTACACCCTACTGAAATTTTTATTAATTTAGATAACCTAGTAATGGCTAACCGTCGTTATAAAGAAGTGCCTAATCGCGTATACCGCGAGCTCAACCCACAACTGCAAGAGCAAGTAGAAGGTAAAGGCGGCTTTAAAGGAGAAATAATTCAAGAAATACAACCTAAACTACATGAGCTAGATTTAGGTAAAGGTTTTAGTATGGCTAGATTATTGGCGCTACTTAGTGGTAATTTTCTGTATTTAATCGCGCTTATTTTCACGGTATTATTAGCCTACTCTTTCATCGATATTTATCGTTATATTGATAGCGCAAATATCAATTCAATAGAGCAAGCACTTAATAATCGTCATATTTCACCTATCAGCGAGCTAGTAATGGCAAGCGTACACTTATTACTGATAGGTGTATTAATTAAAGCCTTTGCTCAGCTATTAAGTAGCAATGCACATTTGTTTTTTGCTGAAATGCAATTTGAATCACTTCTGGTCTATTTTAAATGTGAAGGTACATTTACTGAGTCTAAAATATCAACCGGTACAGGTATTCACGACAGCACTCGCTCTGAAAACACCTTAGTACGTAGCAGCATTACCCCTTGGGTTATTGTTTCGCGAATAGTAACCACCACTTTTGCAGCAACAGGTATGAAAAATCTTGAGCATCCACGCCATATTATGGAAATGCACAAAGACGAAGGTCAGTTACAAGCAATTAAAAACGATGTGATTGCGTTCTTAAAAGATCGTGAGTCAATAGCCTCAATTACCAGTGAGCGTGATTTAGGTAACGCGTCGCAAATTCATCAGCTTAATCAGCAAACACGCGCTATGCCAACACAACAAAGCGCAATTACAAAAAATGATGAAGAAGCCGCCGGCTTTATCAGACAACAAGATGATTTAGCCTCAGAAACCAAGTCATAACACGGTAACTTAATTATATATCAATGCCACTGGCAATCAGTGGCATTTTTAACAGCAACTATACCTTTTTAAACCCCAGTTAACTTTGCTCACTTTAATGTCATGCTTGTTCTAAATTAAACCTTGTAACAACACACAAAGCCCTTGCTTTATGCGCTAAAACGCAAATAATAAAGCAATCTATAATTGGGTAAGAATGAGAGAATGAGCTACATACTAACCACACAATGCGCCGATGATGTAGGGCTAATAGCCAAAATCACCGGGCTTTGCCACCAGCATAATTTAAATATTACACGTAATAATGAATTTGTAGACAAAGACGCTAAACGCTTTTTTATGCGTACAGAGCTCACTGGTGAGCCACAAAGTAACTTTTTACCACTACTACGCGAAATACTACCTGCAGACGCTAAAGTGGCTTTACACAATGGTACAAAAACTAAAGTTGTGTTACTTGCTACTAAAGAAGCACATTGCTTAGGTGGCGTATTATTAAAGCAATTCGAACAAGCGCTAAATATTGAAGTGCAAGCCGTTATAGCAAACTACCCTATTTTAGAGCCGCTTGCTAAAGGGCTTAATGTCCCTTTTCATGTTATCTCTCATGAGGGATTAACACGCAGCGAACACGATCAACAAGTAGGCGATTTAATTGCCAGCTATAACCCTGACATTATTGGTTTAGCTAAATATATGCGTATTTTAAGCCCTGAGTTTGTACAACGCTTTGAGGGCAAAATTATTAATATTCATCACTCGTTCTTACCCGCTTTTATTGGTGCAAAACCTTATCATCAAGCATTTGAACGTGGCGTAAAAATCATTGGAGCCACAGCTCACTTTGTCAATAACGAGTTAGACGAAGGGCCTATTATTTTGCAAGATGTTACGCCTGTAACCCACGCAGAAACTGCAAAAATGATGGCCAATATGGGTAAAGATGTAGAAAAAACAGTATTTTGTAAAGCGCTACAACTTGCCTCTGAGCATAAGCTATTTATTAACGGTAATAAAACCGTGGTGTTTTCGTAAAACAAAAATGCCAGCAAATTATGCTGGCATTTTTAAACGATTAAATAATACTTATTGTATTACCCAGGTACTATTAAGGCGTGTAATAAGTGGGTGATCCTGGCCCTACTGGCATACCCAATACAAATACCCATAAATAAAACAAAACAACCCAACCAACAAAAAATATCATACTGTATGGCAACATAGTGGCTACCAGTGTGCCTATACCCATATCTTTTTTGTACTTAGCTGCGACAGCGAGGATCAAGCCAAAATAGCTCATCATTGGCGTTATTAAGTTAGTAACCGAGTCACCTATACGATAAGCCGCCTGAATGGTCTCTGGCGCGTAACCAACTAACATTAGCATAGGTACAAAAATAGGCGCGGTAACAGCCCATTGCGCCGAAGACGACCCTAAGCTTAAGTTAACCAATGCACACATTAATATAAATAATACAAAAACTTCGGGGCCAGTTAAGTTTAAAGCTTGCAGTAATGCAGCACCGTTAATTGCTAAAATAGTGCCTAAATTGGTCCATTTAAAAAACGCGACAAATTGCGCAGCAAAAAACACTAGCACAATATACATGCCCATTGAGCTCATACTTTTGCTCATCGCATTAATTACGTCTTTGTCGTTTTTCATAGTGCCAACAACGCGCCCATATACAAAGCCCGGAATACCAAAGGTTACAAAAATAAACACCACTATGCCTTTCAAAAAGGGCGAGTGGGCTACTAATCCGGTTTCGGGGTTACGTAAAATGCCATCGGCTGGCACTATGGTCCATGCAAGTAGCAGCGATACAACTAATAACGACACCCCTGCCCACTTTAAACCCGACTTTTCTTTGGCCGTTAACGCGGCAATATTATTTTGTGCAAGATCAGCACTGGCCTCTTCAGGATTATATTTACCTAAACGTGGTTCAACAATTTTTTCAGTAACTAAGGTGCCTAAAATCGCAATTAAAAACACCGACACCATCATAAAATACCAGTTAGCTTCTGCGCCTACTTGGTAAGTTGGGTCGATCATTTGCGCCGCTGGTGTGGTAATGCCTGCCAGTAAGGGATCTATTGTGCCTAATAATAAGTTAGCACTATAACCACCCGACACCCCAGCAAACGCCGCTGCTAAGCCCGCTAATGGATGACGCCCTAAACTATGGAATATCATTGCAGCTAATGGAATAAGTACCACATAGCCCAGCTCAGAGGCGGTATTAGATAAAATAGCGGCAAACACCACCATAAAGGTCACTAACCGCTTTGATGCGCCCATTACCATGCCGCGCATTGCTGCCGACAGCAGTCCTGAGTGCTCAGCAACACTCACACCAAGTAAAGCTACCAGTACCGTGCCCAGTGGTGCAAAGCTGGTAAAGTTAGTTACCAAGCCAGTTACAATACGCTGTAATCCCTCGGCACTAAGTAAGCTCACTACTTCAATAACACCATCGGGTTCGCGCCCAGGCGAGCCCTCAGGTCGAGGATCGATTGCACTTAGGCCAAACCAATCCGCCACTCCACTAAATACAACAATTACGATACAAAATATTGCAAATAAGGTGATGGGATGCGGTAGCATATTGCCTAAAAATTCTACGCCGGCTAAAAAGCGGTTAAACCAGCCTTTATTTGCGCTTTCATTACTACTTTGGGCCTTGGAGTCTAAAGAGTCTGACATACCATGTTCTCTTAATTATAAAATGCCCGTAAGCTAGCATTATTTTTATAGGAGATCATGTAATAAAGGTGAATGGCTTGTGATAATTGCGTATATAAGCGTAAATAAGACTAAAAAAGAGGCTTTGTGCCTCTATTCTATGCATGGTTTTATATTTGCTCTATAGGTGCTAATTGTAGTTTTGCAGCAATTAATACCGCTTGTGTGCGGTTATATACGCCAAGCTTTCTAAATATGGCGGTAATATGCGCTTTTACAGTGGCTTCTGAAATATGTAACTCATACGCTATTTGCTTATTTAGCAAACCTTCGTGCAGGTATTGTAAAACACGGTATTGTTGTGGGGTAAGTGAGGCAACTTGCGCTGCAATTTCTCGGTCTTCGCCTTGAATTTCGGCGACTTTATTTTTTAATTCTGTTGGTAACCAAGTATCGCCTTCGAGTATTTGATTAATTGCATTGGCAATATCATCTGATGATGATGACTTAGGAATAAACCCCATTGCGCCGTAACCCATTACTTTAGATACAATATTAGCGTCTTCACTTCCCGAAACTACCGCAATAGGTAAACTAGGATAGTCTTCTCTAATACGAATAAGGCCGTATAAATCACCATTACCTGGCATGTGTAAATCCAGCAGTAATATATCAAGATCTTCTTGCTCGCTTAACACCTGCAATGTACTGTCAAAATCAGATGATTCAAATACTTCTAAATCGTCAAATTTTACAGTTAGTGCACCCTTTAGTGCTTCACGAAATAACGGATGGTCGTCCGCTATTAAAAACTGACTCATGGTTCACTCCTAATAAATTCGGCTGTGCCCTATCTAGTAGAGCACAGCCGATATACTACGTTTAGAATCAACTTGTAATCAAGCTTTTAACGCGCATTTAACGATTTAATCGATTTTCAATTAACTCATCAACCACAGATGGATCGGCAAGTGTTGATGTATCACCTAGTTGTTCGTGCTCGTTGGCCGCAATTTTACGTAAAATTCGACGCATTATTTTACCAGAACGCGTTTTTGGTAACCCTGGTGACCACTGAATCATATCGGGTGACGCAATTGGGCTTAACTCTTTACGAACCCAGTTACGAATTTCTTTGGTTAACTCATCGCTTACCGTTATACCTTCGTTAGGGGTAATGTAAACATAAATACCTTGGCCTTTAATATCATGCGGATAACCTACTACAGCGGCTTCAGCTACTGCTGGGTGTGCAACCAGTGCGCTTTCTATTTCAGCAGTGCCTAAACGATGCCCCGAAATATTAAGTACATCATCTACGCGACCAGTGATCCAATAATAACCATCTTCGTCACGACGACAGCCATCGCCACAAAAATACACACCTGGGTAGGTAGAAAAGTAAGTTTGTTCAAAACGTTCATGATCGCCATAAATAGTACGTGCTTGCGATGGCCAGCTATCTAAAATAACTAAGTTACCATCAGCTTCACCTTCAAGCGTATTACCCTCAGCGTCAAATATTGCCGGCGCAATACCAAAAAATGGACGCGTTGCAGAGCCTGGTTTTAAATCGGTAGCACCTGGTAATGGGGTGATCATAATGCCACCCGTTTCTGTTTGCCACCAGGTATCAACGATAGGGCAATTTGACTTACCTATTTGCTCGTAATACCAGTTCCATGCTTCAGGGTTAATTGGCTCACCAACCGATCCTAAAATTCGTAAACTATTACGATGAGATGACGCTACAGGCTCATCGCCTTTTGCCATTAAGGCACGAATAGCGGTAGGCGCGGTATATAAAATAGTAACACCGTGTTTATCAACAACTTCGCCCATACGCCCTGCGGTTGGGTAAGTAGGTACACCTTCAAATACAACTTGGGTACAACCATTTACCAGCGGACCATAAGCAATATAACTGTGCCCGGTGATCCAACCTACATCGGCGCTACACCAAAAAACATCGTCCTCTTTTACATCAAATATATATTCGTGCGTCATCGATGCATAAACTAAATAACCACCCGTGGTATGCACCACTCCTTTTGGCTGACCTGTTGACCCTGAGGTGTATAAAATAAATAACGGGTCTTCAGCGTTCATTACCTCAGGCTCGCACACAGGCTCTTCGCCTGCTACTAAATCGTGCCACCATATATCATGGTCGTGCCAATCAACATCGCCACCGGTAAGTTGGTGCACAATAACATGCTCTATACTTGTTACAGACTCTTGCAACACAGCTTCGTCAACGTTTGCTTTAAGTGGCACGCAGTTACCAGCACGGCGTCCTTCGTCTGAAGTAATAACCACTTTTGCGCCCGAATCCTTAATACGATCGGCAATCGCAGAGGGTGAAAAACCACCAAATATAACTGAGTGAATAGCACCAATACGTGCACACCCTTGCATTGCGTAAATAGCTTGTGGGCTCATTGGCATATAAATAGCGACGCGATCACCTTTTTGTACGCCCAGCTTTTTTAAACCATTAGCAAACTTTGCTACTTCATCATGTAACTTTTGATAAGTAATATGCTCGCTTTGCGATGGGTTATCGCCCTCCCATATAAGCGCTACTTTATTGGCTTTTGTTTTTAAGTGGCGGTCAATACAGTTATACGATGCATTAAGGTAGCCATCTTCATACCACTTAATATTTATGTGGCCTTTATCAAAGGTGGTATTTTTTACTTTAGAATAAGGAGTAAACCAATCAAGGCGCTTACCGTGTTCAGCCCAAAAACTTTGTGGATCATCAATCGAGTGTTTATACATTTTATTATATTTATCGTTATCGACGAGAGCTGTGTTTTTAATATGCGTAGGAACTGGATAGATATTTTTTGACATCTTGGTCTCCATTTAAATTACTTGCCTTAGGCTTTTCTCAAGGATTACTCAGCAATGCGCTATTAAGTATTAGACCTTAGTTGTAAAGCTATTCTAATTACTAATTTGTTGTTTATAATCGCTGCGCTATTTATTACTTTTACATAAATAATACATGATGTTAAATGTAAGTAAATAATCACATTGTAATCATTACACCTTAGTCTTATAGACTAATAGATGATTGAGTAAATAGTGTACATATTTAAAAGTGTTTCACCTAAGTATTATAATATTTGCATTAATTAGCTTTAATTTTTATTTAACGAATAAAAAATCTTTAAATTAACTTTTATTCGTAAGTAATACTCTCGCTATTAATACACTCTAAATAAAAAGCAATAATCAACACGTAGCCTATAAAGGACGCAACAATGAAATTTACCCCATTAAAAACACTTGCAGCAAGTGCTGTACTATGTGCACTTTCAAGCACAGCTTATGCAGCCACTGCAGCAAAAGTTGGAGATACTGAATTTACTTACGGCGGATACATTAAATTAGATGCTATGTGGAGTGACTATTCTGCAGGCGCACCAGCGGGCACTAACGTGGGTCGTGACTTTTACGTACCGAGCACAGTGACTGTAGGCCCAGACAATAGCTCTGACGCTGTATTTGATATGCATGCCCGTGAATCTCGTTTTAACTTTGGTACAGCTACATTACTTGATAATGGCAAAACCATTAACACCAAAATTGAAATCGACTTTTTAGCTTCAGCCCCTGGTGGTAACGAGCGTGTATCTAACTCTTACGCTCCACGTGTACGTCATGCATTTATTAGCTACGATGGTTGGTTATTTGGCCAAACATGGTCTAACTTTCAAAACGTTGGCGCACTACCTGAAGCACTTGATTTTATAGGCCCAGCAGAGGGCACAGTGTTTGTACGCCAAACTCAAGTTAAATACACTACTGGCGCTTGGTCTTTCTCATTAGAAAACCCAGAAAGCACCATTACTACTGCTGGCGGCGGTATGGCTGTAACCGACGATGCTTCACTTCCTGACTTTACTGCACGTTATACCCATAAAGCTGACTGGGGTAATTTAGTAGTTGCTGCACTTGCCCGTCAACTTACTTATAAAGTAGGTGCTATTGATGCCGATGAAACATCATTTGGTGTTAGTGCATCGGGTATGGTTAAACTAGGCGAAGACAACTTTAAGTTTATGCTTACACAAGGTAAAGGCTTAGGCCGTTATGTTGGTGTTAATGTAGCCCATGGTGCAGTACTCAATGGCGATGATTTAGATGCTATTGATTCAACTTCTGGCTTTGTAGCGTATCAGCATAAGTGGAATAGCCAATGGCGTTCAACTTTCTTATATTCATTTTTCAGTGCTGATAACAACACAGACTTACTCGCCCTTACAGTCGATCCAACTAAATCAAGCCAAAGCTACAGTGCTAACATTTTATATTCACCAGTTAAACGCTTAACTTTTGGTGCTGAGTTTAAGCATGCCGAGCGCGAGCTTGAAAGCGGTAACGATGGCGATATGGACCGTTTACAATTCTCGGTTAAGTATGCATTTTAAGCGTACATAGTTTACTTCCTTGAGCGGCTTTGGCCGCTTTTTTTTGTTAATTAATTTATAAGCATCATCTGTTTTATCAACTTCATCACTCTTTATTAATCCCTATAGTACAAATTGTTATAAATAAAAACCAATAACGCAATTGCAAATCAATATCATTTAGATTAAGTTAAGCGCTTTATTTTTGAACCTTTTGGAAAACACCATGTCGTCCTCTAAAGTTTTGCGTTTATCTAAACTAAGCCTTATTACCTCTTTAATTTTATCTGGGCATGCATTTGCAAAAAACGATAAAAGCGAGCAGCAAATTGAAAAGATTGCTGTGTATGGTCAACATCATAAAAACTATATTACCGAAGAAGCACAATCGGCAACCAAACTAGGTTTAACCATAAAAGAAACTCCGCAGTCTATTTCAGTTGTTTCTCGCGCTTTAATGGATGATTTTTCACTCGATGATATAAACGCAGTGCTAGAAAGCACGCCGGGTGTAACGGTAGAGCAAATAGAAACCGATCGTACTTATTTTAAAGCCCGTGGCTTTGATATTACAAATTTTCAAGTTAATGGTTTAGGTATTCCACAAAGCTCGGGATCAATTCAAGGCAGCCTTGATACCTCAATTTACGACCGTGTAGAAATAGTTCGTGGCGCGAACGGTTTAATGACAGGTACAGGTAACCCTTCTGCTACTGTAAATATGGTGCTAAAAAAACCAACTTACACAACCCAAGCTAATGCATCTGTTTCGTACGGTTCATGGAATAAAAAACGCTTAGATTTAGATGTATCAACGCCTATTAATGAAGAGCATGCTGTTAGAGCTGTATTTACCAAACAAAAAGCCGACTCATATCTAGATCGCTACGAAACAGATAAAACCGTTATTTATTTAGCCTACGAGGGAAAGTTAACCGATAACACCCTGCTAAGTGTTAACTACGTTAATCAACAAAAAGATGCCGATAGCCCACTTTGGGGTGCACTACCACTTTATTATACCGATGGCACACCAACAGACTATGACGAATCAACTAGCACTGCGGCTGACTGGTCTTACTGGGATAACAGTGCCGAGCAAGTATATGTAACGCTTGAACAAAATTTATCAGCAACATGGGTGGCTAAAGCGCGTTACGCTCATGTTGAAAACGAGCAAGACTCTGAATTATTTTATGTATACGGTACCCCTGATAAAGACACCGAACTTGGCTTAACCGGTTACGCAAGCCGTTATGATTATAGCGATAAGCACGACTTATTTGATCTATATGCGAGTGGTAAATTTGATTTATTTGGCCAAGAGCACGACTTGTCATTGGGTGTTAGCCAAGCAAAAATGGATTACACCGAGCAATCTCTTTACGATTACACTACAGGGAATGGTTTTCCGGCAATGCCGTCACTTAAAACATGGGATGGTGTAATACCACAAGCAACACTTACAGATAGTGTAAATGGTAGCAATATAACTAATGAGCAAAAATCTGCTTATATTTCTACTCGTATCAAATTAAGCGAACCTTTAAGCCTACTAGCTGGCGTGCGTTACACTGATTGGAAAACAACAGGCACAGCTTATGGCGTTGCGCAAACACAAAGTGATTCACAGCTAATACCCTACATTGGCACTGTGTATGACTTTAACGAGTCTTTATCGGCTTATGCAAGCTACACAGAAACATTTGTGCCGCAAAAGGAGCTTGATATAAATGCCAACCAACTTGCACCTATTACAGGTAAAAGTAGCGAACTAGGTGTTAAAGCCCAGCTTTTAGACGAGCAAGTTTTTGTAACACTTGCTTACTTTGATACAAAACAAGATGGCCTTGCTATCGCTATACCTAACTCATTACCCGACGATACTCGTTACTACGCAGCGGATGGTATTAACAGTAATGGTTTTGAAGTAGAGCTAAGCGGTAAGTTTACAGATGACTTGAGTGCAAGCATTAGCTTTAGTAATTTAAGCATTGATGGCGATGACACAGTAAAAGATTACACCCCTGAGAATCAACTCAAGGTTGCAGCAATCTATCAAGTTCCTTTCATTGATGGTTTATCGTTTGGTGCAAATTATCGCTGGCAAGATTCAACAAGCCGAGTCCAAGTCAAAGATACTAACAAAATCGCAAGCGTGACTACAAAGCAAAATGCCTACGGATTACTTGATTTAATGGCAACCTATAAATTGAGTGAAAATATAGGCGTTACTTTTAATATTAATAACACCACAGGTGAAAAATACTTACACAGCCTATATTGGGCTCAAGGTTACTATGGTGCACCGCGTAACTACGCTCTATCTGTAAATTGGCAGTTGTAAATTTAAACCAAAAAAAAGCGCTAACCATTACTGGTTAGCGCTGCTTTAAAGCTCGGGTCAAATCAAGCTTAAATATTTAATACTGCTTAAAGGTCAGCTTCATCGCCTAACTTATCTTCACCATCGTCTGGTTCAATAGTTGCTTTAAGTAAAAGCATTTCGCGTAACTTGCCTTCAATTTCGTCTGCGATTTCTGGGTTTTCTTTTAAAAACTTAATTGAATTAGACTTACCTTGGCCAACTTTATTACCACAGTAACTGTACCAAGCACCTGCTTTTTCAACAATTTTGTGCTTCACACCTAAGTCAATTAGCTCGCCTTGTTTAGAAATACCTTCACCATACATAATGATAAATTCGGCTTGCTTAAATGGCGGTGCTACTTTGTTTTTAACAATTTTAACCCGGGTTTCGTTACCAACAACCTCATCGCCTTCTTTTACCGAACCAATACGACGAATATCAATACGTACCGATGCGTAAAACTTAAGTGCGTTACCACCCGTTGTTGTTTCTGGGTTACCAAACATTACACCAATCTTCATACGGATTTGGTTAATGAAAATACATAAGGTGTTCGAGCGTTTAATATTACCTGTTAGCTTACGTAATGCTTGCGACATTAAACGTGCTTGTAAGCCCATGTGCGAGTCGCCCATGTCGCCTTCAATTTCAGCTTTTGGTGTAAGTGCTGCAACCGAGTCAATAATAACTACGTCAACCGCGCTTGAGCGTACTAGCATGTCACAAATTTCGAGTGCTTGTTCGCCAGTATCTGGTTGCGATACAAAAAGCTCATCTATGTTTACACCAAGCTTTTGTGCATAAACTGGATCAAGAGCATGCTCAGCATCAATAAAGGCACATGTTTTGCCTTCTTTTTGTGCTTCAGCGATAACTTGCAAAGTAAGCGTTGTTTTACCAGACGACTCAGGACCATATACTTCTACAATACGCCCCATAGGTAAGCCACCTATGCCTAAGGCAATATCGATACCTAATGAGCCTGTAGATACAGATTCAATGTTTAACGCTTTGTTATCACCCAATTTCATAATTGAGCCTTTACCAAATTGACGTTCAATTTGTGATAAAGCCGCGTCCAACGCTTTTTGTTTGTTATCGTTCATTTTACTCTCCAAATCCAGCTAATGCGACAAGTATACTGTATGAAATCACAGTATCAAGTTAATTTTATTATTTTATCTGCTCTATTATAGTTTTTAAAGAAAATACAATAGCTTGCAGTCTAACCTGTGCTCTATCGCCGGTAAATACTTGTTTAAATACCAGCTGCTTGTCGTTAATGTGTAGTCCAAACCATACTAAGCCTACCGGCTTATCTGGGGTTGCTCCTCCTGGGCCTGCAATACCCGATACAGTAATCGCAATATCGGCATTAGTTGCTGCAATTGCGCCTAAAGCCATCTCACGCACCGTTTGCTCGCTTACCGCCCCATATTGCGTTAATGTGGCGGCACTTACATTTAGTAAATCTTGCTTTGCTTGGTTACTGTAAGTTACAAATGCACGGTCAATATAGGCAGAGCTTCCAGGGGTGTCGGTAAGTGCATAACTTACCCCGCCACCAGTACATGACTCAGCAGTAGTGATCCATAAGCATTTATCCGTTAAAATAGCGCCTAATTGCGCAGCAAGTGTTTTAATCTCTTGATGTAATTCCATATTCAGCCTTTGGGTAAATACATGTCGTTTGATCTTTATGCTCCACACACTATAAAACAACAAACCCCTATGATGCAGCAGTATCTAAAAATAAAATCAGAGCATCGCGATATTTTATTGTTTTATCGGATGGGGGATTTTTATGAACTCTTTTTTGATGACGCAAAACGCGCCGCTCAATTACTCGATATTTCGCAAACTCAGCGCGGTAAAGCCGGTGGCGATCCTATTCCTATGGCCGGTGTACCTTATCATGCCGTAGAAAACTATTTAGCCCGTTTAGTGCAAATGGGCGAATCTGTTGCTATTTGCGAACAAGTAGGCGATCCGGCTACCAGTAAAGGGCCTGTTGATCGCAAAGTGGTGCGTATTGTCACCCCAGGTACTATTTCTGATGAAGCCCTACTGCAAGAGCGCCAAGACAACTTACTTACCAGCGTATGGCAGAGTAAAAATGGTACTTATGGCATTGCATACCTTGATATTAACTCGGGTCGTTTTAACGTTGTAGAAGTTAATACCGACGAGGCATTTACTTCAACTATTCAACGCCTCGCCCCTGCAGAATTACTGTATAGCGAAAGCTTCGAAAATGTTCATTTAATTGAGCACATTAAAGGCGCGCGTCGCCGCCCTGAGTGGGAGTTTGATTTAGACACCGCCCAGCATTTATTGTGTGAGCAATTTGGTACAAAAGATTTAGTCGGTTTTGGCGTTGATAAAGCCCACTGCGCCTTAGTTGCCGCAGGTTGTTTAATGCAATACGTTAAAGACACTCAACGTATTGCATTACCCCATATTCGTGCCATTACTCTTGAACACAACGAGCATGCCGTTATTTTAGATGCTGCTACTCGTAAAAATTTAGAGCTGACCGTTAATTTATCGGGTGGATTTGAAAACACGCTAGCGCAAGTACTTGATAAAACAGCAACCCCTATGGGATCTCGTTTACTTAAGCGCCGTATTCATACCCCAGTGCGTAATAAAGACGAGCTAAACTCGCGGTTAAACGCTATTAGCGCAATTTTAGATGTACAGCTTTGTGGTGAGCTACACGAATCATTAAGAGAAATTGGCGACGTAGAACGTGTTATTGCCCGCCTTGCTTTGTGCACTGCTCGTCCTCGCGATTTAACTCGTTTGCGTAGCGCCTTACAAGCACTTGCACCGCTGCATACTTTATTAAACGATGCCAGCGATCCGCGCATTGCCAGCATTATTAAGCAATCGCCTGAGCTACCTGATTTACAAGCGCTATTAGAGCGTGCAGTAATCGAAAACCCGCCGGTACTTATTCGCGACGGTGGTGTAATTGCCCCTGGTTATAACAGCGAGCTTGATGAATGGCGTAACTTAAGCAAAGGCGCAACCGATGTGCTTGATCAGTTAGAGTTACGAGAGCGTGCACGTACAGGGATCAGCACCCTTAAAATTGGTTATAACCGAGTACACGGCTTTTTTATTGAAGTTAGTCGCGCCAATGCGCATTTAGTGCCTGCCGATTATATTCGCCGCCAAACACTTAAAAATAATGAACGCTATATTATTCCTGAGCTAAAAGAGCACGAAGACAAAGTACTTGGCAGCCAGTCAAAAGCATTAGCGCTCGAAAAGCAGCTTTACGAAGAGCTATTTAGATTTATTGCGCCGCATATTGAGCAATTACAAACAATGGCAGCCGCCCTTGCCGACTTAGATGTGCTAAATAACTTAGCAGAGCGTGCACTTACACTTAACTACGCTAAGCCGATACTTTGCGATAACGACAACATAAGCATTAAACAAGGTCGTCATCCTGTGGTTGAGCAAGTAATGAAAGAACCCTTTATTGCCAACCCAGTAGAGCTAAATGCACAACGTAAAATGTTAATAATTACCGGTCCAAACATGGGTGGTAAATCAACCTATATGCGCCAAACTGCACTTATAGTGCTAATGGCTCATATTGGCAGTTACGTACCCGCAGACAGCGCTAAAATAGGCAATATTGACCGTATATTTACTCGCATTGGCGCAAGTGACGATCTCGCCTCAGGGCGTTCTACCTTTATGGTAGAAATGACCGAAACCGCCACGATTTTAAATAATGCCACAGCGCAATCTTTGGTATTAATGGATGAAATTGGCCGCGGAACAAGCACTTACGATGGGCTTTCGCTTGCGTATGCTACTGCCGATCATTTAGCGTCAAAAATATCAGCAAAAACCTTGTTTGCCACCCACTACTTTGAGTTAACCGAGCTTGCAGAGCAAACGCCTGGGCTGGTAAATGTGCACCTTGATGCCATAGAGCATAACGACACTATTGCCTTTATGCACACGGTACTTGATGGCGCAGCAAGTAAAAGCTTTGGCTTACAAGTTGCTGCACTTGCTGGCGTACCCAAGTCTGTAATAAATCAGGCAAAACAAAAGCTTAAACTACTCGAAAATCACCAAAGTGTCACCGCGCCTAATATTGAGCAGCAAGCATTTACCTTTAATAATCAAGCCCAACAAATTAGCCCTTCTGAAGTAGAATTGCAGTTAACGGCTATCGATCCTGATAATCTATCACCGCGACAAGCTCACGATTTACTCTATAAATTAAAAGCACTTCTTTAATTTACAAACAAAAAAAAGCTGAAGAATAAAACCTTCAGCTTTTTTACACATAACATGGTACTTTATTAAAACTTACGCAAAGTGCTCAAATAAACTCTCTGTACTTAAGCCTTCTTGTTGCAAAATATCTTTTAAGCGACGTAATGCTTCTACCTGAATTTGTCTAACGCGTTCACGGGTTAACCCTATTTCGCGGCCAACATCTTCAAGCGTTGATGGCTCATAGCCTAATAAACCAAAGCGACGGGCTAATACCTCACGCTGCTTTGGGTTTAGCTCTCCTAACCAGTCAACAATGTGTTTATTCATATCGTTATTTTGTACTTCGCCCTCAGGACCAACATTGTTGTCATCGGCAATAATATCGAGCAAAGCGGTATCGTTTTCGCCGCCGATCGGCATATCAACCGAGGCTATTTTTTCATTCAAGCGCAGCATTTTGGTGACATCTTCAACCGGCTTATCTAAACAAGCTGCTATTTCTTCGGCGGTTGGTTCATGATCTAATTTTTGAGTTAGCTCGCGCGCGGTACGTAAATATACGTTAAGTTCTTTTACTACATGTATTGGCAAGCGAATAGTGCGCGTTTGATTCATAATGGCGCGTTCTATCGTTTGGCGTATCCACCATGTTGCATAAGTAGAAAATCGAAAGCCACGCTCAGGATCAAACTTCTCTACGGCGCGAATTAAGCCTAAGTTACCCTCTTCAATTAAATCAAGTAACGCTAAACCTCGGTTGTTATAACGACGAGCAATTTTTACTACAAGGCGCAAGTTACTTTCAATCATGCGCTTGCGAGACGCTTCGCACCCTTTTAAAGATTTACGAGAAAAAAACACCTCTTCCTCAGCGCTTAACAACGGAGAAAAACCAATTTCACCTAAATAAAGCTGAGTAGCATCTAAATTTTTAGTGACTTCTTCTTTGACAAAAACGTCATCATCCACAGCTTCAAGCAGCGGTGTTGAATCATCATCAACAGCAGTTTCATCTAATTTATTATCTACGAGGGTGTTTTTATCAACTTTTGCTGCATCAGCCATAAGACTTCTCCTGAGCAAGTTATCAATATCTTTAAAAATTAGGGAAGGTACTTAGCAGGATTTACAGCTTGCCCTCGGTAGCGAATTTCAAAACGAAGTGCCGTTACCGCAGATTCTGTATTTCCTATCTCTGCTATTTTCTGTCCAGCCTTAACTTCCTGTTTTTCTTTAACAAGTAGTTTCGAGTTGTGTGCATAAGCACTCAAGTAGTCGTCATTATGTTTTAAAATAATTAAACTACCATAACCTCGAAGCGCATTACCCGCATAAACCACTGTTCCTTGTGCGGCGGCTAAAACGGCAGCCCCTTTTTTATTAGCAATCTGTAAGCCTTTGTAGCCATTTTCCTTGTTCGAAAAGCGTTGTGTTATTTTGCCTTTTGCTGGCCAAAACCACTGCACTTTACTACTCGACAAATGCTTAGAGTTACTAATTTTTTTATTGGCTTGTTTCTGAACATACCCTCGTTGTTTAGGCTTATCAAGCTCTTTCTTTGATTTATTGTTATTTTTTTGTGAAGTTTTTGCGGCTTTTTTAATAGGAGGAGTGTATTTTTTTGTCTTTTTGTATTTTTTTGCTATGGCAGAAAAGGAAATACTCTGCCCGGGGAATATTGTGTAAGGTGCTGGTATTGAATTATTTTTTGCTAAGGTTCTAACATCTTGGCCTGCACTAAATGCAATTGAATAAAGTGTATCGCCTTTTTGAACAGTATATTTATCGCCATTAATGTTAATTTTTCTGCCGTAATTATTAACATCATTATTTAAACTACTGACAGGCGCCGGAACATGGCTAGACGAGCAAGCAAAGAGCAAAATACTAATAAATAAAGCAACATAACATTTTATTTGTTTATTCACTGTATTTAGCTCCTTATGTTAATAACATTATTTTATAGTGCTTAACGTAATAAAATGTATGCAACTGCAATTAAAAGCACAACTGCCCATCCAAGCACTTCAATGTATTGACGTAATTTTTGCTCCATTTTAACACCGCCCCACTTCATCAGTGCAGCAACTAAAAAGAACCGAGCGCCTCGCCCTACTGCAGACGCAATTAAAAACGGCAAAAATGCCATTTGTAATACCCCTGCTCCTATAGTAAATACTTTATAAGGAATAGGCGAAAAACCCGCTATAAACACCACCCACACGCCATAGTTTTTAAACCAATCAAGTGCAATATCAAATTTATCTTGCCAGTGCATTTGTACTATAAGTGGCTCAACAACCGGTTCAAATAACCAAAAGCCGAGTAAATAACCTACTATGCCACCAACAACAGACGCTATAGTGGCAAAACTTGCAAACCGCCATGCTTTTTTAGGCTGAGCAAGCGACATTGGTGCCAGCATTACATCAGGAGGGACAGGAAAAAACACAGACTCTGCAAAGCTCATTGCAGCTAAATAACGCTCAGCATGACGGTGCTTAGCCCACACTAGAGCCATATCGTATAACTTAGTAAACAACTTCAAAATGAATTCCTATTCAATATCACCAGCGACTAGCGGTACAAATCTAACCGGCGCAATTACGTGTTCTGTGTAGTTATTGCCATTGCGAATAACCATAGTTAATTTTTGCTCTTGCTCGCCTATTGGGGCAAGTAACACACCACCATCAGCTAATTGAGCTAATAGATCTTGCGGGATTTTAGCCGCGGCTGCAGTGACTATAATGCCGTTAAATGGCGCTTGCGACTCCCAACCTTGCCAGCCATCGCCATGCTTCATTGCCACATTATATAAATCGAGCTGATGTAAACGACGCTTAGCTTGCCATTGCAATGCTTTAATACGCTCTACTGAGTAAACCTTGGTAAATATTTTAGCCAATATTGCCGTTTGATAGCCCGATCCTGTGCCTATTTCTAGCACCTTGTCGCGCACACCAGCTAATTGCAACAGTTCGGTCATACGCGCCACAATATAAGGCTGCGAAATAGTTTGCCCTTGGCCTATTGGTAACGCAGTATTTTGATACGCTTTATGTTGCAGCACGTCACCCACAAATATATGTCGTGGTATTTGTGCAATCGCATCTAGTACTTGTGTATCCTCAACACCTTCACGCTGTAATAGCGCTGATAGCGCCTTGGCGCTGCGGGTATAATTAGCCAGCACGGTTTATCTCCAAATCAGCTAACCACTCCCCTACCGCTTTAATGCTCTCGTTAGCGGTCATATCAACACTCAGTGGGGTAACCGAGGCATAGCCATTATTAATTGCATGAAAATCGGTACCTTCTCCAGCATCACTTTCTGTCCCTAAAGATCCGTACCAGTAAATATCTCGACCCCAAGGATCGGTTTGCTTGGTCATGGTTTCGGCTTTATGGCGCGCACCCAAACGCGTTACCTGCACGCCTTTTAATTCGCTTAGAGGAATGTCGGGTACATTAATATTTATAATTTGATCTTTTGGTAGCGGATGCGACGCTAAACCTTTAATAATACTTATAGTTACCGCTGCCGCCGTTTCAAAATGCTCGCCGTGGTGCGAACACAAAGACACCGCAATAGCAGGCAAACCTAAATGGCGTCCTTCGGTTGCTGCAGCTACCGTGCCTGAGTACAAAGTGTCGTCACCTAAATTAGCGCCGTGGTTTATACCTGCGACCACTAAATCGGGCATTTCATCAACAAGCTGGTTAACGCCTAAATGCACACAGTCAGTAGGTGTACCATTAACCGATATAAAGCCATTTTCAAGCTTTGTAGCACGCAGTGGGTTAAGCAAAGTTAACGAGTTACTTGCACCACTGCAGTTTCGGTCGGGGGCAACTAAAGTGACCTCGGCAATTTGCATTAATGCTTGATATAACACCGCAATACCTTTAGCGCCTACACCATCGTCGTTACTTAATAGGATCTTCATCTTTGCTGTCCTTTTCTTTTCGCTCGCGTGGGCTTGCGTCTGTGTAATCCACCAGCTCACGTAATAATGCCGTAGCAAAACAGCCTTTTGGTAAACCAAAACTTAACTTCAAAGTGCTTTCATCTATGGTTTCTACGCTAAAATCTTGCGGGATTAAACGCAGCATTCTGCGCTCATTTTTTAGCCCTAACTCGCCTAAACCATCGCACCAAGACTGATAAGGCCCAAGCCATACTTTTTCTTGTTCGGTGAGCCCTTTTTCGCTTTTACCTACCATAGGTGCCGACATCATAATATCGCCAGAGGCTAAGCGGGCAATATTTTCATCGCTAATAGCGTCTTCAAAAAAGGCGTTACTGCCGCTGAGCATAAATACTTCACGGTGCATGGTTTTAGCTAAACCATGCTCCTTTACTCGTAAACTTACGAGTTGATTAAATACATGCGAGCGCGCTGCAGAAATAATAATACCGCGTAATTTTTTATCGCGAATACGCTCACCTGCAAACATTTTTTCAGCCATTACCAGGTTATGGCCATCACGGCCAAAGCGTTGCTCGCCAAAATAGTTAGGCACGCCACTGCGTACCGCATTAATACGGCACAAAATATCCAGAGGATCGGTAACATTGCGCAGCGTAATAGTAAATTTATTACCTTTATGACAGCCCGTTCTCAGTTTACGTTCGTGGCGTTGCTGCGATACAACAAACACGCTTTCGCTGTTTAAATCACTAAAATCAATCGGTTTTTTAATGGGTACTTTTACACTAAACCACTGCGAACACACTCCGTGGCGATCTTTCATCCCGGCATAACTTACATCGCGTGGTGATACTCCAGCTCGCTGCGCAATTAACTTTGCTACGTACTGGGTGTTTTCGCCTTTTTTTACTACTTGCAAACATACATGCTCGCCGCTACCGGTAAACTCAATGCCTAAGTCTTCATCTACCATAAAGTCTTCGGCTGTGGTTTTAAAGTCAGCTTTTGATAACGGTGCGCCGTATAAATAATTTAAATCGCTCATGCGTTTGTTTTACTCATTGACTCTTTGTTCATAATTACCACTGCATGGCTCGAAATGCCTTCTTTTCGCCCTTCAAAACCGAGCTTTTCGGTGGTTGTAGCTTTAACATTTATTTGCGATAGTTCGCAGTTTAAATCACTTGCAAGGTTGCTACGCATAGCTTGAATATGAGGCAACATTTTTGGCGCTTGTGCCACTATAGTTACATCTCCATTGCCCAATACATAACCTTGCTCTTTAGCTAAGCTCACCACATGACGCAGTAATATTCGGCTGTCGATATTTTCATATTCACTGGCCGTATCTGGAAAGTGTTTACCAATGTCGCCCATTGCAAGCGCGCCTAAAATAGCATCGCACAGAGCATGAATAGCAACATCGCCGTCGGAGTGCGCTAAAAAACCTTGCGGATAATCAATCTTTTCGCCGCCGATAGTTAATGGGCCAACACCGCCAAATTTATGCACGTCAAAACCATGACCAATTCGTATCATAATGCATTCTCGTTTTGTTGTTTTTGAAGTAAAAAACCAGCCAAGTCTAAATCCTCAGGAGTGGTTATTTTAATATTATCGCTACGCCCTGGTATTAATTTTACTGGCTTGTTAGCCCATTCAATGGCGCTTGCTTCGTCGGTAATAACTGCGCCGCTTGCCAGTGCATTTTGCAGCGCATTTTTAAGATCTTCGTATTTAAAAAACTGCGGAGTAAGGGCTTGCCATAAATCATCTCGGGGTACGGTTTGCTCAGCATAAATATGGCCACGTTTTATAGTGTCTTTTACTTTACTGGCTAAAATTCCGCCTTCATCGGCGCTTATACACTCATTTATAAGTGTATTTATGTCGTCAACAGTAACTAGCGGGCGGGCAGCATCGTGCACAAGTACCCAGTCAGGCGGGTTGGCGGCTAAAAAAAGCAAACTATTTAAAACGGAATCTGCACGCTCTTTACCGCCACAAGTACGCACAATGCGCGCATCAATCACTGGCAATTGTTCAAAGTAAGGATCGTTTTCATTTAGGGCTACAACAATTGTATTAAGCTGCGCTAAAGCAGATAATTTTGTGAGCGTATGCTCTAAAATAGTTTTACCTGCTAATTTAATATACTGTTTAGGTGCATTATGCTGCATTCTGCTACCAACCCCGGCAGCAGGTATAATGGCAGCTATAGTTGGTTTATTTGTCATATTATTGTTGAGCTGGTAAAACACGTATAAATGTTTCGCCCGCTTTAATCATTCCTAATTCGTTACGTGCGCGCTCTTCTATGCCTTCATGGCCAAGCTTTAAATCTTCTATATCGGCGGTTAATACTTTATTGCGTTTAATCAATTTTTCGTTAGTTTGTAAATGAGATGCAACCGCACTTTTTAAACGTGTGTAGTCTTGTACGCCATTATGGCCAAACCACAATCTATACTGCACAAACAGTGCTAAACATAACAAGCCAACCTGAAAAAACCGCATTTAACACTCCTTATTTAAAATTCAAATAAACTTATTTAATTAACCAAGTTACGTTTGTAATCGTTTTACATTGCGCCAATTTATACTTCCTGCCAGTAGCATTTCGCGCAGCGATAAAACCCGTGGCAAACAACGCTTTGAAAACTGCCATTGGTGCCCGCAACACGCCGCGGTTAATGACACTTTACTCGGCGTTAATAATTGCGCGTTTGGCAGCTCAAGTCCCTGCCCCGAAAACGCAAACCAACCTAGCTCATTACAATGCACTTTATTGTCGCTTACTTGGTCTAGGCTGTCTATTCTAACGCGAATTTGCTCATCACTACGCACTAAAATAGGGATTATTAACCCGACTTTGGCATTATGTTGATAAAAAAGTTCATTTGCTTGAATGTTAATCTCTGGTGGGGTCGGTTTTTGCTTTGCAAGCCAAGAGCCATTTTGCGAATCTAGTTTAAAAGGCGAGCTTGTATTAGCAACTAATGTGGCAGCACGTTCAATGTAATAAGGTAGACTTTTTAATTGGCGACGCAGCCTATCGCTATTAGGCTCAGCGACTAAACGCTGAACCTCACGTTGATAAAATGCATTACACAATTGTGCATATAACACTTTTTTTGCATCGGCTTGCCACATTTCAACTTGTTGTGGCGCGCCAACAGGCTCATTTTTTGCTGCCAATTGCCGTACTCAAAAACACTTAGGTAAATGTTTTATAACACAGTACTGCATAATTTTTAAGCGCCGAGTGCTAAATTAAGCGCTTGGCTTTTCACCTAATTTAGCTATGCCCGACTCTAAAAACTGCACTACAGTATTGCGTTTTTTACCTATGAGTAAACTGCCGTCGGCTAAAAACATAAAGTTTTGCCAGTTGCGTTTAAACACATCAAAGGTGGTTTCAATAATATTGTCGCGTGCCATGCAAAAATAAACAGTGGTATTAGCTTGCCAATCTAAGTGCGCTAAAATAGCTTCGGGAAGTTGTTCATCGCCGTTTTCCCATGCGCTTTCCCAGTTTACTTCTTGGCTATAACTTTCATCTTGACCACACCAATCTGTTTTATCAAAAAAATCTGGGTGATCAAACTCACGGCTCACCATAGTTGTCCACAGTACAGCTGCGCGCTCAAGGCTCATAGGTTTAATGTTTGCAGCATCGTCGGCTGAAACAGGCATGTCTTTATGGCGAAAAACCCATGCTTTTTTGTAATCATCTAGCGTAATATAGTTCATAGTATTGGCAAATTAGTTAGCATTAAAAGTGCAGAAACAAATTATACAAGAGATCAAAACATGACTACAGCAATAAAACCAATTTCCCTCAAATCAGGCATATACCAACACTACAAAGGGGCACAGTACAAAGTGCTTTATGTAGCCACTCACAGCGAAACCAGTGAGCAACTGGTAATTTACCAAGCGCTATACGGTGAGTTTGGTATATGGGCACGCCCTTTAGAAATGTTTAGCGAAACAGTTGAAAAAGATGGCAAAACTATTCCTCGGTTTAGCTACCTTGGTGAAGCCGGTTAACTATGGCATGATAGGATTATAAAAACTCATCTGACCTGTGACGAAAAGAAGGTAATAAAGTGCAATTTAATTCAACCGACAATTACATCGCCAGCTCTGCGCTTAAGCAAGCTGTAAACGCGGCTATTATGCTCGAAAAGCCACTTTTAATTAAAGGTGAGCCGGGTACAGGTAAAACCATGCTAGCTGAAGAGCTGGCAAAAAGTTTAGATACCGAACTTATTCAATGGCACATTAAATCGACCACCAAAGCGCAGCAAGGTTTGTATGAATACGATGCGGTTTCGCGCCTGCGCGACAGCCAGCTGGGCGACGAGCGCGTACACAACATTAGTAACTACATAGTTAAAGGCAAACTGTGGCAAGCATTTACTTACGCCGACCAACACGGTAAACGCCCGGTATTATTAATAGATGAAATAGACAAAGCCGATATTGAGTTTCCAAACGATCTACTGTTAGAGCTCGATAAAATGGAATTTCATGTTTACGAAACCAGCGAGCGAGTAGTAGCAAAAGAGCGCCCTATTGTGATCATCACCTCTAATAACGAAAAAGAGCTGCCCGACGCATTTTTACGCCGCTGCTTTTTTCATTACATTGATTTTCCATCTGCCGATGAAATGCAGCAAATTATTGACGTGCACTACCCTAATGTTAAGCAAGATTTAGTACGCCAAGCACTCGAAGTGTTTTTTAACCTACGCGAAGCAAACGGTCTTAAAAAGAAGCCATCTACCAGCGAATTACTCGACTGGCTTAAGCTCCTTATGGCAGAAGACATAGACGCAAAAACACTGCACGACAAAGCTAAAAAAGGCGGTTTAATGCCAATGTTTGGCGCACTACTTAAAAATGAGCAAGACATAAGCCTAATCGAAAAACTCGCGTTTATGAGCCGTCGTTAATATGTTAGTACAGTTTTTTTTCACGCTGCGTAAATACCGTTTACCGGTAAGCCTGCGCGAGTTGCTTGATTTAATTAACGCCTTAAAAAAGGGTGTTATATTTGCCGACGTAGACGCCTTTTACCATTTAGCACGCACCATAATGGTAAAAGACGAAACCCACTTTGACCGCTTCGACAAAGCCTTTAGCGACTACTTTAGTGGTATTGCCGACCTTGATTTACTCGAGAGCTTAAAGCAACAGCACAACTTACCAGAAGATTGGCTGCGTAAAGAGTTTGAAAAAAACCTTAGCGATGAAGAAAAAGCGCAACTTAAAGCCATGGGCGGCCTCGACGAGCTAATGAAAACCCTAAAAGAGCGTTTAGAAGAGCAACAAAAACGCCACGCAGGCGGTAATAAATGGGTTGGCACCGGCGGCACATCACCTTTTGGAGCATACGGCTATAACCCCGAAGGTGTGCGTATAGGCCAAGACGGCAACCGTAACCGCCAAGCAGTAAAAGTGTGGGATAAACGCGAATATCGCAATTTAGACTCCGACCGTGAAATTGGCTCGCGTACTATTAAACTTGCCCTTAAAAAACTGCGTAAATTTGCCCGCACTGGCGCCAGCGACACGCTAGATTTAAACGAGACCATTCGCGCTACCGCAAAACAAGGCGGCATGCTTGACGTAAAAATGGCACCAGAGCGCCACAATGCAGTAAAAGTACTCATGCTGTTTGATATTGGCGGCTCAATGGATGACTACATTCATACCTGCGAAGAATTATTTAGCGCCGCCCATGGCGAATTTAAACACTTAGAGTTTTACTACTTTCATAACTGCCTATACGAAAATGTTTGGCAAGACAACGAACGCCGTCACTCAAACGTAATAGACACCATGACGCTAATTAATAAGTTTACCAGCGACTACAAAGTAATATTTGTAGGCGATGCCACTATGGGCCCGTACGAAATAGCCTACCCCGGCGGCTCGGTAGAGCACTACAACGAAGAGCCCGGCAGTGTATGGTTACAACGTGTCACCAACCACTTTGATAAAGTGGCTTGGCTCAACCCACAACCGGTTGAACACTGGCCGTACTATCAATCAATAGGTTTTATTAAAGAGTTAATGAACAACCGCATGTATGCGCTGAGTTTAGATGGAATAAGTAGAGCGATAAAAGAGCTGAGTTGATATTGCTATTAATGTCAGCTCAGTACAAGTAAATGTCACTCAAAAAGTAGTAAAGGCAGACGCGACTCCATTCTCTATTACTTTTGTGAGTGTTTAATGACATGTAACTGACTACAAGTAGATTATGGACCTAAGAAGTATGGATAAATCAGATAATGAAAACATAGCACACACGGTCAAACTTTATTTGTTTGAAGCGAAAGATCATCCAATAAATGATGAGTGTAGAAAGTATAAAAGTAAGCGCGCAATTAAACCCACATACCAATATTAATGCTACCTATGCATAATTTACTCAGCATATTAACCTGAGGTAATTATGAATAAACAGCAAAAAATAAAACACTGGCAAGGCATTTTTGAGCAGCAAAAATCGAGTGGTTTAGCCATCATTCAATTTTGTCGTGATAACAACATTAACGCATCGACTTTCTATGTTTGGCGTAAACGCCTTTCTGACGAAACGATAAGGGTTAAAAAGCAACAGGTGATCCCGTTTGTTATTCATGAGCAAGCCTTTACACACCCTTCAATCATTAAACTCACCACACCAAACGGCTATCAAATAGACTTCGAGTCGACATTAGCGCACCAAGCACTCGCCAAATTATTGAGCGTACTGTGACACCTTGCACCCACCAAGTTTACTTGGTCACGGGATTCACCGACATGCGAAAATCAATCAATGGGTTAAGTATTATTGTCAGCGATACCCTATCTCTCGATCCTTTAAGCCAAGCGTGGTTCGTTTTTTGTAATAAACAACGCGATAAATTAAAAATTTTGTTTTGGGATACCAATGGTTTTTGGCTTTATTATCGTCGCTTAGAGCAAGGACGATTTCAATGGCCAAATCATGCTCAAGCACACGTAGCCATGGGGATTGAACAACGGCAGTTACAATGGTTATTATCTGGCTTACCGGTAAATAATAAAACCCGCCACTCAACTTTATCAGGGTTATCAGTGATATAAATTAACCAGATCGTTTTTTTTACTTGAACGATCTTTCCCATGTGTCATGCTATTAAAATGCCAGACACTATTCTCATCACCGAACTACAAAATCAGCTTGCACTTATGCAGGCTAAGCTTGATGGCTTAGAAAAAGATAAAATTTCACTGCAAGAAGATAAGGTTGAAATGCAATCGCGGATTGACCACTTGCTTGCTGAGCTTAAGTTAAGTAAATCCCAAAAATACGGTAAAAAAAGTGAAAAAGCCCCACGGGGCACCTTCAATGAAGCGGAGCAGCATAAAACGACTGAGCCGCCTAAACACCATAAGAAAGGTAAACAAATACTGGCTGAGCACTTTGAACGAGAAGAAGTTGAGCACACCTTAACCGAGTTAACGTGTCAGTGTTGCGGTGAACAACTACATCAATGTGGTAGTGAAGACAGCGAGCAAGTGAAGATTATTCCGGCGAAAGTCAGTGTCATTAAGCACAAACAATTTAAATATGCTTGCAGACATTGCGAGCATGAACAATTGGCCAGTAAAATAATCACCGCGCCTAAACCCAAGCAGCCTATTCCTGGCAGCATTGCGAGTCCAGAAGCGTTATCGGCGGTTGTTACGGGCAAATACTGCGATGCCTTACCGCTTTATCGTTTCGTTGACATACTGGGCCGTGGCGGCCTTGAACTATCGCGCGGAACATTAGCTAATTGGTGTATTAAAGCGGGCCTGCTAATCAGCCCCTTAGTGGCAGCCATGCAACGTCACTTGCTTAGTGAGCATAGTTTATGTGCCGATGAAACCCGTACACAAGTGTTAGATGAAGGTGACAACCCTAGCAGCAATTCCTACATGTGGGTTTATCGCAGCAATGAGGTCAGCCGTGAGCCTGTCGTGATTTACGATTACCAAGCAGGTCGAAGTCGCGCTTGCGCAAAAGAATTTCTTGCCGGTTATCAAGGCTATTTACAGTGCGACGGTTACCGTGTTTATGACGGTATTGAAGGCATTACCCCTGTTGGTTGCTGGGCACACGCTAGACGCAAATATAACGATGCCTTAAAAGCAGAGTCGAAAAACAAAGGTCGAGCGCATAAAGCCATCAGCTTTATCAGCCAATTATATAAACTGGAAACCCACGCTAAAAACAAACAGTTATCTCCTCAAGCGCGGTATCAGTTACGACAAGAAAAAGCCTTACCCATATTAATGCACTTTAAAGCGTGGCTTGATGAAGCCGAAGGTAAAGTAACGGCGGGGAGTTATATTGGCAAAGCGATAAAATACACGCTTAATCAATGGCCGAAATTAATGCGGTATAGTGAAGATGGCGAACTAGGGATTGATAATAATATTACTGAGCGAGATATTCGGCCGTTTACCACTGGTAGAAAAAACTGGCTATTCTCAAAATCGGTTAATGGTGCTCAGGCCAGCGCGATACTTTATAGTATTGTGATGACCTGCCGTGCCAATGACATCAATCCTTATTACTACTTTGTGCATTTATTTAAAACGTTGCCGAATCGAGATGAGGGTGATGATGATTTTACCGACCTAATGCCGTGGAATGTGCAGCTAGACTTCGATTATAGCTAAGCGCACTGCTTAAATGCGCGCTTACGTATAAAATTCAGTTACTAGCATACTCATCGCTGGCATACTTTTTGTTACTATTCCTCAAAGGTCGAGAAATTACTTCTTTTTTAGGAATAAAGATTGATCCAGGAGTATCTTCTCTTACATTAGCTGGGGCACTATGTTTTATAATTGCTTACTATATGTTTGTTTACTGGTTAACATTACAAGAATCAATCAACAGTTGGTGCATCAAAAGTGGTAAGTCATCAAGTCCTATTAAAAAACAAAATATTAGTGATACCTTTGATTTTATCCCTTCATCTTCTTTAGCAGTAAATAATTCGAAGGCTATTGCTGCACGTGAAGAGAGTAATGATGCTTTTTACAAAATAGATCGCTTAATACCAGAAGATTGGCGTGAAGAAAGTCTCAAAGCAGAGTTGGCAACACTTGAAAAGTTTACAAAGAACAATAACTTTAAAAATACCATTCCATCTAGCTATGAAAATCTAAGTGATACATATGAGCACTACTTCAATTCGCTAACTACAATTGCAATAACCTTTCAAGAGATGCATAAGCGCTTAAAGCTAGGAGGGAAAATAAATCAAAGTAATTTAGACGACGTTGAATATAAATTACAACAATTAAAAGAATTTTACGGAGATAACCAGCCTGAATTAGTTGTTGTACTCCCTATGGCAAGGCAAGTTCATCAAAAAATGAAATCGTTAGCTGATTATTACAGCGGAATCACGACAACATTCCAACAAGTTGAAAATGAAAGGTGTCAGATAATAAACAATATTTTGAAATCCAATGACTACTTGTCAGAGCAAATTTATACAAAATTAGATAGCTTATCTTTAAAAAGAAACTTTTTTAACGAAACATTGCCATATAAACTAATCCCTTTTGGTTACTCGAGTTTGGTAATACTTTTAACAGTATATTTTTTTGTTTGCCCAGCAGCTAAGTGAAGGAAACCCTCACTCGTATTTTTAGCTTGTTTAAGTGTAGCGAGAAAATAGGTATCAAACACTACATTGAGATCAAAAAATCACATTAAGGTCAGGTCTTTTTTTTGACTTTTAAGATAAATAAGCGGGTTTACCTAAATGCCTCATTCATTTTGATAAGGCTTATAAAACTCTACAACTCAGCTATATGATTCAATGTCTCAGGATGACGCTGCACAAGCTTTAATAAAGTAATTGCTTGCCCATTAGGCGCGCTACGTCCTTGCTCCCAGTTTTCGAGTGTTCTCGCTGATGTATGTAAAATGTTTGCAAATACACCACGCGACATATTAAATTTTTCTCGAATATTTACTATTTCATCAGGTGAAATAGCAAGGTCGTTAAACTCATTTACTGTATGGGTACGCAATGTAAGTTTGCCTTGTGAGTGTGCTTTAGCATCAACAAGGGCTGTAGTTAATTCTGAAAATAAATCACGTTTGCTCATTTTTCCATACCTCTAAAAACGCTTTTAATTGCTTTTTATGATCTGCTGTTAAATCTGTCACTTCGTTTTTACTGTAGATAGTTAGTAAGTAAAAACGTGTTTTATCGTCCAAATAATAATATATAACTCTTGAGCCGCCGCGTTTACCTTTCCCCTTGCTCGCAACTCGTATTTTACGTAAGCCACCTGTACCTTGAATCACATCGCCCTGTTTTGGGTTAACCATTAGATCTGCTTGAAATAAACGATATTCGTCATCATTCAAGTACTGTGCTCGGTACTTTTCAAATACAATTGATTCAACAAATAAGCTTTTCATACGCCAAAGTATACGCAATTAGCGTACAAATGCAATGTACGCTAATTTATTGCTTTATTGAATTTTTTTACTTACATCATCATCCACACAACAAATGCCACAGAAAAACCGACTAAGTACAGCAGCCCTATCCAGCTTAAACTTTTAAGTAGTACGCCGTGTTTAATGCTGGGCTCAGAGCGCACTAGGCTAAAGTTTAGCCAAGCAAATATAGGAGTGGTTACAAATGACAGTGTCATGGCAAAGGTAAGCATAGGACCTAAGGCTGATTCAAAAAATAAAATAACCGCCATACCAGCAAGTGCTTGCAGTATTAGCCATGTGTTTAAGCTGTGTTTTGATTGCTTAAAACCAAGTAATTTATGCGATTCGTTTAAAGTACGCGCGTAACCATCTAGTACCGTTAATGTGGTGCCAAACATACATAAAAAAGCAATGGCTGATACTAGCGGCCTTGCCCACTCGCCAATGGTAAGTGCGTACATATCAATAAGCTGTTTGGCAAAAGCGACTCCGCCGAGTTCTATATTACTGCTTTGCCCGTATTGCACTAATACACCTAAGCTAAAAAACACCAGCGCTAAGCCTGCGGTTAACCAGTAACCCACGTTAAAGTCGAACAAGCCTTCGCGTTTAGATATTATTTGTTGTGCTTGTTTTTCTTTTAACCACAGTGAGCTAAGTGCGGATATTTCAATGGGGGCGGGCATCCAGCCCATTAATGCCACCATAAAGCTAAGCATGGCTAACTCATACGGTGAAGGGCCTACATAGTCAGCAGGTGCCATTGGGCCATTACTAAAGGCAATAGCAAGTGCTATTAATGTTGCTAATGTAAGTAGCCCCATAATGCCTTTTGCCACGTTATCTAGCGCTTTAAAGTGCCCTAGCAAAAGTATGGTTAAGCACACGCCAAGTAAAATCCAACACAGCAGTGTTATTTCTATTGTGATAGGTAGTGCGTAATGCAACAAGCTTGCGGTGAGTAATAATACGCCTGCGGTATTAACGATAGCGGCAACAACATTTAGGACAATGAAGCTGTAAAAATAAAATGGCCCTTTGCTTTTATAACCCTCTACTAGGCTATTTTTGGTAGCGAGTGTGTACTCCATGCCAAAGCGAAAAAATGGGTACTTTAAAACGTTTACTACTAAAATAAGCCAAAATAATTGCCAGCCAAATATGGCTCCCGCTTGGGTTGATGCCACTAAATGTGAACCACCAATTGCAGCGGTTGCCATTAGAATTCCCGGCCCCAATGCATTTAAGCGAGTTTGCCAATTTGATACTACAGAGCGCATGTGTGTACTTACTGTTTATTTATAATAATGAATAAATTACAGAGTTTTAACGCAAAATGAAAGCTGAAAAGTATTAATAAATGAGGGGGTAAAACGAAGCTAATAAATAATGGTTTTAGGCCCTAAAAGTTAGGGCCTAAACTCTAAAAACGTTAACGAAGATCCATCTCTTGGATGATTTCGTGTGCAATTTCTGGGGTTGTTATTTCTGGTTTTTCATGCAAATTAGCTTTAATTTGCCCTTTGCGATGTTTTAGTGACGTATCTAGTTTTTTTGCGGCACTACTAATTGCTGGATACAGCACTTCGTTTTCGCCCTTAACCGATATACGTGCACCTTCGTAAATAGTGCTAATTTCCGCTTGAAGCTTGTTGTGAACTTTAGAAAGAATAATGTCGAGCGCGATCAAAGATGGAAAGTGATTCGCTATTTTTGAAAACTTTTCGTTTACGTGTTCTCTAATTGAATCAGTAACGTCAACATGGTGACCTGTAAGATTAATTTTCATTTTATATCCTTTTATGTGTTACTTCATAGTTAGTATTGGGGGCAATATGAATTAACACAAGGAGAAATGTAACTATTTAAGCAAATATTTGTTAGTAAAGCTGATTTAGATCACTCACTGAACATTAAACATGCAAAAGCCCGCATTATACGGGCTCTTTAAGCGGTTAAATAACATACTAACCGCGTTATATTTGTGCTATTAATCTGTGTATGAACAGCAATAATCAGCAAAATCGCTTACTTTTACCTTAAAGCTTACGTTTGCATCAACATTAAATGATTCGCCCGCATTAAATGTTTTCCACTCGCTTTCACCTGGCAATAAAATATCCCACTGCCCTGCTAATAATTCCATACATTCTTTTTGGTTAGTGTCGAACACAAACTCACCTGGTTGCATAAAGCCTAATGTTTTTGCTTCACCACTGCCTAATAAAACGGTTCGGCTTGACACTTTGCCATCAAAATACACATTGGCTTTTTTAATTACACTAACATTTTCGAACTTTGACATATTTAGCTCCTGCTAATAATTTAAGATTTTTATTTATAAATTTTATCGCACTACCTTGCCTGATAGCTTACTTTCTTGCAAGGAAAGCAGTATTGCTTTAAGTGAAGTTGTTTCATATTCGGGCATAAAAAAACCCGCAACATATGCGGGTTTTTCAATTGCTTACTTTATTTAATCAAAGGCGATTAAAAAAGTTCGTTTGCTTTGTTTACTATGTTCTCAACAGTAAAGCCAAAGTGCTCAAACAGCTCACCAGCAGGCGCTGACTCACCAAAGGTAGTCATACCTACTACTGCGCCATTTAGGCCAACGTACTTGTACCAGTAATCAGCAATACCTGCTTCTACTGCTACGCGGCGTGAAACAGATGCTGGCAATACACTTTCTTTGTATGCTGCGCTTTGCGTTTCAAAAGCATCAGTACACGGCATAGATACAACACGTACCTTTTTACCTTGCTTGCGTAGTTCGCTTGCAGAATCTTGTGCTAGTTGCACTTCAGAACCCGTTGCAATGAAAATAAGCTCTGGATTGCCGTCGCAGCTAAGGATGTAACCACCCTTTTTAACGTCGCTCAGTTGCTGTGCGTTACGTGCTTGTTGCTCTAAACCTTGGCGAGTAAAGATTAGTGATGTAGGACCGTCTTTACGCTCAATAGCTTGTTGCCATGCAATTGCCGACTCAACTTGGTCACATGGACGCCAGTTGTATAAATTAGGCGTTAAACGCATGCTTGCAATTTGCTCTACTGGTTGGTGAGTTGGACCATCTTCACCTAAACCAATTGAATCGTGCGTGTATACAAAAATGCTTGGTTGCTTCATTAATGCAGCCATACGTACGGCATTTTTTGCATATTCAACAAACATTAAGAACGTAGCACCGTAAGGAATAAAGCCTTTATGCAGCGCAATACCATTCATAATTGCCGACATACCAAACTCACGTACACCGTAATAAATGTAGTTACCGCTTGCATCGTCGCGTGTTAAGCCTTTAGAGCCATCCCAAATTGTTAGGTTTGAGCCAGCTAAATCGGCAGAGCCACCCATAAATTCTGGTAATAACGGGCCAAATGCGTTTAATGCATTTTGCGACGCTTTACGAGACGCTGGGTTTGCAGGGTTTGCTTGCAGCTCTTCAATGTATGCTTGAGATTTTTCAGCCCAATCGCCTGGCAGTTCGTTGTTAATACGACGCTTGTATTCTGACGCTAGCTCTGGGTATGCTTTTGCGTATGCTGCAAATTTTTCATCCCAGCTTGATTCAAGCTGTTGACCTTTTTCTTTGCTATCCCATTGTGCATAAATGTCTGCAGGGATTTCGAATGCATCGCCAGTCCAACCTAAAAATTCGCGAGACGCTTTAATTTCGTCCTCACCTAGTGGTGCACCGTGACAATCGTGGCTACCCGACTTATTAGGTGAGCCGTAACCAATAATTGTTTTACAACAAATTAGTGATGGCTTATCGGTAACACTTTTAGCTTCTGCGATTGCAGCACTTATAGCATCGCTGTCGTGGCCATCAACACCGCTAATTACATGCCAACCGTACGCTTTAAAGCGAGCTGGCGTATCATCGGTAAACCAACCTTCTACTTCGCCATCGATTGAAATGCCGTTGTCATCCCAAAATGCAACAAGTTTACCCAGACCTAATGTGCCTGCAAGTGAACCAGCTTCATGAGAAATACCTTCCATTAAGCAGCCGTCGCCCATAAATGCATAGGTAAAGTGATCAACAATATCGTGACCTTCACGGTTAAACTGTGCAGCTAGCGCTTTTTCGGCAATTGCCATACCTACTGCGTTAGTGATCCCTTGACCTAACGGGCCGGTAGTAGTTTCGATTCCTGGTGCATAACCGTACTCTGGGTGACCAGGTGTTTTTGAATGCATTTGACGGAAGTTTTTAATTTCGTCTAACGGTAAATCATAACCCGTTAAATGTAATAAAGAATAAATAAGCATTGAACCGTGGCCGTTCGATAATATAAAGCGATCTCGGTCAGCCCACTCTGGGTTTGTTGGGTTATGTTTTAGATAATCGCGCCATAATACTTCTGCGATATCTGCCATGCCCATAGGGGCTCCAGGATGACCAGATTTGGCCTTTTGTACTGCGTCCATTGACAAGACACGAATAGCATTTGCAAGTTCTTTGCGAGATGGCATGAATTCTCCTACCTTAATATATTTTTGCGCGGGTATTTATGTATTCGATTATGCCGCCGTATAACTTGGCGACTAGTGTATAGTCCATTCTTACTTATTGTAGGGGCGGTGTGCAATTAAAAACCCATAATAATAGGTCATTATGAATATTTTTTGAGACCGAAAAGTTATTAAATATTTTATTTAGACGTCTAGGCGTAAAAACACTATGCAAGGTGTTTTGTTTTCGATAAAATACGCCCCTTAATTTTTAAGCGCTAATACCGACGTTTGTGAAGCGCAATATTTGTGAGCAGAAATACAATGGCAAAACATTTATTTACTTCTGAATCTGTTTCTGAAGGTCATCCGGATAAAATCGCCGATCAAATCTCTGATGCGGTACTTGATGCTATCCTTGAGCAAGATTCTCATGCCCGAGTTGCGTGTGAAACTTACGTAAAAACCGGTATGGTTATGGTTGGTGGTGAAATCACTACTAGCGCATGGGTTGATATCGAAGAAATTACACGTAAAACAATTCGCGACATTGGCTACACTAATTCAGATATGGGTTTTGATGCAGATTCATGTGCAATTTTAAACACTATTGGTAAACAGTCTCCTGACATTAACCAAGGTGTTGACCGTACTAGCCCAGAAGAGCAAGGCGCTGGCGATCAAGGCTTAATGTTTGGTTACGCATGTAACGAAACTGAAGTACTAATGCCTGCTCCTATTACCTACTCACACCGTTTAGTGCAGCGCCAAGCACAGGTTCGTAAAAGCGGCGAGCTTAACTGGTTACGCCCAGATGCAAAATCACAAGTTACGTTTGCATACGAAAACGGCAAGCCAGTAGGTATTGATGCTGTTGTACTTTCTACGCAGCACAGCGAAGATATTTCACAAAAAGATTTAATCGAAGCGGTGATGGAAACTATCATCAAGCCGGTACTTCCTGCTGAGCTAATTACTAGCGCGACTAAGTTTTTTATTAACCCAACAGGTCGCTTTGTAATTGGCGGACCAATGGGCGATTGTGGCTTAACCGGTCGTAAAATCATTGTAGATACCTACGGCGGCATGGCTCGTCACGGTGGCGGTGCTTTCTCTGGTAAAGATCCATCAAAAGTTGACCGTAGTGCTGCCTATGCTGCACGTTATGTTGCTAAAAACATTGTTGCTGCTGGCCTTGCTGATAAGTGTGAGCTACAAGTATCGTACGCTATTGGTATTGCAGAGCCTACGTCTATAAGCGTAGAAACCTTTGGTACCAGCAAACTAGAAGAAAGCCGTTTAATTGAGCTTATTCGTGAGCACTTTGACTTGCGCCCTTACGGTTTAATTAAAATGCTTGATTTAGAGCGCCCTATCTACCTTCCAACGGCGGCTTACGGCCACTTTGGTCGTGAAGAGTTCCCTTGGGAGCGTACTGATAAAGCAGAAGCACTTCGCGCTGCTGCTGGCCTTTAAGCCAACATACTATTAAAAATATAAACGGCCCTTTTAAGGGTCGTTTTTATATCTAAAGCTTATTATTCAAGCCGTGAAACATAAATCACTCTCGAATTGTTTTGCACTTTCGGTATATACTCGTTTTACTATAAAAGCTTAGGGAATTAAAAATGGCCGACAACTTTCGTGTTACCTTTGTAGGACTCGCTGAGGGCGTTGACAGCAAAGCTGTTACTGCCATGCTTGCTACTAAATTAAAAACATCAAATGAAAAAGTGTCGCTTTTTTTTAATGGTAAACCGCTATTTGTGCCAAGCAATAAAGACAAAGCCCTAAAGCAAGCCAAACTACTTGCCAGCTTAGGTATTAAAAGTAAGCTGCAGGCTGTTACCAACCCTAATCAAAATACTCAACTGGCAAGTGCAACGAGTAGCCAGCGCGATGACAGAATTTTTGATGCGCTTGATTACATTACCAGTAGCTTAATTCGTCTTGAAGAAAAACTAGACGAGCTTGAACAGCGCCTACCCGAGGTTGAAGCCACAGCAATTACCGATGAACACATAGAGTGGCAAGACGATGATCTTATGCTTGATGATGAGTTGCTCACGCCACTGCAAAAACGCAGTAATGTGTTGTTATATTCACTCATAGCAACTGTGGTTACTTTGCTTATTTTATTAGCAATATATTTAACCGTCCCTAACTTATTCTCTTTTTAATTACGGGGTGAAATCCTAAAGTGAGCAATAAACGTGCAACAATAAGAGCGTCTGTCCGCGAACTGCGTAATAATTTATCAAGTAACCAACAATTAATTGCCGCCCAATCGCTAAAAGTGAATTTTATTCAATACTTAAATGGCAAAAAAAACACTAAAAAAGAGCATATTGCCATTTATTTTAGTAACGACGGCGAGTTAGATACCTCATTGTTAATTAATGAATTATGGGATAAAGGGCACACCCTTTACCTACCTGTAATCCACCCCTTTAACGGGGCTAATTTACTATTTCAGCGTTATGAAAAAAACTCACCCATGAAGGCAAACCGCTATGGTATCTTGGAACCTAAGCTCAATTGTACTCAAATATGCCCGTTACCAGAGCTTGATTACCTACTTATGCCATTAGTGGCATTTGATAACCAAGGTAATCGCTTAGGAATGGGGGGTGGGTTTTACGATCGGACATTGGCGCGGCTACACCAGCAACACTGGCAAAAGCCGCAACTTATTGGTTTAGCACATGAATGCCAAAAAGTAACAGCTTTACCCATAGAATCATGGGATGTGCCACTTAAAACAATTATCACCCCAAATAAAACCTACTGTTGGTAAAGCGTTACTTTGTATACCAGCAGAAATTTTTGACATAAATGAGCATAAAACAATGACACAAGACGAATTAAAAAAAGCAGCTGCTTGGGCAGCGTTAGAGTTTGTAAAAGAGAACACTATTGTAGGCGTAGGTACAGGCTCAACGGTTAATCACTTTATTGATGCACTAGGCTCAATAAAAGACACCATTAAAGGTGCAGTTTCTAGTTCAGAAGCCTCAACAGCTCGTTTAAAAGCGCTAGGCATTGAAGTATTTGAACTTAATGACGTTGATGTTTTAGATGTATACGTTGACGGCGCTGATGAAATTAACGCCCATAACGAAATGATTAAAGGCGGCGGTGCAGCCCTTACTCGTGAAAAAATAGTAGCAGCGGTAGCTAAACAATTTGTGTGCATTGTAGATGACACCAAATTAGTAGCAACCTTGGGTGGTTTTCCACTGCCGGTTGAAGTTATACCCATGGCACGCAGTTACGTAGCACGCGAATTATTAAAACTTGGCGGTGATCCTGTGTATCGCCAAGGTGTAGTTACCGATAACGGTAACGTTATTTTAGATGTACATAATTTAAAAATTACCCAAGCTAAACAACTTGAAACACAAATTAATCAAATTGTTGGCGTAGTTACCAACGGCCTATTCGCAGAGCGTGGCGCTGATAAAGTGATTATCGGCACTAAAAATGGGCCACAAATTAAATAGGATGAGGTTATGAGTAAGGTATCGTTGGCAAAAGACAAAATTAAAATTCTTTTGCTTGAAGGTGTTCACCAAAGCGCTGTTGAAACGCTAAAACGTAACGGTTATAGCAACATCGACTATGTTAAAACATCCTTACCTGAGGACGAGCTAAAAGAACGTATTAAAGACGTACACTTTGTGGGGCTTCGTTCTCGTACTCATATTAACCAAGCTGTGTTAGAAGCAGCTGAAAAGCTCGTTGCGGTTGGCTGTTTTTGTATTGGCACCAACCAGGTTGACTTAAATGCGGCGCGCGAACGTGGTATTGCAGTATTTAACGCACCATTTTCTAACACCCGCTCGGTTGCAGAGCTTGTACTTGGTGAAATACTGTTGCTATTACGCGGTATTCCTCAGCGTAATGCTGCTGCACATCGTGGCGGCTGGTTAAAAACCGCAAACGGCTCGTTTGAAGCTCGTGGTAAAACATTGGGTATTATTGGCTATGGCCACATTGGTACCCAGTTAGGTATTATGGCCGAAAATATTGGTATGCATGTTGAGTTTTACGATATTGAAGATAAGTTATCACTTGGCAACGCTAAGCAAGTACATAATTTAACTCAGCTATTACAACGCTCTGATATTATTACTTTGCATGTACCTGAAACCCCACAAACTAAGAACCTTATTGGCACTGCCGAACTTGCGGTTATGAAACAGGGCGCTATTTTAATTAATGCGTCTCGCGGTACTGTAGTTGATATTGATGCATTGGCAGAAGCGCTTACCGATAAAAAACTCAGCGGCGCAGCAATCGATGTATTCCCGGTTGAGCCTAAATCTAACGATGAAGAGTTTGTATCGCCACTGCGTAATTTCGACAATGTTATTTTAACGCCGCACATTGGTGGCTCAACTCAAGAAGCGCAAGAAAACATTGGTATTGAAGTAGCTGGAAAACTAGCTAAATACTCAGATAACGGCTCAACTATTACTGCTGTTAACTTCCCTGAGGTTTCACTACCAGAGCTTGCTAATCGTAGTCGCTTACTGCATGTACATCACAACCGTCCTGGCGTATTAACACAAATAAACCAAGCGTTTGCGCAGCACGGTATTAACATTGCCGCGCAGTACCTACAAACAGATGAGTCAATTGGTTATGTAGTTATTGATGTAGATACCGACCACTCAGAAGTTGCCCTTAAAGAGCTAAGCGCTGTTGAAGGCACGATAAGAGCACGTATTCTGCATTAACTAATTTAAGCTCTAGAAAATTTTAAGCCGCGTTTGCTTTATAACAAACGCGGCTTTTTTATTGCCCTACTTAGCGGTAAAACTAATTAAAAGAGTAATAAATTTAATTTTGATTAACGGCCTGCTCTATTCTTTTATCTGGCACTAACCATAGCAGCGCCACTGCTACATATATTACTTGTGCTAACCATGGTGCTACAAATGCTACGCCTACTGCCGATAAGTAAAGCGCCATAGACACTTTGCCTTTCCAGTCTGCACCGATTGCTTTGCGCAATACAGAGCTGCAGCCATCTGTCGCCATTATGCTGCGTTGTAAAATATTATACGCAATCGCCGCCATAAACAGCACGGCACCATAAGTCGCGGTAGGTAGCGGCTCAAAGTGATTACCTCCCATCCAACTGGTCGAAAACGGGAATAATGATAACCAAAAAAGTAAATTTAAATTTGACCACAATACCCCACCCGAAACACTGCCAGCAGCGTGTAATAAATGATGATGGTTATTCCAGTAAATCCCTACGTATACAAAACTTAAAACATAGCTAAAAAAGTTAGGGAGCATAGGCACAAGTGCTTCAATTCCTGCGCCTTCAGGTATTTTTAGCTCCAATACCATAATGGTAATAATAATTGCCAACACACCATCACTAAAAGCTTCTAATCGACCTTTTCCCATCTGTAACCCCATTCAACTTTAAGTAATTAGTTTGAGCCTTAATGGCTATTTAATATGATAAATAACAGTTTTTGTAGTAATGAATACTAACGATTAAATGAGTGCTGGTAAACTAATTGTTAATTTTGAGAGTTAACACCTAGTCTAAACGCAAAATTTACGCATAAAAAAGCGCGAGTTAAACTCACGCTTTAATTATGTGTATCGTGCTATCATTTTTAACTGATATCGCGATTGCTATAGCTACTTTTAGTCGCCTTTAACTTCTAGATTAATGTACTCTACAAGCTTTTCAGGCTGGCCTATTAGCATCATTATTTGTTGGTTAACTTCCATCATAGTTTTGCCTTCAGGTAGTTTTGCCGACACGCTAAATGAATTTAAGCCTTTAACAAAGCCGCTAATCGCTTCTGCAATTTCTTCGGTTACTGGCGCTTGCTGTAGCTGCTGCTCAACCATCATTTGCATTTGCTCAACACTCATACCTTGCTTAATAAGCTCGCTTTCTAGCAATGCTTTAAGCTCGCCTTGGTTATTAAGTTCAAAGTTAACACTGCGCGGCTCTAACTTACTCATAGCTTGCATTATTAGCGTTTGCTGCTGTAATTCTTGCTCATAAGTTAAAGGTTCGCTGCCCGCTGCTTGCTGTGCTTTACTGATCGCAAGCGATGCATCCATAAGTGCTTGTGTGTTTGCCAGACCCATATTCATATTAAAGCTAACAATGTCTTTTGCATCTAACTTAACTACCACATCGCTGTCGCCCGATTTTTCATCGTAATCAAGTGATGAATGTAAATCGTAACTGGCCGACGCTAACATAGTATTTGTATCGGCTGGTAATTTAGCCACAAAGTCTTTATTAAATTGAAAGCTTTTTACATCAAATGTAGTGTGTGGTGAAATTTTATCGGTTTCGTAGCCTGTCACTTCAATGCTTTGAATACTGGCAACATTATCGCCTTCAGAACTAATGACTTCCATATTGCTAATTTCTACACTATTGGAAATAACACTAGCCGATAAGTCTGCATACTTAAATGTAGCGCCGGTTTGCTCGCTCACTAGTGCTAGTTGCTTATCTATTTCTGCACGTACTTCTTTAGTGGCTACGTGATTTGCATAACTTACGCCACCAACACCGGCAGCTACAATTGCTGCAGCTATAACTAACTTTTTCATGTTATTTCCTTATTTAAGTCTTTATATAAATTGTTTCAGCTCAAGAGTAACATTGCAGAACATCACCGATAAGCGTTTTTGCTAATTAATTAAACTAAGTAACTCATGTACTGTTTTTATCGGGGTGATCTTAGCGCCCAGCCCTTCCATTGATTTATGGTAATTACGAAATGGAATAAATATTTCCGTAAAGCCATGCTGCGCAGCTTCTTTAACGCGCGGTACGCCACTGTCTATTGGGCGTACGTCGCCATTTAAACTCAGCTCTCCCATAATACAAGTGGTACGTGGCACCACAAAATCATTTAAGCTGCTAAGTAGCGCAGCAACCAACGCTAAATCTATACAGGTTTCTGATTCATCAATTTTTAAGCCACCCACTATATTAAAAAACGTATCGTGAAATATTTTAGTTTTTGTGTGCTTACGCAGTATGCCGGTGAGCATTTTTATTCGGTTCATGTTTAAACCAACGCAAACACGCTGCGGAAATTCCGCCTCAATTTCAGTGGTTAAACATTGAATTTCGAGTAATAAATTACGATTACCTTTACGAATACACGTAATTGCAGAGCCAGGTGAATCTGTAGTTGAGCCTGATAAAAATATTTCGCTGGGGTTATCAACGCTGAGCATACCGCGTTCGCACATTCTAAAAATACCGACTGTATCTATATCACCAAAGCGGTTTTTATTTGCTCGTAAGGTACGAATTTGCCCATCGTTAGTATCTATATGCAATAGTGCGTCAACTATATGCACCAGCGTTTGCGGACCAGCTATTTCGTTGTTTTTATTTACATGGGCAATAATGAACATAGTGACATCATTTTGCTTACAGTATTGCGTAAGTGCTTGCGCGGCACTTTTTACTTGCGAAGGCGAGCCTGGGCTACCGTTAGCTGTGTCGGTGACCACTGCTTGAATGGAGTCTATTACTGCAAACTTAATTTTATTTTTATCGAGTTCTTCAATGATGGTTTCAACACTGGTTTCGGAAAGTAAATAAAGCGCATCAGGGTTATAATTTAACTTTAAACGATTCACTCTGTTTTTAAACTGCGATAAAGATTCTTCTGCGGTACAGTAAAGTGAGGGCATGCGTTGTGACATTCGTGCCACTAAATCAGATAACAAGGTTGTTTTACCAGCCCCTGGATCGCCAGAGATTATATTAACTGACCCCGTTGTTACACCGCCACTTAAAACACGATCGAGCTCGCCAATTTCAGTTAACTGTTTTTCAGTTTCTGCGGTAGCAATATCATTAATTTTTTTAGAACCGCCACCAATCCCCCCAGCATAACCACCTACACTTACGCGTGCCGATGCTTTTTTACTTTGCCCTGCTGACGGTTTAAATTCTGCTAATGTGTTCCATGCACCACAGCGGCATTGACCTTGCCAACGTTGGTAGTTCATGCCACATTCGGTACAAACAAACTCTACTTTTGCCGCTTTAGCCATTTATAACTTTACCTACTATTCTTTAATTTTAAAAATACTTAATGTTAAGTGCTTATTTTACCATTTTAAACTTTCGCCTAACAATGAGTCATGCCAACAAGATAATTTAGCACTACTATTATTATCTATAAATGCTGTTTTCTTTTTTACTATACTTTAGGGCATACTTATTGCTTGAATAATAGTTTAAAGTAACTTGCCAATAAATTGGTATTTAACACATAATAACAAGCGCTAAACTGTAGTTACTCGAATAATCGTACCTATATTAACAACAATAACACGATACGACATTTATTGAGTTTTCTAATAAATGGATTTAATAGTATACCTACTTTTTTAATTAGACGGTGATGGTTTTATAAATGGCTGAAGACATACTGCTCAAGCACGAAGATCTTATATCTGAATTAAAACATTATTTAGGCAACCCTAAATTTGATTTAATTTTTAAGTCTAAAATAGCTGGGCTTACAAAGCCTGAACAGTTTTTAATGAAAATGGAAATGACACGCTTATCTCAGCCGATAGCGCGCTTTATTGACTTACGTGGTTTAGTGACTGGGCAGGTAAAGCCTTATGATCACAATGGCAAGCAACATTTCATGGATGAAACAGCGATTGAAGTATTTGAAGCTGCGCTAAAACAACACGGTGGTTATACCCTTGCCGTTTATGAGGCAGTGATGAACACCGAAAATAATCATCGGGTGTTACAACGCAAAACCACAGAAAAAATTGCAGAGCAAGCCATTGATGACTCCCTTAATACAAATGTTATAAAGTTTGCCTCTTATGAAAGCCGCTCTGAAGAGCGAATGAACTATTCAATTAAAGTAACGGTTGAATACAACGACAAAAAAAGTATTGCTGCTAGCACTTCCGATATATCCCTCAGTGGTTGTAAAATAAAGCTAGCCACTCGTTATGTGCTAAAAAAAGGACATTTAATCGCCTTGCGTTTGGTAGGTTTAGAGCAAGACTTTGAGCTAGGTTTAAAAAATGGCATTCAGTATGAGGTTGTCGCCGTAGAAAATATTTCTAAAGAGTTTAATCATATTCGTTTAAAACGCACCTTTATTGAAAATAATGAAGCGTTTGATAATTTTTTAGAAAGCTTTATCCACGGTAATAAACGTCGCTATAAAGTAAACCTTGATAATACGCTCGATGCTGTGGTTTCTAAGGGTTACGAGCAATACTATATTCCACGCGTCACCTCTTTATATGTGTTTTTAAGTAAAAAAGACAATGTACTTTATCCTAGCTTAAGTCTAACCACCGAAAACAACATTTTTATTCAACGTTACTTTACCGATGAACGCCAAAACCCTTGTTTATACAGTGTGCTTAATGAGCAACGTATTAATGCATTACTTTTAAAACAGACTCCAGTTAAAGAAGATTATTTATATACTTTTACTCATATTTCAGCGGGCAAAATTTATTATTATTCTGCAACACGTAATGAGCTTGAACAAAACCCTCAGCTAAAAAACTTATTTTTAGCTTTTGGCAGTCAAAAAGACACCTGGCAGTGCTTTAAAATACAAATTATGCCAAGCCATCCAGATGACTCATTTATTCCTTTATCGTTACCAAACACTGTAAGTAAAAATATTGAAAAGCTCAATAAGCCGCCTTCTCCTCGGGTAGAAGGGTTAGTGAAAAATGTAAAATATATGGTGGTACTAACTGCTATTGGTAATAAAACTGAACAGCAACACAATCAGCAATTAAATTACGATAAAGCTTTGATTAATCAATTGAAGCATTTTGGCCATAGCAAAAGTAAGTCTGCGCCTTATTTAGATATTGTACCTTTAGAGTATGTAAATCTTCGCTCTGATAAGCGCTACTTATATAAAACGAATGTGTCGATTAGCGTAAACGATGAGGTAGTACATGGCCTTACTCGCGACTTTTCGGTTATGGGCTTGCAGCTTGAATGCAAACAACCAGTAAGCTTAAAAAAAGGCGACATTGTTTTACTCTCGTTTCCTGACTTACAAAAAATAACCAAAACATATCAGCTTAGTGAGCTAAAGTACGAAGTGATGGCTGTAAATAAGTCGTTCACTATTATTAATTTAAAAGCCAGCCGAGTTGCCGACTTACCCCATGCTGGAGTGCTGTTTTTTACGCAGTTAATTAACAGTAATAAAGATAAACTAAAAGTGTCAGAAGAAGCGCCCAAAGTGCCTGGGCTCTCTACAGCACTTAGAAATATGGTAACTAAAAGCGTTTGCCAGTTCCCACTTTATTTACATAAAGAAGGAGCGCACTTTAAAGCAGGTGCAATTGGCTTTGGCTTATACCCTAGCCCACTACATGTGCTTTTACAAAACTTTGGTTTGTTGGGTAATAAAACCGATTTATCGAGCATTATTACTGATGAGCAAATCGTTAATGTGATCACCCCACAGATAAAAGATCTTAGCCGCCAAGATCCGCCAAGCGCCTTTACACTTGTGATTAATTTTGATCCCCGTAAGGGCAGTATTTCAGAGTCTATTACCAGTTATTGCATAGCAGGTGAGGATTATAATGATTTTCAGGAACAAATAAGCAAAGGCTTAAAGTCGAATCTTATTTTTGTTATGCGCTTGTATATATCACGTACTGGACGCCCAGATACCGATTATTTATCTAACGAACTAAAATATGTGAGTCAATATGCGCTGCATAAAGCAAGGGAATTAGAAGAGGCATTGTGGTCTGTAGCGGGTGTCGGTGATATTGTCGATATCACCGAAGAAGCCTTAAGCCATTTAAAACTTGAACAGCAACAAGTTGACCAAATGGGTCGCCGCAAACTGCTTTGGCTAAACCGCCTGCGTTAAACAGTAGCCTCACTATTTAATGGTATAGCTAGCATATACAGTAATTGTAATAACGAGCCTTGGCAAATAGCTGCTTGGGCTTGCTCAACCACTTTTGCTTTACCATGTACTGCTACACCTAGCCCTGCTGTTGCCATCATTTTTAAATCGTTAGCCCCATCGCCAATCGCCACTGTTTGCGACTTTATTAATCCCAGCTGTTGCTGTAATGACTCTAAAATAACGGCTTTTTGCTGTGCATCTACAATTGTGCCTAATACTTTACCTGTGAGCTTATTATCTTTAAATTCAAGCACATTAGCGTGTACTTCATCTAAATTGATTAACGCTTGTACTTGCTCTGCAAAGGGTACGAAACCACCCGACGCAATGGCTAAGTGCCACTGATGCTGTTTAAGTATTTGGCAAAGCATTTTAATACCCGGCATTAAAGGTAAATTATTTTTTAACTCATCTATTAAGCTTTTTTCAATTCCGGTAAGTTTAGCGACGCGCTGATTTAGGCTTTCACTAAAATCAAGCTTACCAGCCATTGCCAGTGCTGTTACCGAAGCAACCTCATCGTATACGTTAGCTAAGCGTGCAATTTCATCTATGCACTCAATAGTAATAGCGGTTGAATCCATATCCATTACCAATAAACCTGGCTCATACAAGTTGGGTGGGCAAGCTATTTGCACTAGCTGAAAATCAAGTGTGCTGGAAAATTGTTGTAATACTAGCGGGTTAATCGGCAGCTCTGCTTGCTTAATATAAAAACACAGTGCCGCTGGTAAACTTAAGTCCGGCTGATACTGGCAAAGCCCTGTAACGGTTTGATTATGCTTCGCAAAAAAATCTATTATGGCTTTAATATGGGTAATACTAAAATTGCCAGCAAAGGCAATACTAAATAAACCTTGGTGTTTATTAGGTAGGTTTTTTAACGGTAAAAACACCTCATCCTGATAGCTAAACCATTTATTTAATACTAACTGCGTTAATGGTTGCTCAGCACCAGGCTGTGCCATGTTCGTTTGCGACATGGATTCTCCGTGAATTTTTTTGTTATCCTGATAGCTACTTACAAAATGTTAAATATATTACTTGCGCTAAATTCGCCATCAGGTGGGGTTTAAGGTTATAGTATACCCAAACAACTTGGGTATAGCATTTGTAACATCAAATCAAAATGCTGTCAGTAGTATATACGGTGACTATGAAAAATAACCATCTTAAAAACCCTATCACTGCCTCACAAAAAAAACGCTTAGTGCGTTTATTGCTTGCTACTGCCTGCTTAATATTACTGAGCTGGGTGGGCATTAATAGTAGTTTTCAAAGCCATCAATTACTTTATGACAGTGCCGATAGTACGGCAAAATCGCTCACCAAATTTATGGCATTAAATGCTAAAACCCCGTTAATTGAAAAAAACAAACCGCAACTTAATGCATTATGTAACAACATAAGCAAAGATGAATTTGTACTTTCAGCCACAATTTACGACCAGCAAGGCATGCTTATAGCCAGTAGCGATAATTGGCAATCGCTGCATGTTAACGGCCAGCTATCTGAATCAACTCCTGGTGTTAGTAAACTTAAAACACCGTTTATAGAGCCCGTGGTAAGTGACGACGACAGACCTGTTGGTTTTGTATCTATTACTTATTTAACCCGTGCGGCAGTTACATCTAGCCACAATCATTTTCATGACTTAGGTCGCCAAGTATTATTAATGTTGGTAATTGCATGTATTTTTACTTGGCAATTTGGCCGTGGCTTAAAAATATGGCAGGTTAATCGTTATATACAAAAAACATCACAGCATGAGTCGTAAAGCTCTGTAGCTAGTTGCTCTTTGTGTTGTTTGGGCTTTAATTCACACAATACATCAAATACCCGCACTATTTGCAGCGGCGTATTGATCTTCCCTTGATAACCACATAGCGGCATTGATGGCGAGTCGGTTTCAAGCACTAGGTGCGATGTATTTATATTGGCAATTACATCGCGCGTTTTAACCGCTCGCGGGTAGCTAATAACACCGCCTACACCGAGCTTAAAACCTTGCTTAATATAATATTGAGCTTGTTGAAGTGATCCCGAAAACGCATGAATAACCCCCCCATACTTAGGCTTACAACGCTTAAACGACTGCGCTATTAAATCATGGCTTTGCCTATGATGCACAATTAACGGTAATCCTAGCTGATTAGCCAGTGCTATTTGTTGTTCAAATAAAAAGGTTTGTTTGGAGAGGTTTTCAATACTTCGATCTAGACCGCATTCGCCAATTGCCACCAGCTGGTTTTTATTGGCCGTAGCAAATGTAAATAGCAGCTCTATATGGGACTCTTGATGCTGATTTAAAAAGTAAGGATGCAGTCCTGCAGCTATTTTTACGCCTGCAAAGTTAATTTTAAATTCAAGTAGTGCACGCGATTGGGCCAAACTAATACCGGGCACCACAAACTGCTCAACTCCCTTTGCTACACACTCGCTAATGAGTGACTCGCGGTTTGAGTCAAACTCTGTAAAGTCGAGGTGGCAATGAGAGTCAATAAATTGCATTGTTACTTACTCATCGATTTATTAAGGGTTTAAGCGTGTAATTTGCCAGCTGTTGTCTGCTTGGCGCTGATACATAAAGCGGTCGTGCAGGCGGTGTGCCCCACCTTGCCAAAACTCAATTTTTTGCGGTACAACACAATAGCCACCCCAAAAGTCAGGTAAAGGAATTTCACCTTTAGCAAACTTGTTTTTCATATTGGCAAAGGTTTCCATCAACACTTTACGCGATGAAACTGGGCGACTTTGTGCTGATGCCCACGCTGCTAGCTGGCTTTCTTTAGGGCGAGATAAAAAGTACTTAGCCACCGCAGAAGTAGGTAAAGGTTTAGCCTCGCCATACACAATTACTTGGCGTTCCATAGGGTGCCAAGGAAAGTGCAGCGATATTTTATTATTACCTTTAAGCTCCTGCGCTTTGCGCGAACCTGTATTAGTAAAAAACACAAAACCATCATTATCTAAATGCTTAAGCAATACAATACGCTGCGAAGGCTGCCCGGTATCATCAACTGTCGCCACTACCATAGCGGTTGGATCACGTAAATTACTTGCTACAGCTTGCTCAAGCCAGGTTTCAAACTGTTTAAACGGATCATCAAGCAAGTTATCTTCGCTTAACGCGTTTTGCAGGTATTCACGACGGATATCTTCGAGTTTCATAATAAATCCTTTAAATAAAGCGTTAGAAAAGAGCTTAGAGTAACGAGCTTAAATAGTGATGCTAGTAACAACAAACATCAAGCTTTAGGTACATTCGATAGCAATAAACACAGAGTCTCAGGTGTATCGTTGGGTTTCGTTTCATTCAACCCAACCTACGGTGTAAAGCGTTACATCTGCAAGTGTAGGAGTGCTAGCAAGGCGGTAAAACTATTTATGCCAAGGAGCATACGGTTTGTATGTGACTTAGGCTAAATAGTTTTATCAACGCAGCTAAAGCGAACTACACGCAGCAGACAGTTCACCTAAGTAGTTTAGCCTAAGACAAGGCGTCCAATCCGGCTTATCCCTATGAGCATACGGTTTGTATGTGATTAGGGTAAGTCGGATTGGATAACGCAGTATTAGGTTAAAATACGACGGTGATTACATTTGTTCCATGACTTCAATGCCTAGTAAGTCTAATCCCGTTTCTAATGTTTTAGAAACCAAATTACATAACACTAAACGGCTATCACGTACGTTTGGCTCTACGCCTTCTTTAAGTACTGGGCAGGCTTCGTAGAACGTCATATATAAGCTTGCTAGTTCATATAAGTAACCACATAGTACGTGTGGTGTGGCTTCGCTGATCATTAAATCAAGTACTTCTTCAAGCTGCAGTAACTTAAGCGCTAGCGCTTTTTCTTGCGGCTCTACGATAGTAACGTTTGAATTTAGTGTAGCTGCATCAACGCCTGATTTACGAAAAATACTGCGTATACGCGTATAGGCATATTGTAAGTAAGGTGCTGTTGCGCCTTCAAAGCTTAGCATGCTGTCCCAGTTGAAAATATAATCACTGGTGCGGTGCTTAGAAAGGTCGGCATATTTAACTGCGCCAATACCTACTTTGCGGGCAATTTCGCTGCGCTCTTGCTCTGATAAATCAGATTCACGCTCGGCTAATTTTATTGCTGCGCGATTAATCGACTCTTCGAGTAAATCGGCAAGTTTAACTGTGCCACCGGTACGGGTTTTAAATGGTTTGTTGTCGGCGCCCATCATGGTGCCAAACGGGCAAAACTCATAGCTAGTTTCATCGCGTAAAAAACCAGCTTTACGTGCTGTAAGCTCTACTTGGTTAAAGTGCAGGCTTTGGCGCGCATCAACAAAAATTAAGATACGATCGGCACCCAACTTATTTGAGCGGTAATCACATGCGGCTAAATCTGTAGTTGCATATAAAAAGCCGCCACCCGATTTTTGTACAATAAATGCCGATGGTTCGCCATCTTTGTTTGCTAGTTCATCTAAAAATACAACCTGTGCGCCTTGCGACTCCACGGCAATATTTTTATCTTTTAATAAACTAATAATGTCATTTAGCTCAGCGTTGTATGCGCTTTCAGCCATAATATCAGCTTGTGTAAGCGTTACATTTAAGCGCTTATATACTTCTTCAGAGTGCTTAACTGAAGTGGCAATAAAAAGCTTCCACAGTTTTTCACAATGCGCGTCACCGCCTTGTAATTTAACTACATAATTACGTGCTTTGTCGGCAAAGCCTTCTTCATCGTCAAAACGTTTTTTAGCGTCGCGGTAAAAGGTTTCTAAATCGGCAAGTGCTACTGTATCTAAATCTACGCCTTGGCTAATTTGATCTTCTAAATGCGCAATCAACATACCAAATTGTGTGCCCCAATCACCCATGTGATTTTGACGCACAACGCTGTCGCCTCTAAATTCAAGCGCACGCACAATAGCATCACCAATAATGGTTGAGCGTAAATGGCCTACGTGCATTTCTTTAGCAAGGTTTGGCGATGAGTAATCAACAACCACTTTTTGTGGATTAGCGTGTTCATTAACCGCTAATTTTGCATCACTGTTCGCCGCTTTAACGCTTTGTGCTAAAAATTCAGGCTTTAAATGAATATTTATAAACCCTGGACCCGCAATTTCAGTTTTTTCGGCAATGTCGCTTACATCTAGGTTATCAATAATTTTTTGCGCAAGCTCTCGTGGGTTGCTTTTCATTTTTTTAGCCGCGCCCATAGCTGCATTAATTTGGTAGTCACCAAATTGTGGACGAGTACTTTGTGTAACTGCTGGGTTAGTATCTGCTGGTAAGCCTACAGCTGTCATAGCGGCAATGGCTTTTTCTACTAAAATAGTACGAATGTTCATATTTTTTACCTTAATAAGCCCGCCAAAGCAGGCTTTTAAAATTTTACTAAGCTGGCTTTAGTTTTCGCGTGTATGGCTAAAGGTGACTTCTGGGTAGCGCTCTACTGATAAATTAAGGTTTACACGGCTTGGCGCTATGTAAGTTAAATTATCGCCGCCATCTAAGGCTAGGTTGCTTTCACATTTACGCTTAAAGTCTTCAAACTTTTTAACGTCGTCGCTGCTTACCCAGCGGGCTGTATTTACGTTAACCCCTTCGTAAATTGCATCTACGTTATATTCTGCTTTTAAGCGCGCTACAACCACATCAAACTGAAGTACACCTACTGCGCCTACAATTAAATCGTTGTTTATTAGCGGTCTAAATACCTGTACAGCACCCTCTTCTGAAAGTTGTACTAAGCCTTTTAATAACTGCTTTTGCTTAAGCGGATCACGTAAACGAATACGGCGGAATAATTCCGGTGCAAAGTTAGGAATACCACTAAACTTAAGCTTTTCACCTTGGGTAAAAGTATCACCTATTTGAATCGTACCGTGGTTATGTAAACCAATAATGTCGCCAGCGAATGCATCACCTGCGCGCTCACGATCGCCAGCCATAAACGTAACCGCATCAGAAATACTTACTTGTTTGCCAATTCGCACATGATTCATTTTCATGCCTTGGCTGTATTTACCCGACACTATGCGCATAAAGGCAATTCGGTCGCGGTGTTTCGGGTCCATATTGGCCTGAATTTTAAATACAAAGCCAGTAAAGTTCTCTTCAGTGGCAACTACTTGGCGGTCTTCTGTTTCACGTGGCAATGGCGTTGGCGCCCATTTAGTTAAGCCGTCAAGTACATGGTCAACACCAAAGTTACCTAGTGCTGTACCAAAATAAACTGGCGATAGTTCGCCGGCTAAAAACAGCTCTAAATCAAATTCATTGGATGCGCCAATAACCAGCTCTAGCTCATCGCGTAATTGCGCGGCAAGATCGTCACCAATAGCATCAACCAGTTCTGGGTTATCTATCCCTTTAATGGTGCGCACGTCTTGAATTTTATGACCTTGGCCAGTTTTATATAAAACCGCTTCATCGTTATGAATATGATAAACGCCTTTAAAGCCTTTACCGCTACCAATTGGCCAAGTAATAGGCGCACACGCTATTTTAAGCTCGGTTTCAACTTCGTCAAGCAGCTCCATTGGGTCGCGTATATCACGGTCACATTTATTCATAAAAGTAACAATTGGCGTAGTACGCAGGCGTGTTACTTCCATTAATTTACGCGTACGGTCTTCTACACCTTTGGCCGCATCAATAACCATTAAGCACGAATCGACTGCTGTTAGCGTACGGTACGTATCTTCTGAGAAGTCTTCGTGTCCAGGTGTGTCGAGCAGGTTAACCAAGGCGTTTTTATACGGAAACTGCATTACTGAGGTAGTAACAGAAATACCACGCTCTTTTTCCATGTCCATCCAGTCAGATTTAGCATGCTGGTTAGAGCCACGGCCTTTTACTGTACCGGCTTTTTGGATAGCTTGTCCGAATAAGAGTACTTTTTCGGTGATGGTGGTTTTACCCGCATCTGGATGCGAAATAATCGCGAAGGTACGTCGTTTATTAATTTCACTGAGGAGATTTTGCTCTGCCATTAAAAAGTTCTTTTAGTTTGAATACGGACATTTATGTATGCTGACGTTTCAGAGCTAATATTGCTCAACCCCGAAAGCTCAACACACCCTAGGAAGAACCCAATTTGGCTCCTCACACGCGATCCGTTATGTTAATCGTAATTGAAGACTATTTTCGCTGATCTTCACTCTATAAACAATCAATGCTTAGTTATTAACTGATTCTTTTTTTATTAACTCTCCCAGAGCGCGTATTTACTCAATTATTGTCCTAGATTGTGCTTAGTTATAAATATTACCAGCACAATAAACAAACGCTAAGCTTGAGTAATATAGCTGTAAAACATATTATTACTAACATTACATGGAGGATGTGTTGTTTGGTAATGAAAACCAGTAAGTTAAGCATTAGGTTATTATGGTATATAACGCCGTTAGTTATACTTCCGCTGTTATTTTTAGGTGGTTTTACGCTAACTAATGTAACCAACTCAACACAAAAACAAGCTGATTTAATTATGAGCCGGTTTGTTGAACAACAACAACAAAAAGTATTTAACTATATTGACTCATTTCAATCCACTGCCAAGCTATTATCCACCTCACCCGTATTGAACGATTTTTTAGCTAACGATTTACATGCTGATGGTGGCTACACCTATCGCCTAGGTGCGTTAATGGATGTGTTTGCCAGTTATAGCGAGGCCTATCCCGATATTATTAGCATTAACTTAATGTCGGTAAATGGCAAAAGCGATGCCTACTACTCAAGTAATTTAAGCATAGCGCCAAAATCGTATCCTTTTTTTGACAAAGTACAGCAAAGTAATTTAAGCCAACAGCAGTTTATGATGCAAAAAGCAGATGGCACCACCAGCTTGTATTTTATTCAGCGTATTTATAGCATTGACTACTATCTTAAGCGCCCACAACAGCTTGGTTTTATAGTACTGCATATTGATCCTTCTATTCTTAACACCAGTATTTTAGAAGCCCCCTACAACAACACCCTCAACTTACTCGTTAGTAATGAGGGGAAAATTTTATTTAGTTCCGATTATAATATTCGTGGCCAATATATTAGCGAATTTGAGCTCAACCAAGTACATAACTTAGCCGACATTGGCTCTTTATCAACCATAGAGCTTTCGAGTATAGATAAAATAGAGCGGATGATTTTTGCGGTGCAAATGAGCGGTGGTTATTATGTATCGACTATTCCTAAAGCCGTTTTGTATCAATCGGGTAAGGCTATTAGCTTAATTACCGGCTTAATTGTTATTATTTCGGTTATTACGCTGCCAATACTTATTTTTATTGTAGTGCGTAATTTATTACTTAATCCTATTGAGCTATTAGGTGCAGCTAGCCACCGTGTAGGTGATGGCGATTTAGGTGTTTCACTGCCCGCGCACACCGATGATGAAGTAGGCATATTGTTTAACGACTTTAATCACATGGTTAATCAAATTAGGCATTATCAAGAGCAGTTAGAAGAATATAAACATCACCTCGAAGACAAAGTAGAAAGCCGCACCAAAGCGCTAGAAACCATGAATAGCCAGTTAGAGCTTGCGATTGGCCAAGCAGAGCAAGCAAATCAACTTAAAAGTCGCTTTTTGGCTAATATGAGCCACGAAATTCGTACCCCACTCACGGCAATAATGGGCTTTACCGAACAGCTTTTACATAACGATAAAATCACCAACAACAAACAGCATTTAGGCACTATTTTACGCAACTCTAAGCATTTACTAGAGTTAATAAATAACATTTTAGATTTGTCTAAAATTGAAGCCGAAAAAATTGCTGTAGAGCAAGCCCCACTAAATGTAGTGCGCTTAATTCACGACATTGAGTCAATTATTGAACCGCTGGCACAACAAAAAAAGCTAAAGCTTAGTATTAATTATCAACTCCCGTTACCACACACTATAAACAGCGACGAAACCCGCTTAAAACAAATACTGATCAACATTGCCAGCAATGCAGTTAAGTTTACCGAGCAAGGCCATGTATCTATAACGGTTCATTACCTACCAAGCCAAGAGCTGATGTTTGTAATACAAGATAGCGGAATTGGTATGGTTGAAAGTCAAATTAAGCGCTTATTTACTCCTTTTGAGCAAGCAGACGCTACCACAACCCGTCGCTTTGGCGGCACCGGGCTTGGGCTATGTATTTCAAAAAATTTAGCACAACGTCTTGGCGGTGATATAACCGTTAAAAGTGAATTAGATGTAGGTAGCTGCTTTACTATAACCATAGCCTGTAATTTACAAACGCCATTAGCCGATAACCTGTTTTTAGAGCAATCCAATCAACTCATTCCAGAAAAAGATCCGCTGCTTTCCTTCGCTAGTAATAATTTTGATGCACATATTTTAGTGGCCGAAGATAACCCCGATAATCAATTATTAATAAAGCTGCTGCTGCAAACTTGGGGATTAGAGCCCGACATAGCAAACAATGGCGCTGAAGCGGTAGAAATGGCGCTAGTAAACGACTATCAGTTAATTATTATGGATATGCAAATGCCAGTAATGGGTGGCCTAGAAGCGACTAAAATATTACGCCATGCAGCATACGACGGCCCTATAATCGCACTCACTGCGAATGTAATGAACCATGACGTAGACACATATATTGCTGCAGGATGCGACAAGGCTCTGGCGAAACCTATAGATAAAGACGCCCTAGAAAGCGTATTAGTAAGTTACCTACACCTTGAAAAAGACAATCAAAATAAATGGGACGACATACTCAAAAGTGAAAAATTCCAACAAATAAATGCAAATTACGTCGCTAACCTGCCAACTTATTTAGCTGAAATAAAAAGCTTACAATTTTCGGGTAACTTAGTCGCATTACGCGCATTAGCACATAATATAAAAGGCAGTGCTGGGTGTTTTAACTTTGATGATATTTATCACTGTGCTGCGCGTTTAGAAGATCATTTAAAAAGCGATAGCAAAGCCGCGTTAAACGAATTAACAGCTAACTTAATTAACGCTATTGAGCAGGTTATTAGTGAGCAAAGTAAGCCGGTATAAGTTATCGGCTTACTGCAACAATATTCTTTATACAGTTATCACTGCAAACTCTTCACTACAAAATATTATTGAAAGTTTAAGCCCAGTGCCATGCCCATTAAAATAGCGTCTTCAAATCCGTTTTTAGCAGGATTGTCGCTTGGGTAATAGTTTTTACGCACTGACATTTCTATAAAGCCTGCATTTTCGTAGAGCTTTATTGCGGGGGTATTTGATTCGCGTACTTCTAAAAATAAATTTTCAGCATTTTGCTGCTCACCATAATCAATAAACTGGTTCAGTAGCTGTTTTGCAATGCCTTTTCCTTGCTCGCTTGGGGCAACGCAAATATCCATCAAGGTAAAGTCGGGCCCGGCCTTTTCGCCAATATAAAAACCTACCATGGTATCGCCGTTAAACGCTGCTAAATTAAAATAGCGCCCACCAATACATGAGCTCATAGTATTTAACGTCCACGGGTGGCTGTGGCATGCGGTTTCTATAGCCATTAATTGCGGTATAGCGGTTGCGTCTACTGATTTAAAGTTTATCAAGATGGTCACTCATTAAAGCCCATAAAGCACGTTTATCGGCAGTACTGAGCTGTGAATTTGTTAAAACTAACTGATCGCCATGTAATTGCATTGCCGTGCCTTGTATTACACTATTGATGGTAATGGGGGCTATGGCACGCTTTATATCTGCAAATAGCTGGCTTGTGAGCGAAATAGGCTCAGGCGCGACGCTGTCTGCTTTAGTGTCAGTTGCTTTATTATTTATTGGCTGGTTATTAACCGTTTGATAATGCTGATTTAATTCGAGGTTTTCTATACCAAAAACAGCTGCGTAACGTGAATGCATAACGACTCGATGAAATTAGTAAGTAAGGTAATATAAGAAGTAATAAATTCGATGTAAAGAAGAAATGGCAGGGGCGGAGAGATTCGAACTCCCAACCGTCGGTTTTGGAGACCGCTGTTCTACCAATTGGAACTACGCCCCTGCAATACCGACGAATTATAGAGACCTTTGGCCAAAGGTAAAGAAAAAAATCATCTTTTTGGTTTGATTGCCTTTTAAATAAACAAAACGACGAATTAGCAGGCTAATTCTTCATTTTTTAATTACTTAGACTCAGGCAAATATTAATAGCCGAGCACTAAATTAATTATTTTTACGTTTTGTGAATAAAAATATAATAGCAATAAAGTGCTGTAGCTTACTTTATCTCACTGTGCTGATACTACTATTTGTTGTGGTTCAATAAAACTAGGCACTAATTTAGATAGTTTGCTAATAACTTACTGATAGCTTGCTGATAGCTTGCTGATAGCTTGCTGATAATTTGCTGATAGTTTGCTGATGGTTTGCTGATGGTTTCTAGGCAGCTTTTAGATACTTTTTAAATAGTTTTTACAATTTGAATAACTCAAGCTCCCTGCCTTACTAATTTTAGCATGCTCTTAAATCTTCGCTATTCCCTTTAAACTTGCTCTTGTAGCTAAATTATCACCTTCAAACCATATTGATAAGAACAAAGCGTACTACTATTCCGCCCCCCTTTGGCTATCGCCTTTTGGCGCATTTTTAGAGCCATGCTGGTGATAATATTACCGGTTACACAAAATAAAATGTAAAGCCGATAGCATTGACACAGAGTCGATTCCTCCTTACCATTGAAATAATAGACCAGTCGTTATAATTTGAGGTGTTTTAGTTATGAGTGAAAAAGTAAAGCCGAAAGACGTTCTAATTGAGACGGCATCACGCTTATTTAGAGTGCGCGGATATTGCGGAGTGGGCCTAAATGACATAATTGAAGAAAGTGGCGTACCTAAGGGCTCCTTGTATTACTACTTTCCAAAAGGCAAAGAGCAGTTGGCGACTGCTGCAATTAACAATACTAAAAGACTTGTTATGGAAGATATTCAAAAAAACTTTGCGGGTGTATCCAATCCAATAGATGCTTTTCAAGCTTATGTTTATGAATTATCCAGAGTGTTTGGACAAGGCGGAACCCCTCTTGGCTCTCCAATTGGCACTATTGCTGGAGAAAAACATTCCACTAGTGAACCTATTCGCTTGGCGTGTGAAGCGACCTTTAAAAGTTGGCAATCTATTTATACTGAAAAGTTTCTTGAAGCAGGCTACACAGAGCAACAGTCCACAAGTTTAGCTACTGTTTTTCATGCGCTAACTGAGGGCGGTATTCTCTTAGCTTTAACAATGAAAACGGGCAAGCCGCTTGAAACAATAGCAGAGCAAATTCCCTCATTGCTTATTAAAAAGCAAATTTAAAAAGTAAATAAAGTATCAATCAACACAGGTCAATTTAGTTAATCAGCGAAGAGAGTTTTAATGTCTACAATTGCATATGAACAAGATAAAACAGTTATAAGACCAGTCCCTATTCTAATATCCTTTTTAATTGCCGGATTCATTGGCTTATTTAGCGAAACTGCTTTAAATATGGCACTTGGCAATTTAATGAGTGAATTAGATGTTGTTTCCTCTACCGTGCAGTGGATAACAACAGGTTACTTACTGACTATGGGGATCCTTATTCCCGTTTCTGCACTATTAATACAATGGTTTAGTACTCGGCAATTATTCGTTGCTTCGTTACTTTTTTCGATTATTGGAGCGATAGTTTCCGGTATAGCCCCCTCTTTTAGTGTTTTGCTGTTAGGTCGTATTATTCAGGCAATCGGAACCGGCTTATTAATTCCCTTAATGTTCCATACAGCCCTCATCATTTTCCCTGTTCATAAAAGAGGCACTATTATGGGATTGATTGGCCTTGTTATGATGACTGCACCGGCTGTTGGACCAGCTACTTCGGGGCTAATTATTGAGCTGTTGAGCTGGAATTGGATTCTTTGGTTACTCATTCCGTTTCTTGTTTTTTCATTAGTATACGGGCTGGCTTATGTGCAGAACGTTTCTGTTTTGAGTAAGCCTAAAATAGATGTGCTGTCAATTTTGTTATCGACTGTCGGGTTTGGTGGCATTGTATATGGCTTTAGTATTGCAGGTGAAAAAGGATGGGGGAACTTACTGGTAATTAGTACCATTATAATTGCGCTAATCTCTCTTATTATATTTTCGTTAAGACAGTTTAAACTCGATAAACCAATGTTAGATTTACGTACTTTAAAATACCCAAAGTATACTTTAGGTTTATTGAGTGTATCTGCCACATTCATGATTATTTTATCAACCATGATTCTTTTGCCTTTATACTTACAAATTGGCCTTGGATTAACTGCGCTTACTGCTGGCCTTGTGCTTATGCCAGGTGGAATAATAAATGGGGCTTTGTCTCCGATCGCGGGGCGCATATTTGATAAGTTTGGCTCTAAGTGGCTACTTACACCTGGCTTTATTATTATGATTATTACGCTATGGAATCTGTCGAATGTAACCACAGAAACCTCTATTGCAATGGTTATCTTTTTGCATTCATCTCTCATGATTGGCGTAACATTAATTATGATGCCTGCGCAAACAAATGGTTTAAATGAGCTCCCCAGAGAACTATATGCTGACGGGACCGCTTTAATAAACACTTTACTGCAAGTATCTGGCTCAATTGGCACCGCCTTGGCGATTACAATCATGTCGGCTTCTCAAAATAGTTTTTTGGAAAACGTGGCCGATCCATCAGCGCCCTCTGCAGTAAGTAGCTCATTAACAGCGGGTGTACAAACAGCGTTTATTTTGGGAATTGTACTTGCGATTAGCGGGTTAATTATGTCGTTCTTTATAAAGTCATCTAAAAATACTTAAAGTAATATTAGCAACAAAAAAGCCCATGAAATCATGGGCTTTTATTTTTATATACTGCTAATACTAGCTAGTAGCTAACGCGCGATTATTCCCACTCAATAGTTGCAGGTGGTTTACCCGAAATATCGTAAACAACACGCGAAATACCATCAATTTCATTAATGATACGGTTTGAAACCACACCTAAAAATTCATATGGTAAATGTGACCAGCGCGCGGTCATAAAGTCGATAGTTTCCACGCAGCGCAGTGATACAACCCAATCGTATTTACGCGCATCACCCATAACCCCTACCGATTTAACCGGTAAAAACACAGTGAACGCTTGGCTTACTTTATGGTAAAGCTCTGCTTTGTGAAGCTCTTCGATGAAAATAGCATCGGCGCGACGCAGTAAATCACAGTATTCTTTTTTAATTTCGCCAAGTACACGCACACCTAAACCTGGTCCAGGGAAAGGATGACGGTAAAGCATGTCGTACGGTAAACCTAGCTCTAGGCCAATTTTACGTACTTCATCTTTAAATAACTCACGTAGCGGCTCAACTAGGCCCATTTTCATGTCTGCTGGTAATCCGCCCACATTGTGGTGCGATTTAATTACGTGTGCTTTACCGGTGGCAGATGCCGCAGATTCAATTACGTCTGGGTAAATTGTACCTTGCGCTAACCATTTTGCATTTTTAAGCTTTTTAGCTTGCTCATCAAATACATTAATAAACGTGTGGCCAATGGCTTTACGCTTATCTTCTGGGTCTGACTTACCAGCAAGGTCATTTAAAAATTGCTCTTCGGCTTCAACTTTAACAATGTTTAGGCCAAACTTATTACCAAACATGTCCATAACTTGCTGGCCTTCGTTTAAACGAAGTAGGCCGTTATCAACAAATACACAAGTTAGCTTTTCGCCAATTGCACGGTGAATAAGCATAGCCACAACCGATGAATCAACACCGCCCGAAAGACCTAAAATAACTTCGTCATCGCCAACTGTTTCTTTAATGCGCTCAATGGCATTATCGATAATTTTTGCTGCAGTCCATAATTTTTCACAACCACAAATATCAATAGCAAAACGCTCTAATAAACGCTGCCCTTGATGTGTGTGCGTTACTTCTGGATGAAACTGTACGCCGTAAAAGCGTTTTTCTTCGTTCGACATTGCCGCATGCGGACACGTAGATGTTTTAGCTGTGGTTTTAAAGCTTTGTGGAATATCCATTACTTTATCGCCATGGCTCATCCATACATCTAGTACGCCATTGCCGCCGTCGGTGATATGATCTTCTATCGCATCAAACAACGCACAATTACCCACTTTTTCTACTTGGGCGTAACCAAACTCTTTTTTATCAGAGCTGTGTACACTGCCGCCAAGCTGAGCTGCCATAGTTTGCATGCCGTAGCAAATACCTAGTACTGGCACACCAGCATTAAATACATATTCAGGAGCGCGTGGGCTGTTTTCAAGTGTTGTCGACTCTGGGCCACCAGAGAGAATAATACCTTGTGGGTTGAACTCGCGAATTTGCTCTTCGGTCACATCCCATGCCCACAGTTCACAGTAAACACCAATTTCGCGCACACGACGGGCAATTAATTGAGTGTATTGTGAACCAAAGTCTAAAATGAGAATTCGTGAATCGTGAATGTCTTTGCTCATGGAGTATCTCGTAAAGTCAGATGCTAAATAATGCTACTGATATAGTGAGTAGCTATTTAAAAAGGGCTAGTAAAACTAGCCCATAAATTGATGTAATTACGGCTGATTAGCCTAAACGGTAGTTAGGTGCTTCTTTAGTGATTTGCACGTCATGTACATGCGACTCACCCATACCAGCTGAAGTAACACGTACAAACTGTGGTTTGGTGTTTAGCTCTTCAATAGTGGCACAACCGGTTAAGCCCATTGCGCTGCGCAGGCCGCCCACTTGCTGATGGATAATAGTTGCAATAGGACCTTTGTACGCTACGCGACCTTCAATACCTTCTGGTACTAACTTGTCGGCTTCGTTTGATTTTTGGAAGTAACGATCTGATGAACCTTCTTTTTGATCCATCGCGCCTAACGAGCCCATACCACGGTATGATTTGTAGTAACGGCCTTGGTAAAGCTCTACTTCGCCAGGTGCTTCTTCAGTACCAGCAAGCAAAGAGCCCACCATTACACACGATGCACCAGCAACAAGTGCTTTTACAATATCGCCAGAAAAACGAATACCGCCATCGGCAATTACCGGAATATCGCGGCCTTTTAAGCCATCAACAGCATCTGAAATAGCCGTAATTTGTGGCACACCACAACCCGTAACAATACGCGTAGTACAAATAGAACCTGGGCCTATTCCTACTTTAACCGCATCGGCTCCAGCGTCTGCAAGCGCAACAGCGCCTTCTGCTGTTGCTACGTTACCAGCAATAATTTGTAAGTCTGGGTATTCTTTGCGGGTTTTCGCAACGCGGTCAATAACACCTTGAGAATGGCCGTGCGAAGTATCGATAAGTAATACGTCAATACCTGCTTCTACTAATGCAGCAATACGCTCATCAGTACCTGCGCCAACACTCACAGCAGCACCTACACGCAAACGACCTTGGTCGTCTTTACAGGCATCTGGTTTTTCTTGTGCTTTTTGGTAATCTTTTACGGTGATCATGCCCTTTAGTTTAAACGCATCATCAACCACAAGAATTTTTTCAATGCGGTGTTCGTGCATTAAGCCTAAAATCTCTTCGCGCGCAGCACCTTCGTTTACAGTAACTAGCTTGTCTTTTTTAGTCATAACAGTAGAAACAGGCTGTTCAAGCTTAGTTTCAAAGCGCATATCACGCCCTGTTACAATACCAACAAGATTGTTATCGCTATCGGTTACTGGAAAGCCCGAAAAACCTTTTTCTTGCGACAGCTCAAGTGCATCTGCAATGGTTAAGTCGGCAGTTACTGTAATAGGATAAGTAACAATACCCGCTTCATAGGTTTTAACTTTACGAACGTTTTTCGCTTGTTCTGCAATAGTCATGTTTTTATGAATAAAACCAAGACCACCTTCTTGCGCAAGGGCAATAGCTAAACGAGCTTCGGTAACAGTATCCATAGATGCTGAAACAAGCGGCAAGTTAAGTTTGATTCCACGCGTTAAGCGAGTTGAAATATTTGCCGTATGTGGCAAAACAGTAGAATGACCAGGTACTAAAAGTACGTCATCAAAGGTAAGAGCTTCTTTAGCGATTCTAAGCATTTTGGCAACTTCTCACATGGTGGATCTAAGATAAGGAATTGCGGCCAAATTTTAACAGCGTTGCTGGCACTAGTAAATCATATTTTGTAAATATTTATGATAAACTAGGGTTATAAATAGTTTTTGGTAGTTTTTTATGTTTTCGAAGCCTTTGCAAACGATTTACACCGTGTCACGCCTTAATAGAGAAATACGCGCCCTACTCGAGCAAGGCTTTGCCTCGCTGGTACTAACTGGCGAAATTTCGAACTTTATTACTCCGGCGTCTGGGCATTGGTATTTTTCGTTAAAAGACGATAAAGCACAAATAAAAGCAGCCATGTGGCGCGGCAATAATCGTAACCAAAGTTACCGACCCATTAACGGTGCGCAGGTAACGGTAAAAGCGCGCGTTTCACTTTATGAACCACGCGGCGACTATCAACTTATTGTTGAGCATATGGAACCTGCTGGCGAAGGACAACTTAAGCAAGAGTTTGACGCCCTAAAAATGCGTTTAGCCGCTGAGGGGCTATTTAGCTCGGTTTATAAAAAACCTCTACCGCAAAACATTAACCGTATCGGGGTAATAACCTCTGCAACTGGCGCGGCCATAAAAGATATTTTAACCGTACTAAAACGCCGCGCACCGCAGTTAGAAGTTATTATTTACCCTGCTATGGTGCAAGGTAAAGACGCACATCTGCAGTTAATTAAACAAATAGAGTTGGCTAATATTCGCAGCGAAGTAGACGTGCTTATTTTAGGGCGTGGTGGCGGCTCTTTAGAAGATTTATGGTGTTTTAACCATGAGCAACTTGCACGCGCTATATTTAATAGCCAACTGCCTATTGTGAGCGCGGTAGGCCACGAAATCGACACCACTATTAGCGACTATGTAGCCGACGTACGTGCAGCTACGCCTTCTGCGGCGGCAGAGCTGGTAAGCCCTAATACGCAAGAGTTACATAATAAAGTAACTCAGCTAGTTAACCGTCTTGCTAATGCGTTTAAACACGATATGAGCGAAAAGCGCGCTCAAGCATTACAACTACAGCACAGGTTAAATTTATGCCATCCGCGTAATCAGTTAAATCAAAAAGCGCAGCGCTTGGATGAGCTAAGCATTGCACTACAACAAGCTATGCGTAATAGTTTATATCAACAAGAGCGCACCCTTAATAATTTAACGCCTAGATTAATGCGCCAATCACCCGACAAAAAGCTCACTCAAGCAAGTCACCAACTCGCACAATTACAAACTCGGCTTAACCAAGCAATACAGCAGCAATTACAGCAAGCTAATAACAGCTTAGCACTGCAGGCAAGTCGCCTAGATTCGGTAAGTCCACTTAATGTATTAGCGCGAGGCTATAGTATTACAAAAACAGATAAGCAAAAGGTGGTTAAATCGGTAGCGGATGTAAAAGTCGGAGATACTTTAATTACTGAACTGGTTGACGGCACGTTACACTCGCAAGTACTAAGTTAGCAGCGTCTTACTCTTTAGTGCTCACTATAAAGTCTATCTGTTCATCGGTTGAATTTGACGAAGTGAGCTTAAATTGCTGCCACCATGGCATTAGCGCTAACTTATCGTTCAGCTCGCGCCACTGCACATGCCCTTGCTGATTAGTTTTATCGGCAACTAGGCTAAACTTACAAAGTGTTTGTTTGCACTCTAAACTAGTTAGTTGCGCGGTATTACTTAAATCGCTGGTAATTAAAAAATCAGTTAGCGCGGTTTCTACTTCGTAGCTCCACTGGCTATTTTCATCCTCAGCTATAAACTTCTCTTCTAACTGCTTAGCAAAATCAAGCTGATCTAGTTGCGCTAATTTTAACGCTTGTTCAACGCGTTTAAGTTGTTTGGTTTTAAGCTCAAGCTCATTGGTAAGCGTGGCAATTTTATGCGTATATGGCGCAATACTCTCAGCCTGAAAGTTACCATCGGCAGGGTTAACATGCTCGTCAGTACTATTGAGTGACTCATCGTTAGCTTGCTTTATAACAATACTTTTATAAGGAAACGGCTGGCTTTGTTGCGCTTGAATAGGCATAGAATGTAAAAACAAAAAGTAACCACTGGTTAATCCTACGCCTAAAATAAAACAGCACAGGCCAAGTAAGTTACTTTTGTTTAGCATTTTAAATTGCTCATTACTTTATAGCATAGAGCTAGTATGCGATTCATTTTCAGGCTCAGGTTTAGCTAAAAAGTTTTGGTTCATACTTTTTGCAGGGCATTCGCAATCTGGGCGACCAATAATTTTTGCCGGTACACCTACCGCTGTAGTGTGTGGCGGTACATTACTTAGCACAACAGAGCCTGCGCCAATACGCGCGCCCGCCCCCACTTCAATATTGCCTAATATTTTAGCCCCAGCACCAATAAGTACCCCGGCTCTAATTTTAGGGTGACGATCGCCTTGCTCATTGCCCGTGCCACCTAAAGTAACCGACTGCAGTATTGATACGTTATCTTCAATTACCGCCGTTTCACCAATAACAATACCGGTTGCATGGTCAAACATTATTCCTTTACCCACTTTACAAGCAGGATGAATATCAACGCCAAATACTTCTGAGCTACGGCTTTGAATAAAGCGCGCCAACTCTTTACGGTTTTGCGTCCACAAACAATTAGCTAAACGATGCGCCTGAATAGCATGGAAACCTTTTAAATTTAATATTACCGTAAGGTAAGTTTCGGCTGCAGGGTCACGATCTTTTACCGCTTTAATATCGTGAGCAACGTGCGTTAGCATACGCTCACACCTTACAAATGACTGATCAAATAGCTCACGAATAGTAAATGCCGACACCACCGCATCTGCCAATTTATTAGCAACAATAAAACTCAGCGCCGCCCCTAAACATTCATGGTTCAAAATACACGAATAAACATGGCTCGCTAAAAGAGGTTCGCGTTTTACTACTTCATTTGCTTCGCTGCGAAGCTGTTGCCAAATTTCATGTCGCATATTACTGCCTTTGTTGATCAAAAAGAGCCTTTTGCTAAGTTTAACGGATTTAGCCGATAAGGTGTTAATTCCTTCTTTATTTTATCTGGTTATTAGATATAACCGTAATGAGCATAAGGTAGTACAGCAAAGCCCACATTAGCTTAAATCTGTCACTCGCACGCTATTTTTACCGGCTGTTTTTGCTTTATAAAGCAGTTTATCTGCTTCATTAAGTAAATCTTCAGCGCAGCTGTTATTACTTGGTATTATGGTCGCTATTCCCACACTTACAGTAACTATTTTACTTGGTAATGAGTGCTTATTTTCGATATTTAGTGCCTTTAATTGCGTAACAATCCGATCTATGTTGGCCGTTGCTTGTAAAGAGTTTGTATTGCCGTAAATTAATACAAACTCTTCGCCTCCAAAACGTGCACATAAGTCGCTCGGCCTTTTGCTATATTGCTTTAACAAGTTAGCAATTTGTTGTAAGCAAACATCACCTTGTTGATGACCATAGGTATCGTTTAACAGTTTAAAATTATCTACATCTATCATCGCAATTGATAAAGGCAGAGCCAAACGCTCGCAGCGCCTCCACTCACTATTTAATACGCTATCAAAATACCTGCGGTTAGCAATTTTCGTCAACCCATCAAGTCTTGCCAACTGTTTAGCTTTATTTTCGGCCTGTTTTCGCTCGGTTATATTGTTATGGTTAATAACATAGTATTCACTGTTATTATGACTAAATGGCATCACCCTCATCATAAACCAACGTTGTTCATCATCGCTGTGACATGGATATTCTAAATAAAAATCAGCCTGTTTATGGCTTATTACAGCAGTAATTCCCTTCAAAGCACTGACACCAAACTCATCGCCTTGTTCTGCCGCCTTTTTGCATTCATGTAAATAATTATACTGTTGTGACATAGCTATATAATTACTGCTATTTTGTACGCCAAAAGATTGCCAACTTTTATTTTCATAAATAATTTCACCAACCTTATCAATCACCACAATGTGATCAGGTATGGTATTTAATATCGATCGTAAAAATACTTTGTCGTCTAACATCTCTCCTCCATACCTATTTAATGTCACTTTATTTACTGTAATTAATAACTCAAAAAAGCAGTTTTTAACTAACTAAAAAAATACCCCGAATATATCGGGGTATTTTACTAAGTTAATTTTAATTGTTGCACTAATTACTTACTTAAATACTTTATCTACTGCTATTACTGCAATATTTTTTGCCGGAATAGCTAATTTGTAATCGGCAATCACTTTATCTTCTGCAACAAGCTCTGCTGGTTTATCGGTATTATAAACCATTGGCGATGTTTGCTCAGGCGCTAAACGCTTTTGCATATCAGCGCCGTCACCGGTAATAAATACATAATGGATATTATCGGTTTGTAGATTATCTTTAATAACGCGGTTTACATCCTTTACTGTTAGCGTTTTAAGTTTGTTAGTTACGTAACTTACAAAGCTGTCGGTATTGTAAAACTCACTATCAAGTGCATAACCTAGTTGGCGATTTTGGCTTGCCACCATTTGCGGCACAAAGTTAATTAAAAAGTTACGCGTGGCTTCAAAGTCGTCTTCACTCATGCCATTTTTAATTAGCTTATCAAGCTCAAACAAGGCGGTACGAGTCGCAAAATGCGCATCGTTATTAGAGCGAAGTGGGCGTAACCACACTTGAAATATTTGCTCAGAGCGTCCTAGGTTTGCATCAGGCTTAGTTTGAAACATACCTCGCGGAAAGTATTCAATGTACGCGTAATCGCCGTAGTTCATGCCACGGGTTTCACGAATACGCTCATATAAAAAGCTGTTAGAACTACGGTGCTCACCAAAGTAAGAACGCACTAACCACAGTGCAGTCCAGTCCTCACTACTTCTTATTGTATCAATTGGAAAACCAAACGATACCGCTGTCGACTGCGCACTCTTTTCAACAATAGTAGCATGATGGCCTTTAAGCTCAGGCGCATCAGGAATACTTAAACGGCTTTGCTCGCCTTTAGGCAGGCCTGCTAAATCAGCTAACATAGTAGCTTTTAGTTTTTCCGGTACTGCACCAATTAAGCCAAGTGTTAGCTTAGATTGCGTAAGCTCTGTGTTATAAAACGTTTTAACATCATCAAGCGTAAGTGCTTCTAAATCTGAAATATCACCATAGTTGTAGCTTTCATAAGGATGGCCTTTGTAAAGCGCGCTGTAGAGTACTTCTTTACCTAGTTCTTCATCGTTAGATGCTTTTAAGCCCGATTTAATACCGTCAATTAGCTCTTTTTTAAGGCGCTTAAAGTCATCTTCTCTAAAACCGGGATTAAGTAACTGATCGCTCACTAATGCATACCACTTAGCAGCGTTATCTTTATGAATACGCCCTTGAAACGACAGCATTTCTTTATCTATTTGATAACCAAAGCTACCTGCCAGCGGATAAAGTGCTTGTTTAATATCTTTATAGCTTGTTGATTGTGAGCCACCTTGCGCCAGCATAGCTGCAGTTAATGCGCCAAGGCCTTTTTTACCTTGCGGGTCAGCAGCAGCCCCGGTATTGAATAAAAAGTTTACGTCGATTAATGGCGAGCTGTTAGTTTTATCTAGCACTTTAAATGCAGCAGCCTGAGGTGCTTGCTCCAGTTTTGCAACCAGTGCGTTTAAATCAACCTCTTGCTCAAAATTTGGCGCTTTATCAAGTGCCGACATAGTCACGGTAGTGCGTGCATTATCAACAAAATACTTGTTAGCAATTGCTTTAATATCTTCAGCTGTTATTTCATCTGAGGTTTTATATAGCTGGTTTATTACCCTAGGGTCACGCTCAAAATGCATATAGCTTGCAAGGGTTGCAGCAATTGCTTGCGACGAATCTAAACCATTTATAAAGCTGTATTTAAGGTTAGATTTTAAGTCGCTGAGTTTTTGGCTATCTACTAACTCAGTACGCGCTTGAGCGTAGGTACGATTGATTGCATCGCGTACTTTGGCTAAATCGTCTGCTTTTTCTACTTTTACAAATACATGCAGTAAACCCGGATCTTTGGTTTCTGGGTTATAGCTAAACATTTGGCTGGCAATTTGTTTATCTACCACTAGCTCTTGGTATAAATCTGAGTTGTTTGAAAAATAAAGCTGCGAGAGTAAATCAAGCGCAGCTCTGTCTTTTTTAGCCGGCTCCCACGCAGTGCCTTTATACGATACTAATAACCAATGCCCTGGTAAGCCTGGGTTTTGTTGATGACTATATTTTGGCGCTTGCTGTGTTGGCTCTGCTTTAATGTCGGCAACATAGTCACCCTTTTTCCACGCACCCCAGTGTTTTTTAACCATAGCCATAGTGGCTTTTGGGTCTACATCACCCACAATTACGAGTGATACATATTCGGGCTTATAAAATTTGGCAAAAAATTCTTTACCATAAGCCATTTGATCAGGCATGGCTTCTATGTCTTTAAAAAAGCCCATAGTGGTGTGTTTATAAGTGTGTTGCTCAAAGGCCTCTTCGCGTACTGCGCTAAGTAATTTACGCACTGGGCTGGCATTATTTTTTAAGTACTCGCCTTTTACCGTTTGCGCTTCGGTTCTAAATTGCTCTTCGGTATAGGTTAAGTTTTGAAAAATATCAGCTTCAAGTTCAAGTACTTTATCAAGATGCTGCTTTGAAAAGTTTAAATGATAGTTAGTGTAATCGTTGGTGGTGTAAGCGCGGTTATCAACGCCAGAATTTTTTAAAATACTTGAATACACAGCCTCAGGAAATTTTTCAGAGCCTTTAAACATCATGTGTTCAAAAAAATGCGCAAAGCCCGTTTTACCCGCTTGCGTTTCATTACGTGATCCTACCGATACAGGAATTTGCAACGAGACTACATCAGGGTAATCGGTTTTAACCACCATAACGCGCAAGCCATTTTCAAGCTCTTCTAGTAAGTAGTCTTGTGAAAAAACGCCCTCGCCCGTAGTGTTTGTTTGTTGTTGTGTTACTGCTTGGCTCGTTTGATTTTGTTCAATAGCGCAACCCGACAGTGCCAGCGATACCGCTAAACTGGTTGCTAAAAATTTAAATTTCATTGTTTTTCCTTTTATAGCAATCAATTTTAATCGCTAAACGTTGAGCTAGTTTAATAAAAAGTACCATCTGATTATGCCGCAAAGCCGCCAATAATAAGAGCCTAAAGCGTTGTTATTATGTAAACAACTGTATCAAATTTACTAATTGGTAACGAGCTTGTATGAATAAACCTCACTACGATTGAAAAACTTTCATTAAATAAAGCTATCTAGCCATCTAAATGGCTGCTATATTAATTCCATCGTAACAAACTAAGCTGGAATGAGGATTATGGCTTTATCACTTCAAGAGAAAATAGAAGATAGCAATCAAGGCGTATACCTTATTGGTACTACGCCGCCAAAAATTGGTACCGATAAAGCGCAACTAAAAACCATTGCAGAAAAGCTATTGGGTCGCCTACACGAAATTGAATACGACGGCGTAATAATTTACGACATTCAAGACGAAAGCAGCCGTACTAATCAAGCGCGTCCGTTTCCATTTAGGCAAACTGTCGATCCACGTGAATACAGCAACCTATTACGTGGCTTATCGCACCTTGATGTAATTACCTATAAAAGTGTGGCGCAACGCAGTGCGAACGAGTTTAAAGATTGGCTAAGTGAAACTAAAAACGACTACGATTTAAAAAATATTGTTTTAGTAGGTAGCCCATCATCGATAGGCGATATAAAACTAAGCCTACCAGATGCGTATAAAACGCTGGCAGAGCAATCTGATGACTTCTTTTTAGGCGGCGTTACTATTGCAGAGCGTCATTCTAATAAACGTAATGAACACGAGCGCCTAATAGAAAAAACCGCTCAAGGCTGTAAGTTCTTTATTTCGCAAGCGGTTTACGACGCACAAGCAACAATAGAGTTAATAACTAGCTATGCACGTAGTTGTAAAGCACAAGGGCTTGAGCCTAAGCGCCTTATTTTAACTTTTACTCCGTGCGGCGGCGAAAAAACCTTAGAGTTTATGCAATGGTTGGGGATCTCAGTGCCAGAGGCCACTAAATGGCGCATGCTTGATGCGAACAATACGCTGAGTGAGTCGGTACGTATTTGCCGCGAAAATCTCGATTTAATACTTAAAAGCTGTGCGCATTTAAACGTGCCGCTGGGCTTAAATATAGAAAGCTTAACTAACCGTAAAGAAGAAATTGACGCATCAATTAACTTATACCGCTTATTAAAAGCCACCATGGAATTAAATCTAGCTGAAAAGTTAATAGCTTAAGGGCTAAGCATTTAATACAAAACCAGATTAATTAGTTACACTCTTTGGCAAGCCTTATAGCTTGCCTTTTTTTATTTTAAATTTGAGAAGTAACGTATTTAGTTAAAGGTAAGGGGGAATTAGCAGTTATGTGCTAAATGCATTTTGCGCTTTATTATCAATGTTAACTATGTTTACTTTTGTTGCTGGCCGCTTTTGTTACTAACCTTTTGCCCTGAATAGCTTTTTAACGCAGCTCCCATAGCAGCGCACATAACACCAAAAATAACTCCTTCGTTAGATATAAACCTAAAGCTGGTAAAAACATCTAATAAACTTATTATTGCCAGCGATAAAACTAAACCTATGCCTGAATACAGCAACCATATTTTAGTAACTTTGTTCATAAATTAATTCCTTTTAAATGCTAAATTTAGCCTAATACAACCCCGCGGCTATTTTTCGGGGTCGTATTATTTCACTGACAATTGAAAGCCAAAACTAAAAAACTGTTATTTACGTCTTCTACTTGGCTCTCTTTGTCCTGTAATGCGTTTTTTATCGCGGTCTTTTCGTGATTTATTGGTGTTTTTGCGGTTATCTTTTGGCTTTTTGTTTGGATCTGGCTCGTAGCCTGCTAGCCACTGTGGCGTTAAGCGGGTATCTAACAGTACTTCTATTTCTTCAAGTAACCATTGCTCGTCAATACTTACTAGCGACATTGCAAGCCCTTGCTCACCAGCGCGACCTGTACGGCCAATGCGATGTACGTAGTCTTCGGCTATGTATGGCAGTTCAAAGTTAATTACAAACCTAAGTGTCGGAATATCCAAACCACGTGCGGCTACATCGGTAGCAACTAATACACGGGTAATGCCTTCTTTAAAGTTTTGTAGTGCACGGTCGCGTGCGCCTTGTGATTTATCACCATGGATTGACTCGGTTTTTAAACCGTCTTTACACATTTCTTTAGCCAGTTGGTCGGCCATTTGTTTGGTGCGAGTAAAAATAAGCACTTGGCGCCAATTTTTCATGCCGATCATGTGCGATACCAGCTCGCGCTTGCGATCCTCGTCTACTGAGTAAATTACTTGCTCAACCTCAACTGCTGCTGAGTTGCGTTTATCAACTTCAACTAATTCTGGGTTTTTAAGTAGTTTTTTACTAAGCGCAAATACGCTGTCATCAAAAGTCGCCGAAAATAACAAAGTTTGGCGATCGCCTGGAATATGGCGCAATATACGTTTAATTTCGTCAATAAATCCCATATCAAGCATACGATCGGCTTCATCAAACACCAGTGAGTCAACACTTGAAAGCACCACACTGCCTTTAACAATATGATCGAGTAAGCGCCCCGGGGTGGCTACTATTACTTGCGCATCTTTTAGGGCTTTTATTTGTGGGCCTATGCTTGCGCCGCCATACGCTAATGCCCCTTTAATATTGGTGCCTTGGGCATATTTTTCAAAGCTGGCAAATACTTGCTGAGCAAGTTCGCGAGTTGGCGTTAAAATTACCACGCGAGCAACACCTGGCTCATCTTTTTTAGGGGTGTTTAAAAGTTTGTGTAGCAGTGGTAGTACAAACGCTGCGGTTTTACCTGTGCCAGTTTGTGCACTGCCCATTACATCACTGCCCGCTAAAATAGGCGGGATGGTTTTAATCTGAATTGCGGTAGGTTGAGTGTAATTATTTTGCTCAATCGCAGTTAATAACAACGGGTCGAGATTAAGTGATGAGAACGTAGTGGCAGACATAGGCTTAGCTTTAAAATGACAAAGAGCGCTATTGTACTCATATTCACTCATGCCGTAAATTAGAGTGCTTGAGAAAACTATTTAATCGTATTTATCTGCTTTTATTTGTGCCAATAAAAAAGGCGCTAAATAGCACCTTTTAAAATTCATCTCGTTTTTAAGCTGGTTTTAAATTTGCTTTGCGCTCGTTGTAAAAAGCAATCAAATCATCAACCGTAGCTTGGCAGTACTCGCGAATACCCGATACCACCATGTGCTTTTCACCAAAACCCACTTTTTTACCGTTTTCTAGCAAATTAAAGCGCAAAGTAATTTTGCCGCGTTTACCTGCGTATTCAAAACTAGGCTCTGCAAATTCAAGTGTCGGTGCACTAATTTCAACAGTATCAAGATTTATAATCATCGATTCGTAAATAATCATCGGGCGTGCAGGGTTAATCATTACCTCTTGCTTACCCATGAGCGGAATAATCACGTGCGGAAACGCCGCGCCTGAAAACTCAACATAATTTTTAATTAAGCTATTAGTAAGTGCTGGGCATTTGCTGGTTTTACCTTCGCGTTTTACCTTTAAAATTACTTTATCGCCGTTTGTTACATCAAATTCATCGGCCTCTGCAGGGAAGCTAAGTTTGGTATTTTCGTCAACCATACCCGCAAAAGTAAACTCCATGCGTTCACTAATACCGTAACGATCTAATACTAATGAAAAAAGTAAGTCTCCTGGAGCACAAAATTTCTTCGCATCTTTATCGTGAAGTGGGTTGTAATCATCAGCAATACACTTGGCGAAACGACAGCCTTGCTCACGAGAGATCGAAACATAATCAGCATGTTGCTGATAAAAAGGACTTAACATAGGGTGTTCACTACTTAAACGGCTTATAACCTGGCTATACTAACAGAAAAAATAAAATGAGAGGTCGAATCTGTTAGATTAGTTACTAAATAAAACAGAGTAATAAAAAAATAATGACTTTTTATTTATTAGCATTATCGATTATATGTGTTTTTCCGTACTGTAAAGTATCAATAATACGGCAACCACTTTGGCACTACTTAATGGCTTTAAGTGTTATATGTGCGTATTTTGAGGGTTATATAAATTTATATGGACTGCTCAGTACTGGGCTTTACGTTGTTTTATATCACTTTGTGCTATATACAAAGCAAACAATAATACGCGCTATATTAAGCACTGTTTTTATAGTTTCCTCATTGGCATTAGCGCTTCATTGGGTGCCTGGTTTTAACAACCTTCCTATTGCTATAAACGAGCATATTACCAGCGATGCAATTGCTTTTACCCTTTATGCTAATTTTGATAAAGCTATGGCTGGCCTCTTTCTTTGTGCTTACTTTTATTCAAATATAAAGCCTTTAAAAGCAGAGTCTAAAAAGACGACTTCATTAATTAACCCCCCTATTTTAATAATTATTACTACCATTTTAGCCGCACTTACTGCAGCTTTAATGCTTGGGCTGGTAAGCTTTAACCCTAAGGTTCCTGACTTCTGGTTAGCATTTATTGCTATAAACCTTTTATTTACCTGTGTTGCTGAGGAAGCTTTATTTAGAGGCTTATTACAAACCAAGCTTAGCCAAATTATTACGCCTACCCGCTTGGCAATATTTGCGCCTGTAATTACTGCAGGTATTTTTGCTTTGGCACATTTTGCTGGGGGAGTTAGCTATGTATTAGTTTCATTTATTGCAGGTTTGGGATACGGCTATGTTTTTTATAAAACGCAGCGTTTAGAGTGGGCTATTTTATGCCATTGGTTAGTAAATATTTGTCATTTCTTTTTGTTTACTTATCCTATGCTAAGTAAAACCGAGTGCATATAAAGTCATTTACAAATACTAACAATTTACTCAGTAGTAAACATTGCCCACATTCGATTTTGTTAGTAATTTACTACTTCAAACAATAAATTAAAGGACTAATTAATATGCTACGTTTTATGGCAATAATAACTGCACTGGCTACTTTAAGTGGTTGCTCAAACATGACTTTTCATACTGATATAGACAACGACGTTTTATCTCAAGAAATTGGTACCTACGTTAATAAAAGAGATTTGCAGCAGTTTTACAGCGACCAAGAAGCACACGAAAGTGGCGCTACACTTTTAGGCCGAATAGCAGGTGAAAGCTGTGATGGCGATGGTATGGGTAACAATAATGTAAGCTATAACCGTTCTAAATCAAATGCTATTGATTTACTTAAAGCTGATGCCATGCGCAGAGGCGCAAATGCTTTTACTATTAACTCTTGTAGCGAAACCTCTGTATCGTATTGCGACCTATCTGTTTTATGTACCGGACAGGCCTACGACTATTAATAAATCATATATTAAGTGCAAAGCTCAGTAGCACACGCTTTCCAGACTCGATTTTAGATACGCTGTGTTCGTACTTATCGGGCCTAAATAAATACACCCTATTAAACCAGTTAATAATACATTTAGCGCATTTAAACACCCCACCGCTTTTAGGTTTTACTAATACAAAGTTGAGTTTGTAATAGCGCCCTTGCTGCACCGGATCAATGTGGTTCATTACGCTGTGATTAGTTGGGTAAGTAACAAGGTTTATCGAAAATGTATTACTGCTAAAAATGGCTTTGTTTTTAACGGTTGCAATCATACGGCCTCCTATGAGTTTATATGCCGCATTATAGCATTTAGTAAATTATGAATGCTTAGACTAAACAATATCAAAATACGATGTCATATAACTAAACAACCTGAAACAAAAAAGCCGAACTTATTTACTAAGCTCGGCTTTTAAAAATGCATTATTTAGCAATTATGCACTTGGGTATTCGCGGTAGGCACGTTCGATATTTTTAGCCTGCTTTTTAGAAATACCTAAATGCGCCAATGCTACACGTAAACGAGCACGCGATAGGTCAGAGCCTAATATTTCCATAGCATCAAGCACAGAGGTAGATGACGTTTTACCCGTAATTGCCACAAAAATCGGCTCTAAAAAGTCTTTAATTTTAAGCTCGTGGAACGTTGCTACTTCTTTTGCAATGGCAAAAATAGCTGATTTATCAAAGCTACGTAGGCCTTCTAGCTGCCATACAAAAAATTGTAGTGCTTGGCGAATTACGTCTTCATCGGCTTTGCCCGCTGTTAATAGCGCAGGATCATAAGTAGGTATACCGCCTACAAAGTGCCCTGCTAAGTCAACTAAGTCCGACAATGTGTTAATACGTGCTTTGGCTTCTGGTAATACTTTAGCTAGCATTTCGCCATTAAACTTCCAATCAACAAAGCGCTGAATTAACTGCTCGTCAGTTAGGTTTTCGCGGATCCACATGCCGTTTAACCAGCTAAGTTTATCTACGTCGAATACTGGGCCACCTAGTGACACGCGCTTCATATCGAAGTTTTCAATCATTTCGTTAAGAGTGAATTTTTCACGCTCATCTGGCATTGACCAACCCATGCGGCCTAAATAGTTAAGCACGGCTTCTGGCAGGTAACCCATTTCTTTATAGTAGTTAATAGAGGTTGGGTTTTTACGCTTAGACAGTTTTGACTTATCTGGGTTACGCAGTAGCGGTAAATGCCCAAGTACTGGCGCTTCCCAACCAAAATCTTCGTAAAGTTTTAATAGTTTAGGCGCTGAGTTAATCCACTCTTCGCCACGGAAAATATGGCTAATTTGCATATGGTGATCGTCAACTACGTTCGCTAAAAAGTAAGTTGGGAAGCCATCAGCTTTTAATAGCACTTGCATATCGACGTTTTCCCACGGGATCTCAATTTCGTCGCGTAGGTAGTCGTTAAATTTAAAAGTGCCTTCGCTAGGGATTTTCATACGTATAACGTAAGGTTTACCCGCTGCTAGGTTTGCTTTAATTTCGTCGTCTGTGTGGTTTAAGCCACGGCCGTCGTATTTAGGGCGTAGACCTTCTGCCATTTGCTCTTCGCGCATTTTATCCAGCTCTTCGCTTGTTGCAAAACAGTAAAATGCTTTGCCGTCGTCAACGAGTTGGTGTGCGTATTTTTTGTATAAATCGCTACGCTCAGACTGGCGGTACGGGCCAAACTCACCGCCCACATCTGGGCCATGATCCCACTCGAGTCCTAACCAACGCAAACTATCCATAATTGCTTGCTCTGACTCGGCAGTGCTACGTACTTGGTCGGTATCTTCAATGCGAAGTACAAATTCACCACCTTGCTGTTTAGCAAAACAGTAATTAAATAAGGCGATATAAGCGGTGCCAAGATGCGGGTCGCCAGTTGGCGACGGGGCAACACGGGTGCGAATTGTCATGGTAATGTCTCTTTTAATAAGTGAGATGGTAAAGTTATTTATGCTGCTACTTTGTTTATATAAGCAATAATATCGTTTGATTCGTATAGCCAAGTTACTTGGCCATTTTGCTCGATGCGCAGACAAGGCACTTTAACTTTTCCGCCTTGTTCTAGCAGTTCTTGACGATATTGCTCATTACTTTTTGCATCACGCGTTTCTATTTTAAGGCCTTCGCGCTTAATAGCACGGCGCACTTTTACACAAAACGGGCATGCTTTAAATTGATAAAGCTTAAATTGTGCGGTTTGCTGATCAAGCTGCTGTTGCACTTCTGGAGCACGTTTTTTACTACGTGGCGTAAATACAAAATTAAAGAATAAAATTATACTTCCTAATAACCAACGAACTAATTTCATTAACTGCACTCTATTTACAACAAATTTAAGGTGCCAGATTTTAACACAAAAATAGCAGCAAAAAAGCTCAAATATACTCAGCCAGTATATTTGAGCTTTGTAAGCTCAACCTCGGGTCAGGTTAATTATTTAGCTACTAAAATGGGAGCTTATTTATTCAGCTATACTGCTTTTTATTACAGTAAAATTAAGTCATCGCGATGCAGTACTTCTGCCCCGCCATCGTAATCAAGTAATTCACCTATTTGCTTAGAGTGCGCGCCTTTAATTTTATTAACTTCGCTGCTGCTAAAGCGGGTTAACCCACGAGCAATAAGTTGTTTGTCGCTATTTATTACACTTATTAGATCGCCGCGCTCAAATGCCCCCAACGCATTGGTCACGCCTTTAGCAAGTAAGCTTGCACCTTTAGTTTGCAGCGCGGTTATTGCACCGGCATCAATAACAATTTGCCCGCTACTTTTAGGTCCAGCGAGTAACCACTTTTTACGCCCTTCTTTTGGCGCAGTGAGCTTTAAAAAACGTGTGCCGGGCAGTTGCTCGCTCATACATTTTAAAATGACATTTTTACCCGCACCTTTGGCAATTATAACCTCAACCCCAGCACGCCTTGCAATGTCGGCTGCTTGTAGTTTGGTTGCCATACCGCCGGTGCCCAAGTTTGTGCCACTACCACCAGCAAGCTGGCGCAATTCGTCGTTAATATCACTCACTTCACCAATTAATGTGGCATCGGCATTAGTGCGCGGATCGCTGGTAAATAATCCTTCTTGATCGGTAAGCAATAACAGCTTATTGGCATTAGCTAAAATAGCCACCAACGCTGATAAATTATCGTTATCGCCTACTTTTATTTCACTAGTAGCAACCGCATCATTTTCGTTAATGATGGGCACTACGTCGTAGTTTAATAATGCATTTAGTGTATCGCGGGCATTTAAATAGCGCTCTCGGTCGTTAACATCGGCGCGGGTTAACAGCATTTGCCCTACGTTTACACCATACAAAGCAAACAAGCTTTGCCAAATATGAATGAGCTGGCCTTGACCAACTGCTGCTAGCATTTGCTTATCTATTACGCTGCGGCCACAGGGCTTTAGTAATTGTTCTCGTCCGGCCGCCACGGCTCCGCTCGAAACTAAAATAACGTGATGCCCTTGCTTTTTAAGCTCACAACATTGGCGCACTAGTTCAACCATATGCGCTTTATCTAGCTTATCGGTGCCGCCAGTCAGTACGCTTGTACCTAGCTTTACAACGATTACCTGATCCCTTTGCATTTATTTTTACTACTGAATAATTAAAGATGAATTTATTTATACCAGCTGGGTATTTTTCAACAAGTAAAATATATTCATGCTAGGATCTGATTTTATTCAATTGTGTAAATTACCTGCTATGCCTGCCAGTTTATGTTTAATTATTGCCACCTTTTTATGGGGTAGTTCCTTTATTGCACTTAAGTATGCCATTGCTATTTACGACCCCGCTTTGGTGATATTTTTACGCATGCTAACCACATTATTTTTATCGCTGTGCTTATGGCGCTATGTAATACGCTTTGAATACAGAGTTGGTGACTGGAAGTATTTAATTGCTATGTCGCTGGCTGAGCCTTGCTTGTACTTTTTATTTGAAGGCCATGCAATGGAATATACCTCGGCATCGCAGGCGGGGGTAATTGTGTCGTGCTTGCCTATTATTATTGCTGTACTGGCTTTTTTTATGCTTAAAGAATACATCAGTAAATCTATTATTATTGGCTTTACTTTTTGTATTGGTGGCAGCATTTTGCTCACTGTGCTTTCACCAAACTCCGATCAAGCGCCTAACCCATTATTAGGTAATTTTTTAGAACTTATGGCCATGGTATGTGCGGCGTTTTATACCGTTTGCATTAAACACTTAGCGAGTCGTTATTCACCGTTAACGCTTATAGCGCTGCAAGGCATTAGTGGCAGTTTATTTTTTGCACCGTTTTTGCTTTTTATCGACCTACCAAGCGAAAATCAACACAATATAACCGCTTTATTAAGTATTTTATATTTAGGCTCGTTTGTTACTTTAGGCGGTTATGGTATGTATAACTACGCTATTAGTAAGGTATCGGTATTAACCGCAGCGGCTTATTCAAATTTAATTCCTATATTTACGCTGATTCTTTCGGCCATCATTTTAAATGAAGTGCTTAACTTGTGGCAGTGGCTGAGTATATTTGTGGTATTTGTTGGCGTAATGATCAGCCAACGTCATCAAGAATTAGTGGTTGATATCCCCAGCGCCGAGTCGGGCGAGGATATTTCCACCGATCTTACTACCTCCGATATCATATCGGCCGAAACCAATAGCCTAAATTCGGTTCCCGATGCTAACGCGTCAAAAGGGTAGCACGTTAGTAAATACAATTGTGCAGTGTGTAAAAATGTGTTTTCTGACCCATGAATTACCTCGCTGCCGGTTACTTTATAATGCTGCAAGGTGCCATTTTGTAATTGCAGGGTAAACTGCTCTCCCACTTTAACGTGCTGTAAAAAAGCAAAGTGAGTGTCGTTATGCCCTGCAATGAGTGCCCCAGCTTGTTTACTACCAAGCTCTGCTGCGGGTAAAAAGTGGCTGGGCGCAAAGGCTAAATTACGCCCGCTAGCACCTGCTAATACGGTGAGTTTTTCATTATGCGCCGGCCAATTTAATTGTGCGGTTACATAACTATCGGCGTAAAACCATGGCTTAACTTTTGCTTCAGGCGTTTTAAGAGCCTGCTGCCAGGCCTGTTCAATTAGTAATTGCGCCAGCCATGCTTTGCCTTGCATGTAAGCGCCATGACCAAATAACCCCAAACCAAGTATTAATAGCCCCGCGCTTAGCCACTTTTTCATTTAAAACGCCTTACTAGCACAAACCCACTTAACAATAAAATTCCTAATATTATATGTACTTTGCTTTGCCCATCGGTTTGTGGCAAACGCATTGCCATACCCTGAGGAACTGCGTTAGTAGCATTAGCTGTTTGTTGTGCTATTGGATTAATTTGTGTTTGCTCTATTGCTATAAAAGCCGTGAATGGGCTGAGTAATTGATGAGTAAGCGCCAATTGTTGCACTTCGTCTTTAACTGCATTTTGTGAGTTATAGAGCAGCAACGACTTAATTTTTTGACGAGCCCACAGCTTAGCAATTCCTTTAGCATTTGAGCCTGCTTGTGTGTTTAGGTTAATACTAATAGGCCCTTGTGCAGTTTGCCCGTTTAATATTACATTACTGGCATTATTGAGCTTTATAGCCACCATTATTGGCTCATTAAAATAGAGATCTGGCAGTGGCGAAGGCCAAAAGTCTAGGCTATTACCGTTTTCATCGCTTAGCGCTAAATTAGTAATTGCAGGATGTGCGAGCTTATCAAATAACTGCTGCATTTTAGGTTGCACCTCGCTAGTGCTGCCTATAAAAGTAAACGAGCCCTTGCCTACATCTGCCGCACGGCGCATAAAAAAGCTATTGGGGGCGCTGCCAATACCAACTGTAAATAAGCGGCTATCGCCTAATTTAGCTTGAATACTTTTAAACAGTGCATCTTCGTTGCTTACGCTACCATCGGTTAAAAATATTACTTGGCGTACAAAACCATCAAACTGCGAACCATCTAAAACGGCATCAAGTGCGCCTTGTATTTCTGTACCGCCGTCGGCTTGTAACCCATATATAAAGCGCTCTGCGCGGCGTAAATTAAAGCCACTTGCAACTAAAGGTTTATCGCTCATTAGGGTTACTACATTATCAAACCCTATAATGTTAAAACTGTCGTTACTGTCTAGCAGCGATAGCGCATAAAACAATGCGTTTTTAGCTTGCTCCATAGACTGCCCATGCATAGAGCCCGAAGTATCGACTACAAATACTGTTTCGCGGGCTAATCGCTGCGTTGCTATAAAGTTATCTGCAGGCGGCATTAGCATAGCGAGCCCGTAGCGCTCGCCATTTTCAAACTGCTCGGTAAAAAATGCAGCTTGGGCTTGCTCTTTTTGCAGAGGTTTAAACTCCAGTACAAAGTCGCGGTTTAGCGCATTTTGCTCATTTAACTCTATTGAGTATTGTCCAAATGCAGTGTTTTGAATATTTACATTATGAAATTTAGAATTTATATCTACCAGCTCTAAACCTACGTCTATATCTAAGTTTAAATTAAACTGACTACTTGGCTTATCGTCATTTTTTTGCGTGCTATAAACTGGGCTTAGCCAACCATGTGGTAGCGAGTTAGTTGGTTTTTGGCTTTCTTTATTTATGTCAATTTCACCTTGGGTTACATGATAACGCGGTGTGATTGTGCCCGGAAAGCGCACTGTAAAGGTGCCGCTGCTGTAATCAATTATTTCTTGATATTCCAGCTCAATAATAACCTGCTCCCCAGGGGCTATATTAGCTACGTTTGTAATAAACATATTAGCGCGTTGCTGGCGTACTAGTGCTGCTTGCTTGCCGGCCTGTTTGGCTTCTGCGTATTTTTTTTCGGCCGCCACTTTTTTATCAATTTGGCCCTTAATTACTCGCTCGCCAATACGCATGGTCATAGCATGTACTGCGCTTTCATCGGGCAGCGGAAACACATAACGCGCATTAACAGCAAACGGGTTTTGGTTTTGATAAGTTTGTTTAACTACAACATGATTTATAAGTCCGGTTAATGTCATATTTGCATCACTTTTTAATATTATTGCAGGGCCTGCTTGTGCGCCGCTGCTATCAAAAAGTTCTAACTTGGGAGAGTGTGCGTGGCTTTTAAAGCTCGTTAACATCACCAGTATACCCAGTGTAAAAAGGCTTACCCATTTAAGGGTAAGCACTTTGCTTGGTTTACTCAAAAAAAACATAAAATCACTCCATCGAAGGCTTTAATTTAATTACTTGCTGTTTGGCTATTTACAGGATTTATTAAACGAGTAGTAAGGGTTACCCGCCGATCAAACGTGTTGTCTTCTACTGTGTTAGTTTTAGCAAGTGTTTGCTGCTCACCAAATGCTTGCGTGCTTAAGCGCGTGTGGCTTACGCCCTGTTTTATTAAATAGCTTTGCACCGCATTTACACGTGCTTTTGAAAGTAAAAGGTTGGCTTGTTCATCACCGCGTTGATCGGCAAACCCACTTAAATCGAGCGCTAACTGTGGCTGGTTTTTTAAAAGCGTAACGAGTTGGTCTAACTGCAATGCAAAATGTGGCGCAATAACACGTGAGCCGGTTTTAAACTGTACTGTCATGGCAAGTAAATTATTAATTTGCGATTGTGTTAACTGCTCATTTTGATTAGCAAGCACTTCGATTTGTTGCTCTAACTGGCTGTTATGGCTAAGCAGGTGTTGGTAGTCGTTGGTTTTTTCTGTCATTACAATTATTGCACGCTGTTGCTGGGCAATTTTGTTATCAGCAACTTTTGCATCGCCTATTAAACCACCAGCAAATGCTCCCACAAAAGCACCAATAGGGCCGCCTACTACACCACCTATAATAGCGCCCGATCCTAAGCCTATTGCGGTTTCGGTGTGCGCTTCTTTTGTAGCCGTATTATTAGAGGTTGATGCTAATGCGGGACCGCAAAAAACGGCCGCTAGGGTTAGCGCTATTAATGTCTTCTTCATGATTGATCCTTAAACTTACTTTTTAATTTATGATGTTTTGTTTTGATGGGTGTATTAAAACAAGCTCAAGTGGCAACAAAGGGGAGCAAAAATGGCAAACCACTGAGCAATTGTGGCAAAAAAAAGGCAATTGCCTTTTTAAGCGTACTTAGCTTAAAAACTTCGTTATAGTGCGTTGGTAATAAAGAGGATAAACCCAGAAATGAAAAAAATAGCCATCATTGAAGATGAACCCGCCATTCGCGAAAACTACACTGAAATGCTCAGCGCACAAGGTTATCAGGTAACTGGGTATGCAAATCGTAGTAGCGCAGAAGCGGCGTTTAAAAATGCCCTGCCCGATTTAGCCATTGTTGATATTGGCTTAGGTAATGAAATAGATGGTGGGTTTTTGCTGTGCCAAACATTGCGATCACTGTCTAAAACGCTGCCTATTATTTTTTTAACCGCTCGTGATAGCGAAATAGACACTGTATGCGGCCTACGTATGGGCGCCGACGACTACCTCACAAAAGATATTAGTTTGGCTCATTTAGCGGCGCGTATTGGTGCGCTATTTCGTCGTATGGAAGCACTTAAACAACCTGCCGACGAAAATGCACTTATAACTCGTGGGCCGCTAACGCTCGACACACAGCGCATGCAGGTGTTTTGGCAACAACTATTAGTTGATTTAACAGTAACCGAATTTTGGATGTTGCACTCCCTCGCACAGCGCCCCGGACATGTTAAAAGCCGTAATGAATTAATGAGTGATGCTAAAATTTATGTAGACGACAGCACCATAACTTCACACGTAAAACGTATTCGTAAAAAATTTATAGCACTCGATAGTAACTTTGACTGCATAGATACAGTGTATGGCATGGGCTACAGGTGGGAGCAAATTTAATGTTGCGATTTGGCCTACGTAGTAAGTTTATTTTACTTTCTTGCTTTTTATTTTTATTGCCCTGGTTGGGCTACGAATATGTGTGGGAAATGGAAAAGTTTTTACGCCAAGGCCAAGAAAAAACCTTAGTAGGCACTACCCGTGCCCTCGCCACTGCCCTGCATGAACGCCCTGCATTATTTGATCAGCAAACTAGTTTTTTAGATCAAGTTGTAAAGGGCCGCGATCTATACGCGTACAACCTTAAAAATCCTATTCAACTCGATGGTAAGCTCACAGATTGGGAGAGCTATCAGGCATTATTTTGGCAATACGACAAACGCTACTTACAAAAAACCGACAACAAGCATCAAGCCAGCGATCTGTCGTTTGAGCACATGGTAGGAAAGTTTGATAATTACCTTTATGCACTGTTTAAAGTAACTGATAACCAACTCGTTTATCGGCCAAAAAACAGTTTAAGTATTACTAATAACGACCATTTAAAAATTGGCTTAAAAACACCTGATGGGCAGTTTAACCGCTATATTATTGCGCCACGGCAAGATGGCTGGGTAAACGCTTTTAATGCAGATAGCAAAGTACCCTTTACAAAAATTCAGGGCTATTTTAGCAGTACGGCGGCTGGCTACAATATTGAGCTACGCTTTCCTATTAGTATGCTTGGCAATAAGCTTGGCTTTGCCATTGTTGATGTAGATAACAAAGAGCCCTTGTTAGAACCTAAAATAATGTCGACCTCAAATTTAAATAACCCCAGCGATTTAGGTTCAGTACTTGTGCCCTCTCCCGAAATTAATCGTATTTTAAAAGGCATGGGCCACAGTGGCAGCCGTATTTGGGTGGTCGATAAGCATCATAGAGTATTAGCACAATCGGGCTCGATTCATCATGCCGATGGCGTATGGGCTGACGGCCTTGCCAATCAAGCTCCTGAAACTTGGTGGCAACAGTTTGAGCAAAACTACTTGCATCCCCTTTATTATAAAATTTTAACACGCCCCGAAAACGAATTTTTAGATACTCTGCACGACGTAGCAGCTATGCAAGGCAGTCATTTAGCCAAAGCACTAAAAGGCCAGCCTGCATCATCGTGGCGATTAACCCCCGACAGTAAAGCCGTTATTTTATCGGCTGCTTACCCTATTTGGATCCAAGATAAAGTAATTGGCGCGGTAATAGCCGAGGAAACTACCAATGGCGTACGTACACTGCGTAATAAATCGCTCGAAAAATTATTTAACGTTATTTTAGCCGTGATGCTTATTGGCACAGTAACGTTATTCTTTTTTGCCTCTCGAATATCGAGCCGTATTAGGCGTTTGCGCGATACTGCAGAGCAAGCTATAGATGCACAAGGGCGAGTTACTGGCAGTATTAATTACAGCGATGCTAATGACGAAATTGGCGATCTATCACGCAGTTTTGCTAATATAGTCAGCCGCCTTGGTGGCTATACCAACTATTTAGAAAATATGTCGTCGCGGTTATCGCACGAGCTGCGTACACCTGTTGCGGTAGTGCGCTCATCGCTCGAAAACCTACAAATGCAACCACAAAGCGAGCTGAGTCAAAAGTACTTAGATCGTGCCAGTGAAGGCGTTGAACGCTTAGGTAAAATTATTACCACCATGAGCGAAGCCACTCGCTTAGAACAAAGTATTCAAAGCAATGAGCCTGAGCCATTCGACTTACAAAAAGTAATAAGTGGCTGCATGCAGGGCTACCAGCTTACTTACCCTAAGCAGCTGTTTACACTTGATATATGCCAAGCTGCGCTTCCTATGCAAGGCGCACCAGAGTTTATAGCGCAACTGCTCGATAAGTTAATTAATAATGCAATTGAATTTAGCCACGCAGAAAAGCCAATTAGTGTTAGCTTAAAACAAAACGACAGTGCAGCAATTTTAACCGTAGGTAATTATGGTCCATTATTACCTGCAGGTTTAACTGAGCATATTTTTGATTCTATGGTGTCGGTGCGTAGCCAGCAAATGCAGCAACAGCCACATTTAGGATTAGGACTCTATATTGTAAGGTTGGTGTGCGACTACCATAATGCCAGTGTAACCGCTAAAAACAATCAACAGGGCGATGGCGTAGTGTTTACTGTAAGCCTGCCATTAGTTAAGTAAAAGTGGGTTGTAATTTACTTAACTAATACTCGCCACTGGGTTGGCTTTTTTTGGGTTACAATTTAGTAAGAGTTAAAATGTAACTGTTCACTTTTAATTCAGTGGCAAGACCCTAACCTAGCGCTAATCACACTAAGCTAAGGTTTAATCATGCACCCACTATTAGAACAAGAAGAGCTAGATTTTATATTTGAATTATATAGGCCAACAACAAGCACTAAACCTGTAAGCGAGCAGAGCCAAAACCGCAACTATAAAAAAGTAACGCAGCGCCAGTGCAATAAAGATAACAGCACATCAAGTTACTTAATTTAATTACTTTTAATACCCTACTCACTGTGCCTGTTTTTCTCGTGTTAAAAACGCTTTTACACAGTTTATTTCCGCTTGTTTAACTTCCTCGCCTATTTCTGGGCCTTTTTTGCCGCTGTTAAGTGCAGCTTGTACCACTTGTTTTTTATCTAGCTTTAATAGTTCTGCATGAATAGCACGCAGCTTAGCTGCTTGCGGGTAAGGTTTATCTACGAGTGTTTCGCCGCGCCCTTGTGCATCGCATTGGCATGCTTGAGTAAAAGCAATAAAACGTTGTGGATGAACCAAGGCGTTTAAATTAGTCACAATTAACTTATGAACCGTTTCGGGCCTTAATTGCTCTAATGTATGACAAAGAGTGTGATTATCGCTAGTAAGTACGCCAATATCGCGAAAGCAATTAGGTATTTTTAAACGTTCACAAAACTGTTCAACTACAGCAACCCCATCTCGTTCATGGCCACGTAAATTACCGCGTTTTTTAAAACTGATCGCTTTACCAAAGTCGTGAGTTAATGCAGCAAAACGCGTTGCTAAATCAAAATTCAAATCGGCTGCACGCCTAAGTACTAACATGGTATGCACAAACACATCACCCTCGGGGTGATGTTGTTTAGGTTGCGGCACATTAACCATTTTCTCAAGCTCGGGAAAAATCCCTAAGCCTTGCAACGCTTGAAAATAAAGTTCGGGATGCTTTTCACCCAGGGCTTTTTCGGTCTCTAACCATACTCGCTCTGGCACTAAATGATTAAGCTCGCCTTGCTGCTTAAGCTGTTGCATTAGTGCATAAGTGCTCGGATGTATACGCCACTCGCTGCCAAAACGGGCTAAAAAGCGAGCTATACGCAACACCCGCACTGGGTCTTCTACAAATGCATCTGTTGTATGGCGCAGTATTTTATCTTTAAGGTCTTGTTGGCCGTTAAATGGGTCAATTATATTGTCGTTAGCATCGAGCGCCATAGAGTTTATAGTTAAATCACGTCTGGCTAAGTCTTCCTCTAGAGTCACATCTGGGCTGGCATCAACCACAAAACCGGTATAGCCTTTACCACTTTTTCGCTCAGTGCGCCCAAGTGCATATTCTTCTTTGGTTTTTGGGTGTAAGTAAACCGGAAAGTCGCTACCTATTGGCACAAAGCCTAACGCTTCCATTGTCTGTGGCGTTTCGCCAATAACAACATAATCGTTGTCATTTGATGCTCTTTTTAGCAGTAAATCACGCACTGCACCACCAACTAGGTAAACCTGCTCCAATGCTTTATCCACGTAACCTCCAAAAACAAATACCAAAACTGCAATTAATGGTACTAATTATACCCAAAACCATATTAAAAGTCTGAGTAGTTTGACCTACCGCTAACTTGCTCATTACAATAGCGCTTTATTTTTAGCTAAAGTCATAACAACAATGAAAAAGCACTCTGCAAAAAAAGAACTCATGCTACTGCCTATATTACTGGTGGTTATTTTAATGTGTGTGGTGGGGCACTTTTTTATGCAAGCAGATTATCAAGACAGTAACATGATTGAATACATGTTAGCAGCGCTACCATTTGCAATGTTTGGCTTAGTGGTTGTAGCCTTTAAAATGGCGGCTAAAAGCGAAAAAAAAGAACAAAACGAGCAGGATTCTTAATCCTGCGTTATGTGTTTAAAGTACATGATAACCAAACCAATCAGGTTTAATTTTTTGTGCTTGCCCACTTGGGGTCAGTTTTATACTAAGCTGGCTGTCGAGTAAATCTATTGCAAAGCAATCGTCTACGTCGTGTAAATCATCTTTATGAATATGGCTAAAGCCAGCGAGTAAATCGTTTTTAGCGCGCTGTTTGGCCTCTTGACTACTGCTTGCTACATACAGTGCAAAGTCGTGTTGCTCAGCCATTAAATCGCTTCTGTAGGCGCCTAAGTTTACAAAGTAAAGCTGTTTAGTTTGCTCAACGGGCGTGTCGCTTACTGTAACTTTATAACCATCTATGTGGTTAATTGCCATATAGCTATCCATATGCACGCTGTTTTTGTCGCCCACCCATTGGCTTTTTAATTTAGTATAGGTTTGCTCAATGTTTTGCCCAACTACAAAACGAATGTCGTGCATTTCTATATGACAGCCCTGAATTCGCCCACCTAAATACACCATAAATAACTGCATGTTTAGTTCCTATAAATTGGTTATTTAAGCTAAATTATCAACATCTATATTGTGCTTTTTAATCAGTTTATAAAAATCTGAACGGTTACGTTTAGCTAGTTTTGCGCCTTCGGCGACATTTCCACCAGCCATTTTAAGGGTGTTTATTACGTAGTCGCGTTCAAATTCTTTTTTAGCGTCGTTTAGCGACAATGGCTCTACATTTTTTTCGTTGCTATTTAATGCACTTAGCACTAAATGCTCTGAAATAACTTCGCTTGGGGTAAGTGCTACAACTTGCTCTACCACGTTTTGAAGTTGGCGAATATTACCTGGCCAGTCGTAACGCACGAGTGCGTGCATGGCGTCGTTGGCAAAGTGTTTTTCGCTTTGCTTCATTCGCTTTGCAATACTGGCGCTAAAGTATTGTGCAAGTAGACTTATATCTTCGCGACGCTCGCACAAAGGAGGGAGTTTTAAATTAACCACGTTTAAGCGGTAGTATAAATCCTCCCTAAACTGCTGATTTATAATCGCTTCGGGGAGGTTTTTATGAGTTGCCGATACAATGCGAACATCTATGGCTATTTCTTCTTGAAAGCCGACTGGACGTATGGTTTTTTCTTGCAATACGCGCAGTAACTTAACTTGTAAATTAAGCGGCATATCACCTATTTCATCTAAAAATAAGGTGCCTCCCTCAGCTTGTTGAAACAGTCCTTGGTGATCTTTTATTGCCCCAGTAAACGAACCTTTTTTATGACCAAATAATTCTGACTCTAGCAGTTCACCCGGTACTGCGCCGCAGTTTATCGCTACAAATGGGCCTTTACTTACATGGCTATGCTGATGAATAGCTTGAGCTAATAACTCTTTACCCGTACCACTGGCTCCCGATATTAATACGTTAACTTGCGTTGGCCCTAGCAGTTTAACTTGCTCTAGCAAATGTAGCATAGCGCCGCTACGGGTAACTATATTGCTAGTGGGTATTATTTCATCGGCATTTACGCCGTGTATTTCTATCGCTTTTGCTAAGCTGTCGAATAACTCGTCTTTATCTATTGGTTTGGTAATAAATGCAAAAATGCCTTGTTTGGTAGCCTCTACCGCATCAGGAATAGAGCCATGCGCTGTCATCATAATAACGGGCAATGCCGGATAGCGGCTTTGCAATTGGCGGTGCAGTGCCATGCCATCCATTTCGTCCATGCGCAGGTCGGTTACTACGGCATCGAACACTTGGCTTTTTAATATTTGTAACGCAATTAGGCCGCTCTCGCAGGTGGTAACCTCGTAGCCTTTTGATTCGATACGAATAGCGAGCAATTTTAATAAGCTGGCATCGTCATCCACTAATAATACTTTTGCACCTTGCGGTTTTATTGCTGGCATAACTACTGCTCCTTAGTTTCTTCGCGTAATAACAGTTGCTGCTCTATGGTTGCTAATGACGAGAGCGTTTGTTGCATTTTATTATTAAGTGCTTGCTGCTCTTTTTTAGCATTTATTTGTAGTGTTACTTGTTGTTTTTGTAGCCATAAATACTGTTTTATATCGTCTGGCCAATAGTAAGCTTGGTCAAGTTTAAGTAACTTACTCATTACCGTATTAGGATCGCTACTAGTGTTTAAACACATAAATTGAAAAAAGTTTTTTAGTTCTTTTTCGCCAACAAAATCTTTGTTATCTGGGGTTAACTTAAAACCACCACATTTATTAGCATGCCAGGCTATTACTTGCTCCGCAGGGGGATACATAGGATCGCTTTTAGGCCGAGGCTTTGGGCTTGGCTGGCTGTTTTTATCGCTCGTTACTTTAGTTTGAGTTTGCGCCACAGGGCTATCAACCACTTGCTGTTGGGGGTTATTAGTTTTGCACCCCGATAAAATGATGGCACTGCCACACACACATAAAATAGCCATTAAACGCGAGGTCATGCTAGTTAACTCCTTGATTTGTTATTATGGGAAGCGTAATTAAAAATCGACAACCTTGGGGTTCATTTTGCTCTATTAATAATTGTCCGTTTAATTGCTCTACTGACTCTTTAACAATAGTTAAGCCTAAGCCACTGCCTTGTAGCGTAACATTTTTGCTATGCTTACCTTGATAAAATGCGCTAAAAACATGTGCTTTTTCGTGCTCTTTAATTCCGCATCCCTCGTCGCTTATCGCCATTTTTAGCTTACTGTGCTCAAAGGTTAACGCTATAGATACTGCCTGCCCGTGTTGTGAAAACTTTAAGCCATTAGAAATTAATTGCACTAAAATCATTTCAATTAACTCCCCAGGTAACGCAAGCGCCTTATTAGGTAAGTTGTTATGCCAAATAAGGATTTGCTCTCGGGCTGTTAGGCGGTGCTCAAAATGACTATTAATTTTATTAATTAAATGATTAAACTCAACCTCACTTACGCTGTCTTTACTAGTACGAATCGCGTTATAACTAAGTAGGCTGTCAATCATAGTACGAAGGCGCACCATAGACTGGCTAATAAGCTCAAGTACAGCGCGTTGCTCTTTAGTTATAGGGCCAACTATTTCATCGCTGAGCAAGTCGGTGCCCTCGACCATTGAGGCTAGAGGTGTTTTAAGTTCGTGGGTAACGTGGCGTAAAAAGGTGTCTTTTTGCTGCTCAAGTATATGTAACTGAGCTTGCACCCATTGTAATTTATTACCTAATTCAACTAGCTCTGCTGAGCCTTGCACGGCTATTTTTTGTTGCCAGTCACCTTGCCCTAATTTACCAATAATTTTAGTCAAGCTTTTTAAGCGGCCACTTATACGCCACAAAAAACCGCCTCCTACTAAGAGTGTTAGCGGAATTAGCGCCACCAGCCAGTTAATAAATGAAGTTTGTAACTGCGCTATTTCTTTTTGATTATTAGTAATTTGGGTTTCGCTTTTATCGCGTAACCATAAGGTAAGTTCGGCGAGTAAATCGCTAATAGGTAAAAACAAGGCTACCTGCTGTTGTTTTTGTTCAACAAGTTGAGTGTGTGCTAGTTGCAGAGTATTCGTTAAACGCTGCCATTGTGCGGTGTGACTTTTACTGGGCGCTATACGTGTAAGATCTTCAATACTTTGTAGCGATGCTTGCCACTTATCAACTATGAGCGTATCGAGTGACTCACTTTTTAGTACCCAATTTTGCCGAGTAGCGCGCTCTAAACTATTGAGTTCTTGTTTTAAAATATTAAACGATTTAGTTACTTGGTAGTTATTACTAACAATTTGCTGAGTTACAGCTAACTGCTTATTAAGCGCATTTAAAAATACAATAACCACTAACGATAAGGGTAATAACGACAGCAGCATACTCATTACAAACTGGCTAATTAAATTAGGGCGCCAATTAAGTATTGCTTTGTATTTTTCAGCCATCGCTGCTGGCATTGCATCCATCCTTTAGTAACTTTAAACAGCCTATTATTAAGCGTTTAAGTTATACACTAGCTGAATCAATTTATATATCTGTTATTCGTACTGTAAAGCCGCCTGTTGCCAAACAGCAACAACTCAACTCTTTGATTTGTATTGCTTCTTTATTTATAAGCCAAATTTCGTTGCAAAAAACACACAGATACCTGTAAAACTTGCTTAACCTATAACACCAAAAACCATAAGCAACTGAATTTAAAAGATAAAAATAATTGGCATCGTTTTTGTAATAGTTAATCTAAGTTTATCTTATAAGGAAATGACCATGAGTAATCGCTTTTTAATTATTATGCCAATCGTTGCGCTAGGCTTTTTGAGCGCTAACGCGCTGGCAATGGATGTACAAGCTACTTTTAATGAACTTGATAAAGACAGTAACGGTACTCTCAGCGAAGCTGAAGCTGGTGAGGACGCTGTACTTCATGAAAACTTTTCACAAATAGATACTGATCAAAATGGTCAGTTGTCGCTAGATGAGTTTAAACAGTTTATTAAGTAACTAACCTAGTAACCAAAGGAGTTTTTTATGAAACAGCTTATAGCCGCATTTTCGTTACTGTTTTTAGTTATTAGTGCTACTGCCCTGGCTTCATCGTTTAATGCTCGTTTTGCTTTTTTAGATAAAAATATGGATGGAAAAATATCTATTACCGAAGCCAAAAAAGATAAAGAAGTAATGAAACAGTTTTCTGATTTAGATGTAAATAACGATGAAATGATCTCTAAAAAAGAGTTTGAGGCGTTTAAGCCTTAAGTTTAAATTCAAGTTTAATCTTGTAAAATTAACTAAAAGTATTTGCTATAACCCCTGAGGGAGTGTGTAAATGGATTTAATGTTGGGCGTTAAATTATGGCAAGTACTTTATTTTATTACGAATGACATTAAAATGAGCTTTGCGAAGGAGCACCATGAAGATACGCGCTTGTTTAGTTAGTTGCTTATTATTACTAAGCTTTAATTCATTAGCACTTGATGTAAAGCAACGTTTTGATCACCTTGATACAGATCAAAGCGGCTATTTAATTCACCATGAGCTTGAGGCTCAACCGCACTTACTAAACAACTTTAGCAAATGGGATAAAAACCAAGATAATAAAATTTCATTGGTTGAATTTAAAAATTATCTTACGAATAACCTCTACTGAGTAATTTATGAAAAATATAAGCTATATAGCGCTCGTTGCGCTTAGTATTTGTAGCACACCAAGCTTTGCCAGCAGCAATAACATTGCCAAGCAATTTGAAAAATTTGATCGTAACCAAAACGGCTTATTAAGCCGAGCAGAAACAGCCAGTGACCCTGCCCTATGGTCTCGTTTTGCAAGTTACGATAAAGACAAAGACGGCCACCTTTCTTTAAGCGAATTTACACTTTATGCAAGTCAGTAATTAATTTACCAATAAATTAACTGGCTTACTCTGCACAAATAACAATCCAACCACCTCAAGTGGTTGGTATTATAAAAGTGAGTTTGTTATGTTAAAGCCATTAACAATAAAAATAAGCTCACTATGCCACTCAAAAAAATAATCAAACCTTTGCTACTCGCTTGCCTTTGCGCAGGCTCAAGCCTTGCGGTTGCGCAAACTAAAGTTATTTACAACGCCAACGGCTACACACCTTTGTACAAAGGTGAAGTGCAGCAGTTTTCTACTTTAGTTATAAAAAACGGTAAAGTAGTTAAACTTGGCGGCGATACGCTGAAAAATAGCTTTCCAGATGCCAAGCTTATTGACGCTCATGGCAATACGCTATTACCGGGTTTAATTGACGCACACGGTCACATTATTGGTTTAGGCAATAACCTGTCACAATTAGATTTACGCGGTGCGCTTTCTATTGATGAAGTTACTAATAAACTCAAGGTATTTGCAAATAACAAACAAGGTTGGATTATTGGCCGTGGCTGGAATCAAGAGCTGTGGCAAAAAAAGCAGTTTCCTACCGCTGCCGATTTAGATAAAGTAGTGAGCGATCGCCCTATTGTACTATCGAGAATTGATGGCCACGCTATTTGGGTAAATAGCAAAGCCCTAGAGCTTGCGGGCATTACTGCAAACACCCAATCGCCAGAAGGCGGCGAAATTATTAAAGACGAATTTGGCAATCCTACTGGTATATTTGTAGATAAAGCAGAATCGTTAATTAAACAATTTATGCCAAAACCATCAAAACAAACTCTTAGTGACTCTTTAGATGCTGCCGGTAATCATTTATTAAGTTTAGGGATTACCTCAACCCATGATGCGGGTATAGATAAAACCACTTGGGAATTATACAAAGAACGCGGTGAACTAGGCAATTTACCACTGCGTATTGTGGCAATGCTCAGTGGCGCGAGTCCTGATTTAAAAACCATGTTAAAAGCAGGTCGATACCAAGATGCCAACGACTTTATGTCTATTCGCAGCGTTAAGGTTTATGCTGATGGCGCATTAGGTTCGCGTGGCGCGGCGCTAATTGAGGATTATGCCGATAGAAAAAACCACCATGGCTTAATGCTCGAAACCCAGCAAAAACTAGAAGAGTTATTTACGCTTAGTTTTAAAAGCGGTTTTAGTGCCAACACCCATGCAATTGGCGACAAAGCTAACCACGTTGTATTAGATGCTTATAAAAATGTATTTAAAGCAACCGGCGGAATTTTACTACGTAACCGTATGGAGCATGCACAAATAGTAACGCTTGATGATATTAAGCGCTTTAAAACATTAAAAATTATTCCTTCAATGCAACCAGTGCATGCCACCTCTGATATGCACATGGCAGAGCAACGCTTAAGCGAAAAGCAATTAGCGGGTGCTTATGCATGGCAAACCTTTTTAAAACAAGGGTCAGTGATTGCAGCAGGATCTGACTACCCAATAGAATTGGCAAATCCTTTTGATGGCTTGTATGCAACAATTACTCGTATGGATCACAACCAACAACCAACCCAGGGCTGGCGCGCTAGCGAAGTATTAAGCCGTGAAGACGCACTGCGTGCTTTTACCCTAGGCGGCGCTTATGCAGCGCATCAAGAGTTTAAAGTGGGTAGTTTAGAGCAAGGAAAGTGGGCCGACTTTATTTTAATAGATAAAGATTATTTTAAAGCCCCGGTTGATGAACTATATAAAATAAACGTATTACAAACATGGATTGCAGGCAAACTTCGTTACGAAAAAGAGGCTGTGACTGCGCAATAAACTGAATACAAACTGAAAATAACAAATTAATGATAAAATTTAATTAAAGTAATCAAAAAGTGTGTCGATAAAGTGGGGTATTTAAAAATTCTCTTATGTTTCAGGAAGAAAACATGTTATCTAAAAAAATATCTCTTACTTTATCGGCACTTTTTACCCTTTCACTTTCAGCTTGTTCTAGTCACCCTGTTTACAATGGTCACGCTCCTCATAATGACTATTCTCATAACAAAAGGCACGTTCAAAATGACTCGCCTCGCGTGAGTAACTGGCAGTTTCCAGAAAAAAATTACCGCCCAATAAATAGCAGTAAATTACTTAGTAATTACACCGAACAATTAGCCATGAAGCTAATTGAAAATATGAATTACATAAATAGTAATACCCCTATTGCCATTACTTCTTTTGTAAATTTAGATGATAACCTACAAACAACTAATATTTTTGGTAACCATTTAGCTGAGAGCTTTATTACTGAACTACAAGAGTTTGGATTATCTGTTGTAGATTACAAACACACAGGAACTGTACATGTAACCCCAAATGGCGACTTTTCATTTAGTCGTAATGGTCGAGAAATTAAAGGCTACCCGCATATTGAATACACTTTGACTGGCACACTTACTTATACCAATCGCGGTGTTATTGTAAACGCACGTATTATTGGCGCTAAGTCAAAGGTAGTGGTGTCTTCGGCTAAAGGATTTGTGCCTAGTTTTGTGGTTGAGTCGTTATATCCCACTCGCCGCGTTGACGGCATAGCGCTTGACGCAATCTTATAAAAACCAAAAAGGATTAGCTTAGGCTAATCCTTTTTAGGCTCTGGCTGTTTATTACGGTATAATTTAAAAATATGATACGCGTTTACAAACGCGAGTAAGCCGTTAGTAAAGGCAACGGGTACTGCACCAATAGCTAAGCCATAAATAGTAAAGGCGATACACCCAAATAAATTATACCAACGCAGCTTTACCACGTCGGTCATTGTTAACGATGCAACCAGTAAAGCAGATGCTATATAACCTAAATATTCCCAACTCAATTGTTCTCTCCTAGGCTTTAGGTTAGCATTGCATATTAAACTTTAGTACATTGAATCTGTACAGCAACGTAACAGCTAAATAAAAGTTAACCTATAAATGGCTTAAAACTCTGTTGGTTATCAGCAGCTATACTGCTCAAATAATTAGTCCAACAGTGCCAGCCCATTATATTAGCAGCACCTGATATGTTAATTAATTTAACATAATTTCTTAGAGCTTTGATGCTATCGCCATTAAGGTGCAATAAATAGGACAATTGTCCGAAGAGTATGATTGATGTTTCAATACCATTTTTCCAGTTATCTTGTTGAACAACTACTTACCTTTGCCGGTAGTAGTTATCAGCAATCAAAAAAAGAAATATTAATACAACAAGACCAGCCTTTAACTAAGTTGGTACTTGTGCGCAGCGGAACTGTGTCGTTTAGTTACGATGTAGGTAACGGACGACGCCTGCTGCTTGGTCAACTCGATTGCAATAACACCCTCATTGGTGAAATAGAAGCGCTCAATAATAACCCCTGCATTTATACAGTAACCTGCTTTAGCGATGTAACTTATAATTTAATTGAGTTAAAGCATTGGCGTGCGTTATTACTTGAAAAACCTGAGCTGAGTTTATACACAGCACAAACTATAGCGGCTAAATTTCAAGAAAATCAAAAAATAAACCTAGATAAATTATTATTGCCACTGAGCTATAACATAGCTAAAGACTGCCTACTAAGAGCCGAGAACAACAACCCTACACTGCTGCGTGCATATCCTACGGTAAATGCCGAAGCAGAACGTTTTGCAACCACTGAGCGCGCTTACAGGCGCGTTGTAACAGAACTCGTAGAAAAAAGCTTAGTACAAAGAAGTACCCAAGGTTTATTAGCAGTAGATATACCGCGCCTAAGCCAATATGTAGATAGCTTTGCGCAATTGTAATTTATTACATCAGGTTACATAGGTTGAAACGTTAAGTTTTATCCATAAAAAAAGGCCTTAATGGCCTTTTTTTTATTTATGCAGGTTGATTATTTTTCTAGCAAAATGTCATGTATTTTTGCTAGGTCTGATTTGCCAGCAATAATTTCATCCGGTGTTAAACCCGATAACTCATGCGGAAACACTAGCCATTCTTCAGACTCATGAATATAGTAATCTGGCTTCATGTCTACTTTAGAGTTTTTAGGCTTGTAGTAAGGGCATGCAATGCGAATATCGCGCGGTAAGTTTAAACGCATTAGCTCTGAAAGCTTTTCTTTTAATGCAAAAATACTGCGGCCAGAGTCAAACACATCATCAACAATGAGTAATGAGTCACCTGCATTAGCATTTTCTACAATGTAGTGTAAACCATGTACTTTTATCTCTTTAGATTGCTTTCCAATGCCATAATAAGACGATGTACGTACCGCAATGTGATCGGTTTCAATGCCTTTGTAATCGTAAAATTCTTGCACTGCAATACCTATGGGTGCACCACCTCGCCAAATACCAATAATGAAATCTGGACGAAAGCCATCATTATACACTTGCGCTGCTACGCGAAATGAATCTTCAAGTAATTGTTGAGCCGTGATATAGCACTTATCTGACATAGTTAGGATCCCAGTGGTGAGTACAACATTTGAGCGCAGCTTAGATTAAAGCTGTAAATGAAACGTTCAAACATCTAAGGCGAGGGATTTTACCGTAATTTAAATCAAAATGCTTGTTTGCAGCACAAAAAAATAGGCACCAAACGGTGCCTATTATAATTTTTTAATAAACTAACTCTGCAAATATTACGCTTTTTCTAACAAGGTGCGAGCAACAGTACGCATGCCTTGTGTGGTAGCGCCTGCAGCCCATTGGTTAGTGCTGCTCATATTAAATGCAGCTGCCAGATCAATATGCACCCAGCCTTTGCCATCATTTGCTACAAAGCGCGATAAGAAACCAGCCGCATTTGATGCACCACCATAACCACCGCCTTTTTGCGCACGGCTGTTAGCTGTATCGGCATAAGCCGATGGGCAGTTTTGCTGATGCCACTTTTCAAGTGGTAATGGCCACGCTGCTTCCATTTCTTGAGAAGCAAAGTCTTCAACTTCACGTACTAGCTCTTTATCAAGTGCAAACAAAGCATTGTACTCTTGGCCAACAGCAACTAGCGCAGCGCCGGTTAGTGTTGCAGCATCAATAATTAATGGCGCACCACTCTCACCTGCGGCCATTAAGCCATCAGCTAATACTAAACGCCCTTCAGCATCGGTGTTTACAATTTCAACTGTAGTGCCATTTTTATACGTTAAAATGTCACCCAATTTATAAGCATGGCCAGAAATTAAGTTTTCTGCACAGCATAAAAACAGCTTAATACGTTTTTCAATACCGCGATTAATAGCCAGTGCCAAACCAGCCGTTACTGTAGCAGCACCGCCCATATCGCACTTCATGCCTAGCATACCTTCGCTTGACTTAATTGAGTAACCGCCTGAGTCAAACGTAATCCCTTTACCTACAAGCGCAGCGCTTACTGGCGCATTTGCGTCGCCTGTTGGGTTGTAATCAAGCTCAAGTAAAACTGGCGGGCGAACACTACCACGGCCAACAGCATGAATACCGATCCACTGTTGCTCTAATAATGCATCGCCTTTAATAATTTGGTAGCTCACATGCTCAGGCGCTAACGATTGAATAAATTCAGCGGCTTTTTCAGCAAGGCTTTCTGGGTAAATGTCATCGGCAGTACCGTTAACCATTTCGCGAGCCCAAATAGCTGAGGTTTTTAAGTTACCTAGCTCTTTAATATCTGACTGTGCGTTGTCAACAAAGGTAACGCCATTTAACGATTTAGGCGTTACAAACCCTTGATAAAACGCCCACTGGCTTTCGGTACACCAAGTATCGCCAGTTAGTTCAACAGCTTTTACGCCTTGAGTAGCAATAGTACGCGCTGCTTTTTGAACATTTTTTAATGTTTCTTGCTCAGATAAATGAACGGTTGCCCCGTGTTCATTAAAAGATAACGACGCGTTTTCGCCCCAATGGCTTGGTGCTGACTGCTCGCTTAGTTGAACAACAAATTTTTCACTCATGTTAGAATATCCTTGCACTTAAATGTGCCACCGAGTTTACTATAGAGCGCTTGAGTTCCCAACAGCTTGAGATAAATAACATAAATTACGCTACGGAAGTTATTATGAAGTACCAACCTGCCCTGCAATCAGCCACCTTATTAAAACGCTATAAACGTTTTTTAGCTGATTTACAGCTCAGTGATGGCTCAGAGTTTACCGCCCATTGTGCCAATACAGGTAAAATGACTGGCTGCGCTGAACCCGGTTTTAATGCTTTTTACTCCACCAGTACTAATAGCAAACGCAAATACCCGCAATCGTTAGAGCTCACCCAAAATAGCTTATCGCAACTTATTTGCGTTAATACCGCAGTGGCAAATAAAGTTGTTGCTGAAGCTATAAATGCCAATCTTATTAGTGAGCTTAGCAATTATGAGCAATTACAAAGCGAAGTTAAATATGGCAACGAAAACAGCCGTATCGACTTTTTACTAACCAGCGATGAGCGTCCTAATTGCTACGTTGAAGTTAAATCGGTAACGCTATTAAGCCAAGATAACCCCCGCAGTGGCCAAGGCTACTTTCCTGATGCACCAACTCTGCGCGGGCAAAAACATATTCGCGAATTAATAGAGATGGTAGAGCAAGGTCATCGTGCAGTATTGCTTTTTGCTGTACTGCACCAGGGAATAAACCAGGTAAGCGCTGCTGCTCATATAGACAATAAATATGCACAGTTACTAAATGAGGCAATTAACCAAGGCGTTGAGGTATTAGCATATAAAGCAGATATTTCTACCAACGAAATCATCTTAAAAGAGAAGCTCCCTTTTATATAATCATCATTTAATACAAAGTGTTGTAATTAGGTTTTGGTAAATACAAATATAAAGCAGCGGTAATGGGCTAAATATATAAAGTAAACTTTAAGTAACACCTTGTTTTTTAAATTTTAGCCCACATATATAGGCAAGTTTAGAAACCGATAGTGCGATTAAAAAAAGTACAAATATTACTTATCATACTTTTAAATCAATAAACGTGGTTACAGCTAATTCGATTAATTAAAAATAAATTTGCCTAGGGTATGAGATTCTGTTATTTATACCGCCGGCTAATGCTGAGGCATTAAATTAAGGATTTAGGAGAGAGTTATGCCAAACCAAAATAGATTAGGATTATTGGCTCAAGCCGGTTTAGAACCATACCAAGAAAAACCAGGTGAAGAGTATATGAATGAAGCACAACGTGTTCATTTTAAAACAATTTTAGAAACTTGGCGTAACGATTTACGCAACGAAGTTGATCGTACTAAATCGTATATGCAAGATGAAGCTGCTAACTTTCCTGATCCAGTTGACCGTGCTGCGCAAGAAGAAGAGTTCTCTTTAGAACTGCGTACTCGTGACCGCGAACGTAAACTGATCAAAAAAATTGAAAAAACAATCAACTTAATTAAAGAAGATGATTTTGGTTTTTGTGAGTCTTGTGGTATCGAAATTGGTATTCGCCGCTTAGAAGCGCGCCCGACTGCTGATTTATGCGTAGACTGTAAAACACTTGCAGAAATTAAAGAAAAGCAATCTGGACGTGGCTAATTAACTTATATTAATTAGTTATGTTTACTACAGCCGTTATTACGCCAACGCGTAAATACTGCGGTCGCTTTGCACCGTCTCCTTCTGGGCCATTACATTTTGGCTCATTAGTAGCGGCTGTAGGTAGCTATCTTGATGCTAAAGCTAACCAAGGAAAATGGTTAGTTCGCATCGAAGATATAGACACCACTCGCGTTGTAAAAGGCGCCGACACCGACATTCTAAATACCTTACAAGCCTATTCTCTGCACTGGGATGAAAACGTCGTTTATCAAACACAACGTTTAGATTTATACCAAGATGTTGTTAACTCTTTACACAATAAAAACCTTATTTATGCCTGTAGTTGCTCGCGCAAACAAATTAAAGCTATTGGCGGAATTTACCAAGGTCATTGTAAAAACCTGCACCAAGATATAACCCACAGTGCCCTGCGCCTTAGCCAAAGCTTTGCCACCAACCAATTTAACGATTTAATTCAAGGCGACATAAACGTTAATAACGCCTTTGCTGCTGAAGATTACATAATAAAGCGCAGCGATGGTTTATTTGCCTACCAGCTTGTGGTGGTAATTGACGATATAGACCAAGGGATCACGCGCATTGTTAGAGGGGCTGACCTAATTGAGCCTACCGTTCGCCAGATCAGTTTGTTTAAACAACTTAATAGCCCAGTCCCCCAATTTGCTCATTTACCCTTAGCGGTTGCAAAGCCAGGCTTTAAGCTCTCAAAGCAAAATTATGCGCCAGCAATTTGTAAGCAAAACCCTAAACCGGTACTTATCGATGTGTTCGCGTTTTTAGGCCTAGCGGTACATAACCAGCTTATGGACTTAAATATTGAGCAACTACTTGCATGGGGGGTAAATAACTTTAGCTTAAATCAAGTGCCAAACCTTGCTGAAATTCAAATTTAGCAGCCCACAACTCCCCGCGCGCAATAATTTAGACCTTTAAGTAAATAAAAATCGCTAAAAATGGCTTAATTTCAGTGCAGCAACTTAATTTTTAAACCTTGCTGGTATATGATAGCCGCCTAAATATATGCTATTTACATTAATCAGCCAGTAATAGGTTATAACACCTACATTTGCTGTAATTTTGATTGCAATGGCAAGTCAATCAACACCTTCTAGGAGACAGACTATTATTTCCAAGCTTTTTCAATTTTGTCGACAAATAATCGGCCCTAATGCCAGTGCCGAAAACACGGCAATAAGCAGCGAACCGCTAGTGATCTCACGAGGTGAACATGGTATTTCTCGTAAACAATTTAGCCCAAATGCAATCAAAGTTTTATACCGTTTAAAAGACGGTGGTTTTGACGCCTACCTAGTTGGTGGTTGTATTCGCGATGTATTGTTAGGTCAACAGCCAAAAGATTTTGACGTGGTAACAAATGCCACGCCAGAACAAGTTAAAAAGTTATTTAGAAACTGTCGTTTAATTGGCCGCCGCTTTCGTTTAGCTCACATTGTATTTGGTCGTGAAATAATAGAAGTAGCTACCATGCGCGGGCACCACGAAGCGCCAGAGGACAAAAACCAAATAAGCCAATCGAGTGAGCAAGGACAATTGCTACGCGACAACGTATTTGGCAGTATTGAGGAAGACGCAGAACGCCGTGACTTTTCAATCAATGCACTTTATTACTCAATTAACGATTTTTGTATTTACGATTACGCCAATGGTTTAGCCGCAATAAAAGCTAAACAAATTGAGCTAATTGGCGATCCAGAAACGCGTTACCGTGAAGATCCGGTGCGCATGCTACGTGCGGTACGCTTTGCCACTAAGCTAGATATGAAAATTGCACCAAACAGCGAAAAGCCGATGACTGCTTTAGCAAGTTTGCTAGATAACATACCACCAGCGCGTTTGTTTGAAGAAATACTCAAACTGTTTTTAAACGGCAAAGCACAAGCTAACTACTTAATGCTGCGCAAATACGGCCTATTTAACTCACTGTTTCCAGAGCTAAACCGTATTTTAGATAATAATCCTGGCGGGCTTGAAGCCACTTTTATTGAAAACATGTTTAAAAATACAGACGATCGTATTAACGCAGATAAAAAAGTAACCCCTGCGTATGTATTTGCTGCGCTACTTTGGTTTCCGCTATTAGAGCGCACCAAAACAGTACAAAATGAAGAGCAGCTCTCTGAATACGATGCATTTTCGCAAGCAATTAATAGTGTACTTAGCGATAACGCCCAGCACATAGCTGTTCCTAAACGCTTTACTTTAGGCGCACGCGACATTTGGCATATACAGCATCGTTTAGATAAACGTGCCGGCCAACGTGCATACAGATTAACGCAGCAACCTCGCTTTAAAGCCGCATACGACTTTTTATTAATGCGTGTAGAGGCAGGCGAAACACAACATAGCGAGCTTGCTCAGTGGTGGACACAATATTTGAGCCTAGATATTAATGGCCAAAAAGAAATGGTAAGAACCTTGGGTCAGCCTGCGGGGCCAAAACCACGCAGACGCGCTCGCCGCCGCACACCTAAAAAGCCAACAGAGTAACTTCTATGCACTGTGTTTATTTAGGTTTGGGTGCCAATTTAAACTCACCAAAAAAGCAGCTTGATAACGCTATTGCCGCGCTTAAAAAGCTGCCAGATTGTGAATTTATAAGTGTTTCGCATTACTATGCGAGTAAGCCCATGGGCCCACAAGACCAACCTGACTATATTAACGCCGTTGCCTGCATAAACACTACGCTTAGCCCTGAAAAGCTGCTTGATTTAACCCAAGCAATTGAGCTTGAGCATGGCCGTGTTAGAAAAGCCGAGCGTTGGGGGCCACGTACTTTAGATATAGATATGTTATTGTTTGACGCACAAACAATTAATACCGAGCGCCTTATAGTGCCTCATTATGGTTTAACTGAACGTGAGTTTGTTGTGTATCCACTGCTAGAACTTGCGCCAAAACTTATTTTACCCAGCGGCATTGCACTACACACTATTGCAAATACATTACCGCTTAACAATTTACAACAATTACCACAGTAATTAACTAAGGCTTATGCCGGTGAGAAAATTATGTCTAAAATAACAGTTTCAACTTTAAATAAAATGAAAGCAGAAAAAAATAAAATTACTGCTTTAACAGCTTATGATGCCAGTTTTGCTAAGTTATTTCATGATAACGGCGTTGAAGTTATTTTAGTTGGCGACTCTTTGGGTATGGTATTACAGGGCGGCGACGATACACTTGGCGTAACTAATCAAGATATTGCCTATCACACTCGTTGCGTACGTGCGGGTAGCCGTGAGCTGTTTGTAATTGCTGATATGCCGTTTATGACTTATTCGAGCCCCAATGACACCTGTAAAAATGCCGCTGAGCTAATGCGTGCTGGTGCAAACATGGTTAAGTTAGAAGGGGGTGAATGGCTTTTTGAGAGCATTGAAGCCCTAACTCAACAAGGTATTCCTGTGTGTGGTCATTTAGGCCTAACGCCGCAGTCGGTACATGTGTTTGGTGGTTTTAAAGTACAAGGGCGTGCAGAAGAGCAAGCACTAAAAATAATTGCCGATGCTAAAGCCCTTGAAGCGGCTGGCGCACAATTATTAGTACTGGAATGTATTCCAAGCGCACTGGCAAAACGCGTTACCGACGCATTAACTATTCCTACTATTGGCATTGGCGCGGGTAATACTACCGATGGTCAAATATTAGTAATGCACGACTTAGTAGGTATTTCTGCTGGGTTTATTCCTAAATTTTCGAAAAACTTTTTACTCGAAACAGGCAATATGCCTGAAGCCGTTAAAAAGTATTGTACCGATGTAAAAAGCGGTGCCTTTCCAAGTGCCGAACACGAGTTTAAATAATGCAGTCAATTACTGAAATTAAATCATTACGTAGCCAAATTAAAGCATGGCGCCAAGCCGGATTAAGCATTGCCCTAGTACCCACTATGGGCAACTTGCACTTAGGCCACTTTTCGTTAGTCGAAAAAGCAAAAATGATGGCCGATAAAGTCGTAGTAAGCATTTTTGTTAACCCTATGCAATTTGGCGCTAATGAAGACTTAGACAATTACCCTCGTACCCTTGATGAGGACAAGCGTGGCTTAGCCGACCTTGAAACTGATATTGTATTTACGCCAAGTGTAGAGACTATTTATCCTAATGGTTTAGCTGCACAAAGCTTTGTAGATGTACCTGATATTTCATTAGGTTATTGTGGTGGTTCACGCCCAGGGCACTTTAGAGGTGTGGCAACAGTTGTTACTAAACTCTTTAATTTAGTGCAGCCAGATTACGCTTGTTTTGGCGAAAAAGACTTTCAGCAGCTACAAGTAATTAAAACTATGGCTCGCGACTTATCGATTCCGGTTGAAGTTATTGGTGTATCAACTATGCGTGAAGTCTCTGGGCTTGCTATGAGTTCGCGTAATGGTTACTTATCGAATGAGCAAAAAGACAGTGCCACCGCACTTTTTAAAGTGCTTAATAACTGCGCTGAGCAACTTAAAAGTGGTAATACTGACTTTGCTACGCTGGAAGAAACAGCCAAACAAAGTTTACAGCAAGCTGGATTAAAACCAGACTATTTTTCGATAGCTCAACGAGATACGTTAAAAGCTGCTACACTCGATGATAACAAATTTGTTATTTTAGCCGCGGCCTATTTAGGCAGTGTTAGATTAATCGATAACCTTCAGGTTGAAGTTTAATATAACCGCGACTTTCATTTAAGGATAAGCATGCATACTTTAATAAAAATGAGCGCAGTAGCCCTTACATTTATGCTATTAGCAGGTTGTCAGAATAACGCTGGAAATCCAGAGTTAAATCAATGTGCACAACAAAACTATCAATGCGAAAGTAGTTGTGAGCAACAATCAACTGGCGAAGGTTTAAAGCAGCAAGTATGCTCAGCTAAGTGTGTTGAGAGCTATAATCAGTGTAAAGCACAAGCCGAAAACTTAGGTAACATATAAGTATTAGGCTTGTACCTGAACAGTAAATATAAAAAACCGCTCAATGAGCGGTTTTTTATTGCGTATAATTTAGTGACTTAATTTAAGCCTAACTTTTTAAGCTCAACTTCAGCCAATTTGGCTGAAAGCGGTACATAACCGTCTTTTTCTACAATTTTCTGCCCATCTTTCGACAATACCATTTTTAAAAATTCAGCTTCAATTGGTGCTAATGGTTTATTCGGGTGCTTGTTCACGTAAAGGTATAAAAAGCGCGACAGCGGATACTTACCTTGTGCTACATTTTCAAGCGTTGCATCAACAAAGTGGCTGCCTTTTTTGGCCAGTGGAACTGTGCGTACACCAGAGGTTTTATAGCCAATTCCTGAGTAGCCAATCGCGTTCAATGAAGATGAAATAGACTGCACTACAGATGCTGAACCCGGTTGCTCATTTACGTTATTACGAAAGTCGCCTTTACACAGTGCTTTCTTTTTAAAGTAACCATAAGTGCCTGATACCGAGTTACGCCCATACAATTGAATATCTTTGGCAGCCCATTCTCCAGTTAAACCTACGTCACTCCAGCGGTTAACTTGCTGCGTTGCACCGCACTTACGAGTAGATGAAAAAATAGCATCTATTTCATCAATACGTAGCCCTTCTATAGGGTTGTCTTTGTGTACAAATACCGCAAGTGCATCGATGGCAACCCGTACTTCTGTGGGTTTATAACCATGGCGTTTTTCGAATGCTTCAACTTCTTTTGATTTCATTTTACGGCTCATTGGCCCTAAATTTGCTGTGCCTTCGGTTAATGCCGGTGGCGCAGTTGATGAGCCAGCTGCTTGTATTTGAATATTTATATTTGGATAAATACGTTTATATTCTTCAGCCCAAAATGTCATCATGTTCGCTAATGTGTCTGAACCTACCGATGAAAAATTCCCTGAAACACCACTAATTTTTTGATACTCAGGTAGTGCGTTATCCAAAGCGACTGCTTGTGCAGATACAAACGTTGTAACAGCCACACCCATTGCGGCAACTAAGTTTTTAAATTTCATGTGGGGTTCTCCAATTTGTTCGTCCCATTTTTTAACTGTGTTCACTGTAAATTGTGTAGATGACAGTGATATTACCCTTAAATGACACTTTTATGACTTGCCACTTGTTTGTACTGTGCTGCTCATAGGTACTATTTTATTACTTGAAAAATCAAAAGAAAAACACGAACCTTGACCCAAAACACTACTAATATTTAACTGGCTATTGTGGCGAGTTAATACGTGTTTGGTAATTGCGAGCCCAAGGCCTGAACCACCTGTAGTGCGACTGCGCGCTTTATCTACCCGGTAAAAGCGCTCCGTTAAACGATTTATATGCTCAGGCGCAATACCATCACCATTATCGGTTACGCTAAAGCAAGCTCGATCGTTTTGACGCTGCCAACATATTGTTATTTTTCCGCCTGGTTTAGTGTAATGAATGGCGTTAAAAACTAAATTAGAGAATGCACTGCGCAGTTCATCTGCTGATCCGCTAATATCTAAGGAAGTATCAATATTAAAAATAAGCTGATGCTTTTTTTGCTGATTAATTGAGTTAGCTTCTGTTTGAATATAGTTAAGTAGTAAGGGTACATTAACCGCTTTATCGTTATTTTGCTTACGCGCACCTTCTATACGTGATAGTGATAGCAGCTGAGTAACTAAACTGTCCATGCGTTTGCATTGCTCAAGCATAGTATTTTGGGCTTTATTCCACATTGCGGGCGGTGGCATCATGTCGCTATCCATCATCTCAAGATAGCCTGTAACCACCGTGAGCGGGGTTCGCAGTTCATGCGACACATTGGCAACAAAGTCTTTGCGCATTTGTTCTAGTTGCTTTAAGCGGGTTACATCGCGTACTACTACCATTAACTGTGTGCTGGCATAGGGCATAACTCTAAACTCAAGTATTTGCTCTATGTTATGACCACTTTCAAGCTCCAGTGGCTCGGTAAATTGGCCGCGGTGCATATACTTAGCAAATTTAGGTTCACGAATTAAGTTATCCAGACGCTGCCCTTGATCTGTAGGCCACTGCAAGCCTAATACTTTTAATGCCAGTTGATTACACCAATAAATGGTTAAATCATTTTGCAGCACTATCACCGCATCAGGAATGGCTTCAGCACCATCACGAAAGCGATGAATTAATGCCGATAGTTCATTACGCTTTTTACGATTACGATGCTGCAGCTGATAAATACCTTCGAATACCTGCTCCCATGCGCCCTCTCCTTCGGGCGGGTTAAAGCTTTGTTGATTAAGCAACCAATCACTTAAACGATAAAGTTGGTAGTAGTGCCAAATAAGTAGCGAAAATGAGCCTAAAAATAACAACAAAAATGGGGCACCTACTAACAGCCCTATTAGCAGTAAAGGTATAAAATAGATAAACAGCCGTTTAACTAAGGTGCGTTTATTAATAACTCTATACATACACTGTTACCTTAAAGTCGCTATCCATTGGTACTTAGTTAAGCTGCAAGTACATTATAATTTACTTGAAAAGCGATAACCTGCTCCGCGTACCGTTTGCACTAAGCGGTCATGCCCTAAGGGTGAAATAGCTTTACGTAAGCGGCGAATATGTACATCAACCGTACGGTCTTCAACGTATACGTTAGTACCCCAAACTTGATCAAGTAATTGCTCACGGCTATATACGCGCTCGGTGTGGGTCATAAAAAAGTGTAGTAATCTAAATTCGGTAGGCCCCATATCAAGCTCACTGCCACCTGAGGTAACGCGGTGCGAAATAGGATCAAGGCGCAGGCCATGTACGTCAATTGCTTCTTCTAATGAGGTGGGCGACACACGACGTATAACCGCTTTAATGCGGGCCATGAGTTCTTTGGGCGAAAATGGCTTAGTAACATAGTCATCGGCACCTACTTCTAGGCCGCGTACTTTGTCTTCTTCTTCGCCACGAGCGGTGAGCATAATAATGGGAATAGCGCGCGTGTATTCATTTTGTTTAAACTTTTTAGCAATTTGAATTCCACTACCCCCAGGTAACATCCAATCGAGTAATACCATATCTGGGTATGGCTCTACCATTGCCGCAATAGCAGAGTCGTAATCTTCTGCTTCAATTGCCTGAAATCCATTTTGTTCTAAAACAAAAACCAACATTTCTCTGATCGGTGCTTCATCATCAACGACTAATACTTTACGTGACATTCCATTTATCTCTTAGCTATCGAATTTGTTTTCATTATTATGACTAAGTATGACACTTTTATGAAAACCTAGCGCGTAAGTTAATATAACAGTAAAAAAACACAAAATAGTGACAAAATAAATATTTACACGCAATTATAGCGATAAAGCAAAGCGTATAGCAGGATCATTATTTTACTAACATTGTGTGTTAAAGCAGCCAACTTTGCTCAGTTAAATAGCATACGCTAACCTAGTAATACAATTATGATCTGCATTGTGATGATCTTAAATTAAAAGATCAGAGTTTTATTAAGCAGATCCGTTTTGGGATCACTATTATACCCAGTGAAATAGCTAAGCTGATGATTGTTTGTACTATTCTTTTATTTAATAATGAATTTAAGCGCCAACTAGGGCTAAAATACCGGTTTACTTAGTAAAGTAATGATCTCAAACTGATCACGTTAGTAATTCAGTGATCCTAATTACCTGCTGTTAGTAAGATATTGATCCCTAAACGGCATAAAAAAAGCCAGTGACAATGCAACTGGCTTTAGTAAAAAGTCTAAAATGATCAATTATTTAATGCGTGGGTCTAACTCGCCGCTTAAATACTTAAGATGCATTTCATCTAATGAAATTGGTTTAATTTTGCTAGCTTGGCCTGCTGTACCAAACGACTCATAACGCGAAATACAAATATCGGTCATGGCTTGAGTTGCTGCCGCTAAAAATTTACGCGGATCGAAGTTTGCCGGATTAAGCGCCAAATGGCGACGCACCGCACCGGTAGATGCTAAACGTAAGTCTGTATCAATATTAACTTTACGTACGCCAAACTTAATCCCTTCAATAATTTGCTCTACTGGCACACCGTAAGTTTCTGGAATTTCGCCACCGTACTGATTAATTATTTCTAACCATTCTTGTGGAACCGATGATGAGCCATGCATTACTAAGTGAGTATTTGGAATACGTGCATGAATTGCTTTAATACGATCAATCGCTAAAATATCATCCGTTGGTGGACGAGTAAATTTATACGCACCGTGCGATGTACCACAAGCAATTGCCAGCGCATCAACATGGGTTTTATTTACAAAGTCAGCCGCTTCTTCTGGATTAGTTAGCATTTGCTCAGTGGTTAATTTACCCTCTGCGCCAATACCATCTTCTTCGCCTGCTTCACCTGTTTCAAGCGAACCTAAAACACCCAGTTCGCCTTCAACAGAAACACCACACGCATGTGCCATTTCTACAGTTTTACGGGTTACTTCTACGTTATATTCGTAGCTTGAAGGTGTTTTACCATCGCTCAATAATGAGCCGTCCATCATTACTGATGAAAACCCAAGTTGAATTGAACGCTGACATACACCCGGTGATGTACCGTGATCTTGATGCATAACCACTGGAATATGTGGCCACTCTTCAACCGCTGCTAAAATCATATGACGAATAAATGGGGCACCAGCATAAGCACGTGCGCCTGCAGAACCTTGCACAATTACAGGGCTATTGGTTTTGTCAGCCGCTTCCATTATTGCGCGCATTTGCTCTTGGTTGTTAACGTTAAAAGCAGGTACGCCATAACCATGCTCAGCGGCATGATCCAGAAGTTGTCGCATACTGATTAAAGCCATTGGGTTTTCTCCAATTTTTTGATAGCAGTTCTCTGCCATCTAGTTTGAACGGATGTGTTAGTTTGGCGCAATCACTGCGCCACGAATTAGTACTGATAAACAGTAACTAACGCGTAAAAATCAATTATTAAATTAGGGTGAGAGGTATTTAATAATTAATTATTGCGGATGAAGTAACCTCCATCCGCTTACGCCTAAATAAAATAAATTACTTAGCGCGCGATTCTAGCATTTCAACTGCTGGTAGCTTTTTGCCTTCTAAAAACTCTAAAAACGCACCACCACCAGTAGAAATATACGATATTTTATCGCTAATGCCGTACTTATCAATTGCCGCTAAGGTGTCGCCACCGCCTGCAATCGAAAACGCATTTGAATTAGCAATAGCTTGGGCAATAGCACGAGTACCGTTACCAAATTGGTCAAACTCAAACACGCCAACAGGGCCATTCCATACTACAGTACCTGCATTAGCAATTATTTTTGCCAGCTTGTTTGCTGTATCTGGGCCAATATCAAAAATCATATCGTCGCTGGTAACTTCACTTACATCTTTAAGTGTTGCTACTGCTGAGTCTGAAAACTCATTACCTACAACAACATCAGTCGGTACTGGAATTTCACCATTGTTAGCAACAGCCGCTGCGCATAAGCGATTCGCTTCATCCATTAAATCAGCTTCGTAAAGCGATTTACCAACAGGATAACCCGCCGCCGCAATAAAGGTATTAGCAATACCGCCACCGGTTACTAGCTGATCAACAATTTTTGATAGTGAATCAAGCACTGTTAATTTAGTAGACACTTTTGAACCACCCACAATCGCCACTAATGGGCGAGCTGGGTTATCAAGTGCTTTGCCAAGAGCTTCAAGCTCTGCCGATAATAATGGCCCTGCACACGCAACATCTGCAAATAATCCTACACCATGGGTAGAGGCTTGTGCGCGATGCGCCGTACCAAATGCATCCATTACGTAAACATCACATAATGCTGCAAGTTGTTTAGATAGCGCCTCGTCGTTATTTTTTTCGCCTTTGTTAAAGCGTACGTTCTCAAATACCACCACTTCGTTATCAGCAAGTTCAACACCGTTTAGGTAGTCTTTTTCTAAACGTACTGTTTGCTCTAGGGCATCGTTTAAGTAATTAACGACAGGAGCAAGAGAAAACTCTTCGTCATATTCCCCTTCCGTAGGGCGGCCAAGGTGTGACATAACCATTACTTTTGCGCCTTTTTCAAGGGCTAACTTAATTGTTGGTAGCGCCGCACGAATACGCGCATCTGACGTCACTTTACCTGCTTTAACGGGTACATTTAAATCTTCACGAATTAATACACGCTTGCCGTTTAAATCTAAATCTGCCATTTTTATGACCGACATGAACATCTCCTTAGTTAACGATACTAAACCCAATAAAAGGCGGTTATTTTATATTAGTTATTTTTTCTAACGCGACCATTGCACGCGCAGTGTCGAGCATTCGATTAGCAAAACCCCACTCGTTATCGCACCAAACTAGTAACTTTATCAGTCGTTTATGACTAACTCGTGTTTGGGTACCATCTATAATACAAGAATGTGGATCATGATTAAAATCAATCGATACTAGTGGCTCTGCGGTGTAACTTAAAATGCCTTCAAGGCGATCTTTAGCTTGTGCTTTAAGCGCGTTATTTACTGCATTTAAATCTACATCGGTATTAACCGTTACACTTAAATCCATAGCCGTTACGTTAATAGTAGGCACGCGTACAGCAATGGCTTCAAAGCGGCCTTTAAATTTAGGTAAAATACGGTCTATACCGCGGGCTAGTTTTGTATCAACTGGAATAATAGATTGGCTGGCTGCGCGTGTACGGCGTAAATCGTGGTGGTAGGCATCAATTACCGGCTGATCGTTCATCGAGGCATGTATTGTGGTAATAGCACCCGATTCAATACCAAATGCATCATCTAACACTTTAATAACCGGCACTACACAGTTAGTAGTACACGAACCATTAGAGACGATAGTGTGCTCTGGTTTTAGCTCATCGTCGTTAATACCATAAACAATAGTGGCATCAACATCGTTATCAGCTGGATGCGAAAACAACACTTTTTTAGCGCCTGCGGTTAAATGTAGCTGTGCATGTTCGCGCGAGTGATAAACCCCAGTACATTCAAGTACTACGTCTACACCTAAGGTTTTCCAAGGTAATTCCGCCGGATTTGGCTCACAGAAAAGAGCAATAGCATCGCCTGCTACGCTAATGGTGTCCTCACCAAGCTTTACAGGAAAAGAGAAACGACCATGAGAGGTGTCGTATTTTAATAAGTGAGCAATAGCTTCAGGGTCAGCAAGTTCGTTAATCGCAACAATTTTTATCTCGTTGCTCAAACCTGATTCGTATAACGCGCGGACAATATTTCGACCAATACGACCAAAACCATTAATTGCAAGTTTGATTGCCATGAAATATAAAATCCACTCTTTTGCGTGCAGATAAAGGCAATATGCCTTTTAGATGGCGGTATTGTAATCGACCTTGAGCTTTATTATAAGAGGGAGCGATTAGAAACTTTAAATAAATGATAAGTTAAAAATTAAATATTAACTTATAAGCTGCTAGAGGCTCGGCTATATAAGGTAATAACCTTAGCTATAGCCGAAGCAGTTAAATTTTATGTAGTGTTACTCTAATTAATAGCTACACCCTAGCAGCTAAAACTTAATTATTACCATAGCCATTTATTAAAGTTATTTATCACCTAAATACTCTGCCATTATTTGTTCAATTTTTTGATCTTCTGCAAGCCTTAATAAAACTAAGTTAACGTCGTTAACTAGTTTACTGTCGGCTCTAAATGCGAAGCCGTAACCTTGCTTATAATACTCCGCACTTGGAATATGAATATTCTCTGCTTTATGTTTATTTTTATAAAACAACAATTGTGGACGGTCAAAAACAACGCCATCAACACTTTTATCTTTTAGTCTTTCCATGGCTTGGCTTAGGTTATTTACCAATACTTTTTGGCCTTGATGTTCTTCAATAAAGCCTATAGCTGGCGAGCCTGCTGATGCTGCAATTTTTTTACCTGGAAATTGTTCAACTTGTGTAATAGTAGAACTGCTAAAGCTTGATACGGTAAGAGTACTGGCAATACCTGCAATCATTGATGTAGCAAAAATTAATGAAATAATCATCCAACAACCAGCTACAACTCGGCCTTTTAAGCTCACCGGTGCCATGTCGCCATAACCTGTTGTACTCATAGTCACTATGGCTAGCCACATACCGTTAGCTATCCCTCTTTTTGGATCTGCAGGAAACTGCTCTGGAGAATGTTTGCGCTCAGCAAGCCAAAAGAGCAGCCCAACAATGGCTAGTAAAGATAAAAATATGGCAACAGCAATTAGTAATTGCATGCTAAAAAAGGGTTTTATTTTACCCCAAATACTGGCATTTTCATCGCGCGAGGCAATAGTAAGACTCGATTGGTAATAAGGCTGAGAAAACAGAAACTTTTCCACTCGCTCCGAGGTAATACTAATCGGCCCAGCAAGTAAATCAACTTCGCCTTGCTGCAAAGCGGTAAGTGCCTCATCAACCGTAGTAAAATATTTATATTGGTATTCCCAATTTTTTTTATCGGCTATATTTTCCCAAATTGTAAGTGAAATCCCCTCTAGTGAATTATTTTGGGGATTGTGTATAACAAAGGGAGCATCCCCCGCTACACCAACGGTCAAACCTGTCTCTGGCAAAGCACTTTGAGCATGCACCGATAAGGTTAAAATTGCCATAAGGCTTAAAGCGCCTACACGTAATGAATTTAATATTTTTGTTAGCATAAAAACTCAATTGTTTGGGGTGATGTGAATAGCTTATAAGCTCACAAACATACTAATAGAATATGTATAAGGTTACGAAAGTGTAAAATAGTTTCAAGCTAAGGTCAAAAATAGCTTGATTTAGCGCTTAATTTTCAGATGGTAGCCTTAGCTTTCAGATAAAAATAAAAGCCAAGTACGGTGTTTAAAATGCATAAACACTATTTATTAAAGAGGTTAAGAGTGCATAAAGTAGTGATTTAAATCGTAGCAAATAAAGCTAGCAACTAAGCAAGCTCCCTCACTTTTAATCCTCTGCCGCTACTTATTTGATGGCACTGCGCCAAAAATAACTCTGCTGTGGCTTGTGCGTCGGTAAGTGCGTGATGACAATGATAACTAGGCAGTTCGTAGCGATTACGACATTCGTTTAACGTTAAATCATCTTGCTTTATTTCGACGCCTTGATGTTGCAGGCGCTTTTTTTCTATTTGTAAGGTGCAGAGTATTAGTTTTGGCCGCGTAGTAATATTGGCATTTTTAAGCGCTGGTTTTAAAAAACCCCAGTCGAGCATGGCATTATGAAACACTAAAATACAGTCATTAAAGTGCTCACTAAGGTGCTCTAAAATACTATGTAAACTTTGCCCTGCAGCTACATTATCATTATTAATGCCGTGATAAACTGGGCTTTGTGCCAAGTTTTTAACCTCTTTATTAATTAAATGCTGCGACTGACTCATTTTTATACATTGATTTTCTATAACCACCCAAGCTAGCGACACTATTTCGTGCTGCTTAGCGTCAAGCCCTGTTAGCTCTAAGTCAATCACTAGGTAGCGCTGCTTTAAAGCAGCATGTGCCAGTAGCTGTCGCCTTTTAAAATAACGGGTAATTAAGCGCTTAACCATAATGTTTATTACTCGCTTTGTGCGCCGCTTTTTTATAAGCAGCCATGCTATAAGCTACCACGGGCAAATTTAAACACAGCGGCTTGCTGCGCTTGTTTTACCAGATAAAATGCTTCTTTTAGTTGGTGGCGCTCTAAAGAGTTTAATTGGTCGGGGTTAATACAATTACTGGGCAGCCCTTCTTGATTTATTTGCGTGCTTAATCGCAGCTGGGTTAAAAAACGCCAGCAATCTTTTAGGTTATAAATATCTTCTTTGCTGAGTAAAGTGTGTTTTAACAATGCGTCTAAACGCTCTTGGGTATTGGCACGGCGAATCCCCGCTCTTAATGCATATAAACGCACTATGTCGTTAATTATTACTACGCCACGTTTTTTTAAGTCGATATATTTATAGTTTTTTTCTGTTTTTTCGGTTTTAAAATTATTAAACAAGCCTATAGGCACGCTGTTTGAGTCAATGTCGTTGGCCATGGCGGCGTAAAATAATTCGTTGCGTGACATGTGCGTAAGTTGCTCATAAAACTTACTATAAAGTGTGTGTGAGCCTTCGATAAAGCGTAAATCAAAAAATATTTTACAGTTGAGCATGGCTTGAGGGGTTGGGCTGCTTATCCATTTAAAAAAGCGCTCGCGCCAGTCACTAATACTCATTCGGCACAACTCGCTACTGGCCATTATATTGCCAGGGCAACGTCTAATGCCGCACTCTACTAAGTTTTCGCAAACATATTCCCCCATGCCTTTAAAGTAGGCTAACTCATCGTCATTTAAACCATCGGGTAATAATAAGCCATTATCTTGATCTGAATGTAGAGTTTGTTCTTCACGGGCTTGGGAGCCAAAACAAATAAAACTAAAACTACTTGGTGCTACTCCATGTTCTTGTTGATACAAATAAATTAGCCGCGAGGTGAGTGCATCGGTTAGGCCACTGAGTAATTTGCCAATTAGCGATATGTCGTCAATATTGTACGAAAAGCCGCGTAGCAACTCTGGGATCTCTTTGGCGTAGCGTTTTAAATCGACAATAGCGCGCGCTTTATAAATACGACCTATAAGTTGTACCGGGTCGCTTTTTTGCTGGCGTAATAAATCGGTACTGGTGATCATTCCCAAAGGTTTGTGGTTTTCGTCAAGTACTGGAATATGATGAATATTATGTTTAAGCATTAGGTGCAGCGCTGAAAAAACCCGGTTATTTTCAAAAATAAACTTGGGTTTTGCTGTCATTATGCTGCTTACGCTTTGCTGTGGATCAACTTCATCTGCCAGTACCCGATTACGTAAGTCGCGGTCGGTTACTACCCCAACTAAGTGCGCATCTTGGGTGATCATAATAGATGACACACCATACTCTTGCATTTGTTTTGCCGCGTGGCGAATACTCGAATCTGGCGTTAAAGTAATGGCTTTTCGGGTCATTAATTCCGATATTTTTCTCTCCGACCAGCTTTCAGTTTTACTTTTATAATGTGATGAGAGTAAGCGGTTTGCATGAGCGCGAACAAAATATTGCTCAAACGGTTTATATTCACGGCGCAAATAATCAAACGGCTCCTGAGGCAGCATATACACTATGCCCTCTTTTTGTACTTCCAACCTGTTTTGCATCGCCTCACCGGTTAATAACGATGGAAAACCAAAATAATCACCTTGTGCTAAACGCGTAACTATATCGCCTTTACTATCCACTAAATCGTATAAGCCTGAGCGAATTAAAAATAACTTAGGATGCTCACTTTGCAGCCATTGTGCTTGGTTTTCACGGTTGAGGTAAGCAATATCAAGGTGCTTTACAAAATAACTGCAAGCACTCGCCTCAAGCATGCTAAACGGGGCCTGCATAGTTACAAATTGGGTTATATCTTGCTGCTCTGCACTCATAGTTACGCTCGTTAAGTGATTTATATAAGGTTTAATGTAATCATTTATTAAACAAATAAAAAGCCCGACTTAAGTCGGGCTTTTGGTACTTTTATTGCCTGTTAAGCAAATAGATTTAGTGATCGTGAGCTTCACTAGATCCTTTAGGATTACGAATACCTTCAACCAACTGCTGAATTTCCAGTGGTGTCGGTTTAGTAAATTTAAGTACTATTGCAGCAACTGCAAAGTTAATTATCATACCTACTAAGCCAATACCTTCAGGCGAAATACCTAAAAACCAATGCTCGGCACTATTAAGCTCTGGGCTAACAAACTTAAAGTAAATAATATAACCGGCGGTAAAACTAATACCCGTTACCATGCCAGCAATTGCGCCTTCTCTGTTCATTGCTTTAGAGAATATACCCATAATAATAGCTGGGAAGAAACTCGCTGCCGCTAAGCCGAAGGCAAATGCGACCACCGATGCCACAAACCCTGGCGGGTTAATCCCAAAGTAGGCGGATATAACAATAGCGACCATGGCAGCTAACCTCGCTGCGAGTAACTCTTGCTTATCGCTAATATTGGGCTTAAGGGTTCGCTTGAGTAAATCGTGCGATACGGAGGTAGAAATAACTAACAGTAAACCTGCGGTTGTTGATAATGCTGCTGCAATACCACCGGCAGCAACTAGGGCAATAACCCATGCTGGTAAGTTAGCAATTTCAGGATTAGCAAGTACCATAATATCGCGGTCAACATCTACTTCATTAGCACTGTTTGGATCGTCAATGCTGCCTGAAGTGTAAAACATTTTGCCATCACCATTTTTATCATTAAAGGTAATTAAGCCGGTACGTTCCCAGTTTTTGATCCACGTTGGTGCTTGTGCATACTCTGTACCGCTACCATCTTTACCGTTAATAGTATCAACCATGTTTACGCGAGCAAATGCAGCAACTGCTGGTGCTGTAGTATAAACAATAGCAATAAACACTAAGGTCCATGCCGCTGATATACGCGTATCTTTAACGCGAGGTACAGTGAAAAAGCGAACAATTACATGTGGTAAACCTGCAGTACCCACCATTAATGCACCGGTAATAGCAAATACATCAATCATACTCTTAGAGCCTTCGGTATACTGAGAAAAGCCCAATTGCGAACTTATGCCATCTAGCTTATCAAGCACATAAGCACCTTCTCCGCCAATCAGTGTGGCACCAAAACCAGTTTGTGGCAGGAAGTGACCTGTCATCATCATAGAGATAAAAATGGCCGGTACTAAGTAAGCAAATACCAGCACACAATACTGTGCAACCTGCGTATAAGTAATACCTTTCATACCACCTAAAACAGCATAAAAGAATACAATAACCATACCTATGTATACACCGGTTTCAATTTCTACTTCTAAAAAGCGAGAAAAAACCACGCCTACACCACGCATTTGCCCTGCAATGTAGGTAAAACAAATGAATATGGCACAAAAAATAGCAACTAAACGTGCGGTACGTGAGTAGTAACGGTCGCCAATAAAGTCTGGCACAGTAAACTTGCCGAATTTACGTAAGTAAGGCGCTAAACACATGGCAAGTAATACATAACCACCTGTCCACCCCATTAAGTAAACGCCGCCGTCGTAACCCGCAAACGAAATAATACCCGCCATTGAAATAAACGACGCCGCGCTCATCCAATCGGCAGCGGTTGCCATACCATTAGCTAAAGGAGGTACGCCGCCGCCCGCTACATAAAACTCTTTAGTTGAACCCGCTCGGGCCCAAATTGCAATGCCGATATAAAGCGCGAAGCTTAAACCAACAATTAAAAACGTGAGTGTTTGAACATCCATTGCTTAGCTCCTATTCGTCTACGCCATATTTTTTATCTAACGTATTCATTTTGACTACGTACACAAAAATCAAAGCCACAAAGGTATAAATTGAACCTTGCTGGGAGAACCAGAAGCCAAGTTTAAACCCAAAAAAACGTACTTCATTAAGTACATCAACCAGTAATATGCCAAAACCAAATGACACGACAAACCACACTGCTAATAATTTAAATAACAGTGAAATATTTTCCGCCCAATAAGCTTTTGCTTGTTCTTCATCTTTAAAAGCCATTTTTATTTTCCCCTTTAAGCATCACTAAAAAGTAATGAGTGGTTTATTTTTCATCTACCAATTTAGCAACGCAATGCAAATATTGAATTGCGACCATAGTCGTAACAGCCTGTTAACCTTTTGGCGAAAAACCAGTGTTTAGCTGATATTAAAATTAAAAAGCATTATTTTTCAGCTATTTAAAACTTTATTCAGATCCCACCAGTTAACATTTTGATAAAATTTAGATTGCATGCGACATTAGTCTTATACTGTATTGCTATAATTTAATGTTTATAAATAGCAATTAAAAACAACAGCTTAAACTTATAAATAAATATCGCACCCACACTTAATTCAAGCTCTGGTATTGTGTATAGTCCATGCTAGTTGAGTGCATATTCAAAAAGGTTTAATAAATACATGACTGCCGTACTAATTTTTGTTGCTTTGAGCTATATAGGAGTGCTGTTTTGGCTCGCAAGTTGGGGCGATAAAACCACGCCTTTGGCTAAGCGTATTAGTCATCATCCTTTTGTGTATGCATTTTCACTGGGCATTTATTGTACATCTTGGACCTACTACGGCTCGGTAGGAACTGCAGCCACAAGCAGTTGGAGTTTTTTGCCAATATTACTAGGCCCCGCATTATTATTTTTTTTCGGCCAAGGCTTTTTACGTAAATTAGTTTTAGTGAGTAAAAAGCAAAATATTACCACCATTGCCGACTTTATTTCTGCCCGTTATGGCAAGCGCCAAACCACCGCTATTATGGTGACTTTAATCGCGCTATTAGCGACTATTCCGTATATTGCGCTGCAATTAAAAGCGCTCAGTTCGAGCTTTTTACTGCTACAAACAAGTAATAAAATATCTGGAGATATAGTCGCCCTGTCGGCAACCTTAATTATGGCGTTATTTGCGATATTTTTTGGCACTCGAAAAGTTGATGTCACTGAATATCGTTCAGGGCTAATGCTTGCTGTAGCGTTTGAATCTCTCATAAAATTAATTGCACTCATGGCGGTGGCTGGGCTGGCTGTGTATTCTTTATTTAACTTACCTGAGTCTTATGCTAATCAAGTAGACGAGCCTTTGTGGACACACTGGGCCGACTTTGACTTTTTTAGTTTTAACTTTATTGGCCAGTCATTAATGGCTGCGGCGGCTATTATTTGCCTACCGCGTCAGTTTCATGTGACCGTGGTCGACAATCAAGACAAGCGTCATTTATTTACCGCGCGCTGGGCGTTTCCACTGTACTTATTACTTACCGCAGCAATGATTTTTCCAATAGCAACTGCCGCTATTCACCCAGAAATAGGCCGTAGCTTTTCACCCGACAGCTTTGTTTTAGCCCTGCCAATGCTGCACTATAATGCCTTTTTAACCACCTTCGTTTTTATTGGTGGCTTGTCGGCTGCCACTGCTATGATAGTGGTAGCAACACTCACTTTAAGTACTATGATTTCAAACGATGTAGTACTGCCCCTAATACTGCGTCGCAAATTTAAACGCAACTTAATAACCACCAGCTATAGATCGAGAATACTATTAGTACGACGCTTTGCTATTGCCGGTATTTTAACCTTGGCTTATTTTTATCAGCATTGGTTTGGTCACGGAAGTGCATTAGCGAGCATGGGCTTGGTGGCATTTTCGTTAGTAACCCAATTATTACCCGCTATTGTAGGTGGTTTATATTGGCGAAAAGGCCATGCTTATGGCGTTTATGCGGGCTTACTTGCAGGCTTTATATGCTGGGTGCTGTTTTTAATGCTGCCTATTTTAGATGCTGGCAACACGCTAAATAACGAGCTACAACAAACCCTTATGACCCGCGGCACGCTGATTGCGTTATTTGCTAACATAGGTTGTTATATTAGCTTTTCGTTAGGGGCTGAGGAGCGATTAATTGATAAAATTCAGGCTGCTGCATTTGTTAACCCAAAAGATCAGACTATTTTATCAAAGCGTTTAAATAAAGATGTTAAAGCCACGGTATACGACTTTAAAATACTGCTACAGACCTTTTTAGGTATTCAGCGCAGCCAGCAAGTATTAGCCAATTATGCCCTAGCCCATCATTTAAGTGACAACAACGCGCACCCCAAACCTGAGTTTATTGCTTATTGCGAACGTGCGTTAACCGGTGTACTTGGTGCATCGTCGGCTCAGGCATTAGTGCACACTGTATCGTCTGGTAAGCGCATGGCATTTGAAGAAGTGGTTAACTTTTTTGATGAAACCACCCAAGCACTGCAATTTAACCAAAACTTATTGTTTACCTCGCTTGAAAACTTAAGCCATGGTCTTTCTGTGGTCGACAAAGATTTAAAACTTGTTGCTTGGAATAAACGCTATAGCGAAATGTTTAATTACCCTGAAGGCTTTTTAGAAGTGAGCCAACCGGTAGAAGACATAATACGTTATAACGCAGAGCGTGGTGAATGTGGTCCAGGCGAAATAGAACGCCATGTAGATAAGCGGGTTCGTCATTTAAAAAATGGCACCTCGCATCATTTTATTCGCCACCGCCGCAACGGCCAAGTGTACGAAATGATAGGTAACCCTTTGCCTGATGGCGGCTTTGTTACCAGCTTTTCAGACATAACAACACATATTAATACTCAAAATGCGCTGGAAGAAATTAATATCGATTTAGAAAACCGCATTGAGGCGCGTACTCAAGAAGTACAAACCATTAATAAAGACCTTCAAGCGCAAATAGATAGCCGAGTCCAAACTGAGCAGGCGCTAACTTTAGCCAAACGTGAGGCCGAAAAAGCCAACGACAGTAAAACCCGCTTTTTAGCACTGGCGAGCCACGATATTTTACAGCCATTAAATGCCGCGCGCTTATACCTTGCCGCCATTGACGAAAAGCAGCTCAATAGCACTAATCAAAATAATCTTGATAAACTAGGAGACAGCCTAGACTCTACCGTGCATTTAATGTCGGCTCTGCTCGAAATAGCCAAGTTAGAACAAGGCGCAATGGCGCCTACACCACGCCACTTTTGTATTGACGATATTTTGCAACCGCTTAAAAGCGAGTCGAGTATTTTACTCAGTGTAAAAGGGTTATCGTTCAAAGTGCTTTCTAACCAACAAATAGTGCACAGCGATATTACTTATTTACGACGCATTATCCAAAACCTGCTCTCTAATGCAATTAAGTACACACAAAGCGGTAAAGTTTTAATTGCCTGTAGAAACCGTAAACATAGCCTGCGCATAGAAGTATGGGATACAGGACAAGGGATCAGTGAAGCAGAGCAAGCTAAAATTTTTAATGACTTCTACCGGGTTGAGGCTGGCGACAATAAAGGCATAGGCTTAGGTCTAGGAGTAGTAAAAAGAATGGCTGACTTACTCAGCTTACCGCTTGATGTATGCTCAGTGCCTAATAAAGGCAGCCGCTTTAGTATTGAAGTACCTTATGGTGATGCAAAATTTGTACAGCATAAAAATATTGCTAATAGTGTAATGGAAAACCGCGCCGCCATTAATATTGTTGCCGTTGACGACGATCCTGCCAATCTAGCTGCCATGGCAAGCTTACTCAACAAATGGCAAGCCAATTACACCTTATTTGATAACGTTGAACAGGTGCTTGCGCACGCTAATGAGCACAGCGCACCCGATGTGATTTTAATGGATTACCAGTTAGGTAATGATTGCGACGGCATAACACTTATAAAAACCCTGAGAGATATTTGGCAACACCAAGTCCCTGCTATCTTAATAACAGCGGTGCGCGATGAAGAGCTTAAACAGGAAACTAAAGCGGCTAATATTCATTATCTAAGTAAGCCTATTAAACCGGGCAAACTAAAAGCGCTGCTAAATCACAGTACTTAAAAATTATACCCAGCCTGTTAGTAATAGCGGGCTGGGTTTTCCTTTACTTTATTTTATAAAGGCTTAAGCAAGGTTAGCGCGGCTTCTCAGCTTTTGAAACAACCAGCTAAGCCCGACTAAAGATAACCCTAATCCAATAAACGATATCGCTTTTAGTAAACCTGTTAAGTTTGCCATATCGATTAAAAATACTTTTAAAATAACCGCGGCCAATAAGCCTAAACCTACTTTTTGTATTAGTAGCTGATTTTTAAGATGGCCCACAATAACCGTACTTGCTCCCAGTACTAGCCAAATAATAGAATAGCTGTAAAGCTCAGCGTTACCTACCCCCTTAGATAAGTAAATATACGCCCCTTGCCAATATTGACGAATTAAACTGTTAATTGCCAAGAAGGTAAATATTCCCGCAATTGCGAGAACTATTGCAATTACCTTAGTATTTATAGCTTTGCTATTTATAGTTTTAAGTAACCTTGCTAACCACAAAGTTAACCCTGCAGGTACTAACCATAATAACAATAACCAGTTAAATATTGGCGTTGTACCAATATCTATTGCACTCAATAACGGATTGTCGTCAACTAAGGTTTTTAGTGCAAACACACCAGCTAAGCCCGCCAATGCAAAGCCGCCAATGCGATACAGTTTTGCTAAACTCCCTACTATTCGCGCGCGATATAAATACACACAACCTAACCCAAGCCAGTTACAAACCAGTAATACTTGCTCGTAAAAACTCAATGAATCAAATTGTGGATAATGCCCTACTAGCTGATAACTGGTTTCGGTGGTAATAAATAATGCCAAGCAATGCAGCGCTGCACCTTCTAGCCATAACTGCATTTTTGATGTGTTAAAACATCTTGCTGCAACATAAAATAGCACCGTACACAGCGGGTACACCACTATACTCCAGTGCAAACCAAAAATAGTAAGAGCCTCGTAACTTGGTGTCCACGGTGAGAAAGTTAGTCGCAATAATAATGCTGCCACCAGTGCTTTAATAGGCCAATGTGGCATAGGTATGCTGTGGCGTTTGATCAGCAAGCTAATCAATAACACTTGAATAGCCAGCGCTATGGTTAAGCCACTGTCGTTTAATAGCATAGTAATCGCGAGCGTAATATTAGCATTTGCTGCTATCCAGTAGGTAAAACGCTGATACAAACTAGCACTGTGCTGCGCACTTTTTATTAAAACAGCACTACCAACAAGTAATATAACTGCCCAAAGCGGATACGCTGTACTTAACGCTGAATTAGGAATAAGTGCGTATAACGTGGCTATCATTAAAAAGAAACTAAATGCGCCGGTAATATGAAATGCCAAGCGCTTAGGAAACTTACGACCAAAATAAAGGCCATAAGCAGTCAAAGTAAAACCTAGTATTAAACCTAGTCCATATTCTTGTTTAAATATAAACAAGGCATCATCAAAATCAAAAGTTTGCTGGGTACTGACTAAAACGACCAGGGCTATGACTAAACACACAGCTTGCCATAAATCCCAGCGGCTATTTTTTAATACTAAAAACAGCATTAGCACTAAAGTTATTAAGCTAAATATCTGAAACTGCGCGTCGAACCTATGCAATAGCATCATCAAAATAAACGGTGCGGTAAACACTAACATTAACGGGTGATCGGGCAGTACATTAATTAAACGCTTTAAGCTGTGCGGGCGAAACTCAATTAGTGTAAACCTTCCCCCTAAACGAGGGATAGCTACGAGGCCAATAATACTGGCGACTGCATAAACACCCAGTAACCAAATGGTGCTGCTTTCGAGTAAAACAAAACCCGCTAAGTACCAAAAAACATGCCCAGCCCAGAGTAAATACCACAGCCAAATACGCTGCACTTGGTGCGCCACTATGGCGGCAAATAAACTAACAAAGCCAACATACATAAATAAAGAAAATAAATTAACGCTATTACTACTAACCCAAATAGGCACGCTGTAGGCACCAATAATGCCCAAAACAGCAAGTAAAGGACCAAACTTAATTGCCATAACGCTTGCACTTAAAGCTATAATCGCCAATAGCACAAATGCAACAGTGGAGCTAAGCATGGCGTAGTTACTGTAAGCAAGTAAGGCTAACGCAAAGCAGGTAATAAAGCCGCCACTAGCAAGGGCTGCCGGAATATAATTATTAAACCCTTCAAATACAATGCGTTTATAATGTAAATACCCTGCAGCTGCTATTAAACCAAGGCCAAATAGTGCACCTAAACTCAACCGCATAACGGGCGAAAGTAACCCAGCTTCTAAGCTGTATTTTGCTAAAAAAATACCGCCAAACGCAAGCGCTATCGCGCCTATCCAGGTCATCCAGTTTTCTTCAAATCCTGCACGTAATTTATTAAATAATGTATGTAAAACGCTAGGTTTTTTAGGGAAGGTATTTGTTTTAGCTGTTTTAGTAACTGCAGCTTCATTGCCGCTTATAGCCGCAGTTTTTACCTGCGTTGAAACAGTTGCTGGTGTGCTTACTCGTGGTTGTGGTTGCGCTTGTGGTGGCGCTTGCTTACTAGCAAGCGGTGTTAATTGCTCTTGTTGCTGGAGTAAACTATTAACTTTAGCTGTTAACTGCACAACTTGTTGCCTTAAACTTTTAAGCTGTGTAAGTGCAATAAACCCGCAAATAGCGCCTGCTATTATCGCTAATATAAATAGCCCTACTAACCCAATCAACTCATCCATGGCATGCTCTTATTATTTTATTTAATATAAATTAGCGGTATTAAATTACCGTCGTTAACCACCATATACCGATTACAAAAACAGTTAAAGTAATCATGGCTTTAGTTTTATGTTTACTAATAAGTTGCTCGGCTTTATTACCGGCGTAATACACAACTACCGCTAAAGCAAAATATCGTATAGCACGCGAAATTGCGCTGGCTAATAAAAATAACCCGAGGGAATATTTAGTCGCCCCCGCTGCCAGCATGGCTATTTGAAATGGAATAGGCACTATGCCTAGCGTTATTACAAACCAGAAGCCTTGATTGTGCATTTGTTGTTTAACATTTTCAAACTGCTCGGGGCTTGAGAAACTATTAATAACCCAATCGCCAACTGCATCAAATAAGTAATAACCCAGCGCATAACCAAATAACGCCCCCACAATACATCCCAAAGTGGCCATTAAAGCAATAAGCCATAATTTTTCACGACGCGCTTGCATTAAGGGTACTAAAACAGCTTCAAGCGGAATAGGTACTATGGTCGACTCTAAAAACGACGCCACGGTAATGCCACTGAGCATATGTTTAGATTCAATAAAATTACGTGTTTTTTGTTTAAGCTTTTTTTGAATCGCCATAATAACTCCCTTTCATTGTGAATAAAACGCGATTTCAGATGCTTTATCATTACATACTTAAGTTAATCTAGACTGAAAATATAAACCGTTAGTTATAAAACACTTTAATTATTAACAAATTGGTAATAGCTACGGCGATCTTTTATTATTGAGTTATATCATTGAATTTACTTATCACAGTAGTTATTAATTTATGCAAAGTGCGCGTTTTATTCCCTTTAGAAAGCAAGATATTGTTGATATGTGTAGCGAAGAGCTCAATAACAGCACACAACAAACATCGTTTAAACAGTTTTGTGATTTACTAGCTAGCCTTATTCATTACGATTACCACGCAACACTTGAGGCACTTAAAAACAATTATGCACCATTTGATCCCAACAGTGACACGCGATCGTTAGCCCCCGTATCGGCTGATCAAAAAGCACAGTGCCAAAGTGAGTTTGCTAAAGACTTTGCCAAGGTACTTAACGCCGCTAATTTTGAAGTAATCACCAATGAAGACTTACAAGAGGCATTAAACGAAGAATCACTATTTAAAGTGCGCCTTGAAGTTGAATTTGACGACTTTGAAGAAGTGGTATTTTATCGCCGTGGCGAGTCGCAGCTCACTGAAACGATTACCAGCTTTTGGGGCTTGCGTAAAAAGCCGCTGCATTTTACTAATTACGATCGTGTTGCGGTGTTTATTCGCTTTAAAGATAGCGCTTATTTTGAAGCTAAAAACAAAACGCCACTGGGATTTGAGCCAAGCTCAACCATAGTAAAGTTGTTTCAAAATGTGCCTAAGGCCGATCTCGAAATGCTATTTCCTAATAGCGAAGTACGCATGCGCCCTATCGATAAGGTCATTATTGGATCGTCTGCTTTAGTTGGCGGTGCGGTGGTACTTATTACTAAATTGGGCGCATCAATCGTATTATTGCTTGCTCTGTTTGCTTTTTGGGGTGGTTTTAGAAGTGAAGCTGTAGAAATGACCCAACAACACTTTATTACCTTTGCTATCGGTATGGGCGTGTTTGGCAGCTTTATTTTTAAAGAATGGAGTAAGTTTAAAAACCGCAAAATAAAATTTATGAAAGCCCTAAGCGATAACCTCTACTTTAAAAACCTCGATAACAACGCGGGCGTATTTCACACGCTTATTGATGCCGCCGAAGAAGAAGACATAAAAGAAGCCTTGCTGGCGTATACCTTTTTACTAAAATCTGAAAGCGGATTAAGCGCACAAATGCTTGATGAGCAAATAGAGCATTGGTTTAAAAGCAAATACCAGTGCGTTCTTGATTTTGAAATTAGCGACGCGCTTGAAAAGCTGGTACGTATGCGTTTGGTAACGTGTAGTAACGAAATAGAAGGTAATGAAGTGTATAGCGCGCTGAGTTTAGAACACGCAAAAACCATTTTGGATGAGCGCTGGGATAATCTTTTTCAATATAATTAATGTAGTATTTTTACTAAATAATACTCAAAAAGAGCAGCTGTAAATACAGCTGCTCTTTTGATCAAGCTTTAAATAGCGAGTACTTAAGCTAACTCAGCTTTTGCTTTTTTAGTAAATTTAGAATGCACTAACTTATAAAGCGCAGGCAATATTAATAGTGTTAGTAGAGTTGATGAAATAATTCCGCCAACCACTACCGTTGCTAAAGGTTTTTGCACTTCAGAACCCGTCCCCGAATTAAGCGCCATAGGTATAAAGCCTAAACTTGCCACCAGCGCCGTCATCAGTACTGGGCGCAGGCGCTGTAATGCGCCGCTGTGAATTGCATCAAACAAACTTAAACCATCGCTTCGTAACTGCTTAATGAACGACAGCATAACCACGCCGTTTAATACCGCTACACCACTTAGGGCAATAAAGCCGACACCTGCTGAAATTGAAAGCGGCATATCGCGCAGCAATAACGCAAGTACACCACCCGTTAATGCCAGTGGCACACCACTAAATATAATCAATGAATCTCGAAGCGATCCAAAGGCGCTATAAAGTAAGCCAAATATAAGCAGTAAAGTGACCGGCACAACTAATGATAACCGCTTACTTGCCGATTGTAGCTGCTCAAACGTGCCGCCATATTCAAGCCAATAGCCACTTGGTAAGTTAAGTGATTCATTCATGCTCGCTTGCGCATCACTTACAAAGCTTGCTAAATCGCGCCCCTCTACATTGGCAGTTACCACTACGTTGCGCTTACCACTTTCGCGGTTTATTTGATTAGGCCCTTTTTCAATGCTGATTGTCGCTACTTCGCCAAGCGGTACAAATGCAAGTTCTGGGTTGCTATCTTTAGGTAAAGCAACTGGCAAACGGGCAAGTGCTGATACATCGCTCGACCAACGCTTATCAAGGCGCACTAATAACGAAAAGCGTTTATCGCCCTCAAAAATTAGCCCGGTTTGCACACCACCAACAGCGGCGGCAAGTGTTTGTTGAATGTCGTTTACACTTAAGCCTAATAACGCCATGTGGTCGCGCATTGGTGTTACCGAAAGTGTTGGCAATCCTTCCATTTGCTCCAAACGTACATCGGTAGCGCCTGCAATATTACGCATTAGCCCTGTAGCTTTTTCGCCAAACTCTTTAAGTACGCTTAAGTCGTCACCGTAAATACGCAGTGCTACATCGGCGCGCACACCAGCAATTAACTCGTTAAAGCGCATTTCTATTGGTTGTGTGAATTCGTAATTATTACCGGGCACATCGTTAACACGAGTACGAATTTGCTGAACCAACTCTTCTTTATTGAGTGCTGGATTTGGCCATTGTTTTTGAGGTTTTAACATTAAAAAAGTATCGGCTACGTTTGGCGGCATAGGATCGCTTGCCACGTCAGCAGTACCAATTTTTGAAAAAACGTTAGCGACTTCGGGTTGCTTTAAAATGGCTTGTTCAAGCTCTTTTTGCATTTGTACCGATTGCTCAATACCGGTGCCAGTAATGCGCAGCGCATGCATAGCAATATCGCCCTCATCAAGCTGCGGTAAAAATTCTGCCCCCATATTTTTAACTTTAAAACCAAGTACCAATACTAATGCAGTAGCAATACCCACCATAAGCCACGGTAATTTAAGCGATATACCAAGTAATGGCTTATACACTTTTTTAACGCCGCGCATGACTGCGTTTTCGGTTTCATTAACCTTACCGCGAACAAATACCGCAATAGCAGCAGGTACAAAGGTAACGCCAAATATAAGCGCGCCTATTAATGCAGCAACTACAGTAAACGCCATTGGCTGAAACATTTTGCCTTCAACGCCGCTTAGTGCAAATAAAGGTAAGTAAACCAGCATAATAATAACAATACCAAATACAGCCGGTGTAAATACTTCTTTGGTGGCGGCGGTCACTACATTTAGACGCTCATTTAAGGTAAGTAGCCTGCCATGTTTATGCTGAGCTACACCGAGTTGGCGCAGGCAGTTTTCAACAACAATTACAGCGCCATCAACAATTAAACCAAAGTCGATTGCACCTAAGCTCATTAGGTTACCCGATACGCGATTACCCACCATACCTGTAACGGCAAACAACATACTCAACGGAATAACCATTGCCGTAATTAGCGCGCCCGTTACATTACCCAGCAGTAATAGCAAAACTACTATCACTAAAACGGCACCTTCAAATAAGTTGGTTTGCACAGTTGCTATGGTTTTATCAACAAGCGTAGTACGGTCGTAAACCGCTTCAACAATAACGCCAGCGGGTAAGCTTTTTTGCACATCAACTAACTTATCAGCCATAGCTTTTGCCACCACGCGGCTGTTTTCGCCAATGAGCATCATGGCGGTGCCTAGCACGGTTTCTTCGCCGTTATAAGTCGCCGCACCGGTTCTAAGCTCTTTACCTAAAAGCACGTTAGCCACATCTTTAATGCGTACAGGTGCGTCGTCGCGCTTAGCAACAACGGTATTGGCTATGTCTTCTAGCGTTTTAAGCTGCCCTGGCGAGCGTACTAAATATTGCCCATCAAAGCGCTCAATATAGCCTGCGCCTCGGTTACTGTTATTAACCTCAAGTGCACTAATCACATCGCTAATAGTAAGCTTATAGGCAATGAGTTTTTCGGGCACTGGCGCTACTTGGTATTGACGCTCAAAACCACCTTGGCTGTTTATTTCGGTTACGCCTTTTACTTTTAAAAGCTGCGGACGAATAACCCAATCTTGCAAAGTACGTAAGTCTTCTGCGTTATATGGCGTGCCATCGTCTTTTAACGTATTAGGCTCTGTATGCACAGAGTAAGTAAAAATCTCCCCTAGGCCGCTAGCAATTGGTCCTAAGTTTGGCTCAATATTGGCTGGCAAGTCTGAGCGAATACTTTGAATACGCTCACCTATTTGCTGGCGCGCCCAATAAATATCGGTGCCTTCATCAAAAATAACCGTTACTTGCGAAAGCCCATAACGCGAAAGCGAACGGGTATAATCAAGCTTAGGTATGCCCGCCATGGCGGTTTCTACCAAATAAGTAATGCGTTGCTCTACCTCTAATGGCGTAAACCCCTGCGCTTTGGTATTAATTTGCACTTGTACGTTTGTTATATCGGGTACTGCGTCTACTGCTAAATTTTGAATGTTGTATACACCAAATCCAGCAAATAAAAATGTAAGCGCAAGCACCAGCATGCGGCGTTTAACCGCAAAAGAAACTATCCAATTAATCATGGTGCCTCCTAGTGAGCGTGGCTTGCGCCGCTTTTTAAAATATCAGCTTTAATGACATAACTATTGTCTGTTACGTATTCGCTACCTGCGTTTAAGCCTGTAAGTACTTCTACCCACTCGCTATTTTTTGCACCTAAGGTAACGGGGCGCACTTCAAATACATTATTTTTACGAACAAACACACTGGGTTGACCGTTAAATTCTTGAATTGCTTGTGGCTTTACACGCACGCTGGCATTTATTTTAGCCACACTTACATCGCTATTTATATGCATGCCTGGGCGCCAATGCCCGTCTGGGTTATTAAGCTCTATACGTGCACGGGCTATGTGCCCTCCAGTCATCATTGGGGCTATAAAAAACACTTTGCCTTGCGTATTTAAATGATGATGTAAGTCGTACACTTTAGCGCTTTGCCCTATGGCTAGCTTTTCAATGTTTTCGGGAAAAGCCGACAGCTCAACCCATACTTTATCAAGGTTAACTACTTGCATAAGTGCGCTGGTGCTTGCAAGCTCACCACGCTTTAAATATTGCTCAGTTACAACGCCACTAATAGGGCTTTTAATGGTGTAGTTTTGTAGTGTTTCGCGGTTAGTGATACTTACAAGCACCTCGCCTTTTTTAACGCTTTGGCCAATGCTTACAAAAATATCGCTGATCAATCCTGTATACGGCGCCATTACTTCTACTGTGCCGTGCTGGGTTGGCGCAATAACACCAAAAAGCGTGTCGGTAATATCTACCTCACCACTTTGCGCTATCTCAGTTTTAATACCTGCGCGCTCAATAGCTCGCTCTGTTAACGTGGTACGGCCTTCGTGTTGCTCGTACTCATAGCTAATACTCTCACCGTTATAATTAGCAGTAACGGCAAGTACAAATGAATGCGGTTCGTTAATTGATTGCGTGCTTACAAGGTAGTCGCCCTCAGCTGAAAACTGTATATTTTGCGGCGCTTCAACTAATCGTTTTAAACTCATTGTTATGTTTAAATCACTTATATTAATTGGCTTGCTTTGCTTGTAAGCGTATATACGCAGCTCAACATTACCGGCAAATTCTTGTAATTTAAGTTCAAGAGTTAACTTAGGATCAACTAATAAAAAACCACCGTGTGGACCTTGCTTTTGCTCGTGTTGTTCTGTTTCTTTATGACCTGACTCGCCATGCTCAGCAGAGGCAAATACATCTGTGCTTAACACGCTGCCAGCAAGTGAAAGTGATACTAATAATGCAATTATATTTTTATTCATGATTGGTAAGTCTCAATTAAAGATTGGCCAGTTAAACGCTCAAGAGTAAGTAGCACTTGGTACAGCTCTGCGTGGGTTGCAATGAGTGCGCGTTTAGAGTCAAAGTGTGCTTGCTGGGCATCGAGCAACTGCAACACCGAAATTTGCCCGCGTTGATAGCTGTTTAAGCTTTGCTCAATCAATGTTTGTGTCTGAGGAATTATTTGCTTATTTAATAACGTGGCTTGATTTGCTATCCCTTGATAATAAGCATACAGAGTACGTACTTGCTGGCGTAACTGAACTCGCAACTGCCCTTGCTGCTGGTTTAAAAGCGCAAGTTCACTTGCTGCTGCAGCAATATTACCGCTATTAGCATTACTGATTTGCAGTGGCATAGAAAACGAAAACAACAATGAGCTAGAGTCATTTTTTTGGTTGTAACGCACACCACCACCTACATTAATATCGCTTTGCCCATTGGCTTTTTGCAGCGCTAAGTTAGCCGTTTGCTGTATATATTGCTGCTGAAGTAAGGCAAATTCAGGTGCTAAATTTACCGCATCTAAAAGCGCTTGCTGTGACTTAAGCGGCGTGATGACGTTAATATTTCCCGCTAAAAAAGCACTACTTTGCTCATCAATCCAAAGCTCATTAAGTAATAAACGCGCGCGCTCAAACTCACTTGTTAGCTTTACTTGCTCAAGCTCTACTTGGCTAAGTGCATAACGCATACGACTTACATCGGCTTGCGATACAGCCCCGGCATTTGCTCTTTGCTCAATTGTTTTGAGCGCCTGTGTTACAACGCTTTTTCGCTCAACATTTAATGCTAATAAGGTTTGAAATTTAAGTGCGCTATAGTAACGCTCTGCGGTGGTAGCTAATAACGCTAAACGAGTATTTTGATACTGTATAGCCTGCGCTTTAATATTTGCAGTAGCAAAACCTACTCTACTTTGGCGTTTATCGCCCAGCTCAATAAGTTGGCTAAGCCCGAGCGTTATTTCAGCGCCTTTTACGCCACGCGCATCATTGGTGCCTAACACGTTTTCAACCGCAACACTAAGCACAGGGTTTGGCGAAAGTGTGGCTTGTGATTTAAGCGCGCTCAATATTTTTTGATGATAGGGGTAGCGTTTTAATATCGGATTTTGTTGCTCGGTATTACTCAGTGCTTGCTTAAGCGTGAGTATATTTTCACTGGCACTAACATTAGCCAGCGCATTAAATACCGGCAGCACGCAAAGTAGTGCCACCAGCATAATTGGTTTTTTATTCATATAGCTTGTCCGTTTTTTAACAAACAGGGTTAACTTACAAAATAATTTAAAATTAAAAATCGCAATGTAAATTTGTAAGCAACCTAAATATGCATATAACACAGCCTATATAGCGTCTAAACGCAGGCAGTAAAATGCACCATATTTTATTAAGGTAAATTAAAACTAGCTAAGTGAAATAGGAGGGCGCGACATAGGTGGATAAATTAATCCACAATAGCGTACAGGTAACGCGGGGTTACTCTGCTCAGGGCTGATTGAATGATTTACTGTACTGTAATAGCCACTATGACAATGTTGGTGGGCATGAATTTCGGCAGAGGCTTGAGCCTCATTTTGGCTACCATCGGCAGTTATATTACTTTGTAACTGCGCGCTGGTTATGTGATCCACGTCTTCTTGTAAATGATACGCAGCACCATCACAGCTAATAAAGCTGTGTACAAGTACTAAAAGTATCACTATTAAAAAACGCTTTGAATGCATTGTCTGCCTACAAACTCTAAAAAGAAGTCCCTTCTAAATACTTGAATATAAAAGGAGTCAGCAGCATAATAAACCTTCTAGTTACTGGAAGGTCAATATGCAAATCAAGCAACTTGCTCACTTAGTTAATATTAATGCAAAAACAATTCGCTATTACGAACAAATAAACCTTATTCCTGCTCCAAAAAGAGAGAGCAACGGCTATAGAACCTACACCCAAGCAGATACAGAGCGTCTTATTTTTATTCGACGCTGTCGCGATTTACAAATTCCAATAGACGATATTAAAACTCTACTTGTTGCGCAATCATACGGCGATAAATCGTGTGTTGAGGTTGACGATATTATCGAAAACCAATTAATTAAAGTACGAGCGGCACAAAAAGAACTTAAAAAGCTCGAGGTATCGCTTGCCAGCTTATTAACTAACTGCACCGCAAATACTATAAACGACTGCCAAATAATAAAAGAATTAAATAGTTAATACATATATCGAGTAGGGTGAGGCTTTTGCCTCATCCCTCTCACAGAACCGTACGTACGGGCCTCGTATACGGCTCCTGTATTCTTCTATCCCTTCGGCTTATTTTCTAAACGCCGATTGAGCAAGCCATCCTGTACTTACTTTTTCCATTGAATATAAACCTTGCTCCTCAAACCATTGGTTTGGCATCGCTACATTCGATAATGGACTTAGAGAGTTTCGCCATGAGTTCATTTTGATGAACTTAAATGGCGGCTTTTTCCCTAATTGTTTTAGTCGCTTATGCAACCTCGCTGGGTTTTTCCACAACCTTAACTGAATTGCCCTTAATCGTCGTCTCACCCACCTTGCCAACAAATTTAGCACTCGTTTACAATTGGCTATACTGAAATAATTTACAAAGCCGCGCACCACTGGATTGAGTCTTTTTATTACTTCAATTAAGTTCATGCCACTATTTCGCTTTGTTAATCGTTTAACTCTTTGTTTAAAGCCTTTGAGTTTTGTGGCTTTGGTACGCGTCCAATTACTGCCTATCTCCCCTCCCAAAAATTTTACGCCTTCACTACTATGCGCTATGTGCGTTTTCTTTTCGTTGACTGTTAACTTTAAGCCTTTTTCGAGTATCTGAGTCGCTACTGTGAGTGCATTCTTGGCTGCTTTTTCTGTGCAGCATAAGATCAATATGTCGTCGGCGTACCTCACTATTCTGTGATTTCGCTTTTTCATTTCTTGATCAAATGCATCTAGGTAGATATTCGCCAACAGTGGACTGATAACACCACCTTGTGGACTTCCTAGCTCACTCGCTTCCCAATTATTGCCTATCATTACTCCGCTTTTTAAAAACTGTTTGAGCAGTTTTAAGATGCTACCGTCTGTCACTTTGCTTTTGACGCTGCTTATGATCAAGTCGTGATCGAGTAGGTCAAAACACTTCGACAGATCCATATCAACCACCCACTCACGGTGATATTTACGAATAAATACCGTGGCTTTGCTGATGGCGTCATGACAACTTCGTTTCGGCCTGTACCCATAACTTGATGGGTGAAAGTCGATGTCGAAGAGCGGTTGGAGAATGTTCAATAGTGTTTGTTGTACTATGCGGTCGCGAACTGTTGGAATTCCCAGCAGTCTCACACCACCATCATCTTTCGGTATTTCTATCCGTTTGACTGGCTGTGCGCGATACTGCTTGCTTTGCAGTTCACCTTGCAGTTGTTTCAAGTTTTCTTCTAAATTCAAGGCGAACGCGGCTATGGACTGCCTATCTATTCCGGCCGCTCCTTTCGCTGCTTTCACTTTTTTGAATCCCTTGTACAGGTTATTAATATCTAATAATTGCCCATACAAGCTGTAGTAAACTGTCATCAATTGCCTTTGCTTACGGTATGTCTGTCGTTTCACATTGATGTATAGTGGTGTTCTTCATGAGGACATTAGGTGTGCTAGCCGAATGGCAATCTGCCTAAGTGGTCGCTCATTACTCCCATGCTCGGCCTTCAGTTCTCAGCGTCCACATTCCTGCTTAGCCGTCATCTCTTGCCTATTTCCGTCGAAATACATGTGAGCCTATACGTCGATACTCCTGATTTTCATACACTTAAAGAATACTTCCCCCCTTCGCAATCAATTAAAACTTTTGATTAAAATTGACCCTATCAAACATTCTGTTGATAGTCGGCTTGGTTTTGTCCTCCACACCATTACTGGCTTTCATCGGCCTAGCCTTACTCACTACTACGGGTTCATCTGCCACCTCACACCGACGTTAAACCTTGGGTTTCCCCTTGAGTTTAGGCCACTTATTTACACTAAGTTTAGATGCCAGGCTTCCCCAGTTACTGCACTGGCTCCCTGTTAGAAATCCCACCCTCAAGCACAGTATTGGTCTGACTAAGTATAGGGCGTTGCGCTATTTTGCACGCTGACCCACCAATACTGCCGAAACAGGTTACGGTTAGTTGTGTACCTCTAACTTCTTATGGCTTCCTTCAGACCCCACCGTTGGCCAGTGACGCCCTTGCCATTCAGATTATCTTCCCCTTAGTCAGGGTAATAAGGCATCTTTCAGCCTATCGGGTTTGCCAGCTTCGCTGGGCAAACAAAAAAACCGCTAACCTGTAAGGCTAGCGGTTTTTATTAATAACACTTTAAATTAAGCGACTGCTTGTTCTAAAATTTCACGACTTTCTTTTAGCGTGATTGCTTGGTTTTCACCAAGGGCAAGCATGCCATGCGCTTCAAGTTTGCCAATAATATTGTCAATCGCTGCTGCTTTATCTTCACCATGTTCAGTAAGCTGCGTAGCTACATCAAGGCTATGGTAAAACGCTTCAATTGCTTGAATTGTTAGCTCTGCTAAATCGTCTGATTGTGCAAGGCCAAATACGTTTTTACCCATTTGCTCAAGTTTTGCTTTTTTAACTGCAAATTGATTGCGTAGTAAAGAAGGCTGAACTATTGCAAGCGAACGTGCATGGTCAACACCGTATGCAGCTGTAAGTTCGTGACCAATCATGTGGGTTGCCCAATCTTGCGATACGCCAGAACCAATCAAACCGTTTAATGCTTGATTCGCTGACCACATAAGATTTGCACGCCATGCGTCATCTTGGTTTTCAAAGTTATCGCCAAGTACTTTAAGTGCTTTAAGCAATGCTTCAGCGTAACCATCTTGTACTAATGCACCTTCAGGGAACGTTAAGTACTGCTCACAGGTATGCACCCATGCGTCTACTAAACCATTTACAAGTTGACGCTGTGGTAATGTTTTCATTACATCAGGGTCCATAATCGCAAATTTAGGTTGTACTGCTGGTGACATAAACGGAAGTTTTTGTTTTGTAGCAGCTTTGCTTACTACTGAGCCTTGGTTAGACTCTGAGCCAGTAGCTGGTAATGTAAGTACTGCACCAATTGGTAATGCGCTAGTTACTTTATGCTTACCAGTAGGAATATCCCAGCCTTCGCCATCGTATACTGCTGAAGCTGCAATGTATTTAACGCCGTCAATTACTGAGCCGCCGCCAACACCTAGTACAAAGTCGATGTCTTGTTCTTTACAGATTTTTACTGCTTGATCTAGTACTTCAATTGTTGGGTTAGCGCCAACGCCCGAAAACTCTACCCAATCAAAACCTTCAAGTGCTGCTGCAACTTGGTCGTATACGCCGTTCTTTTTAATTGATCCGCCGCCGTACACAACTAGTACTTTTTGATCTTTTGCGATCAAATCAGTTAGTGAGGCTATTTGTTGTTGGCCAAATTGAATTAGTGTTGGATTTACGTAGCTAAATTTCATTATTTTATCCTAGGGTGACGATTAAATATGGTTCAACTTACTTAGTTACTAACTAAGTAAATTTTCAATGAGTGCATATTACTGGCAAAACAAACATAAAAAAAGCCCAATAACGCGCAAAAGCTTGCCTAAAACTATCAACATTGTTATTTTACGTAAAAGTCAGCCATGTAAAGATGCTTTTATGTCCACCATTGCCAATATGTTGCAGCAGTACGCAGAACAAAATCAGTTACTCAGTTTTGAAGGCACGATGGAAACCATTATTACTGGGGTTTATTTTCATCGCGCCAGTAAAAGCTCGCCGCGACAGCCGCTTATTTATAACTCTGGGATTATTGTGGTCGGGCAAGGGCATAAAGTAATTCATTTTACAGATCATAAAATACAATATGGTGCGGGGGATTATTTAGTATTGGGCGTTCCTGTACCGCTAGAGTGCGAAGCCTTTACTGATGGCGACTTACCAGTGCTTGGGATTGCTGTTGATATTAACCCTGCGTTATTGCACAAACTCGTTAACCAAATGACTGAGCATAAACAATTTGCTCTGCCACCAACATGCGGGCAAATGAGTGGCGTGCAATCGGCTAAACTCGATAACGCGATGGAGCTGGTAACTAAGCGTTTATTAACCGTGTTAAATAACCCACTTGAAGCACAAGTATTTGGCGAAGATATAGTAAAAGAATTAGTATACCGTGTACTTTGCGGCCCCCAAGGACATACCTTGTTTGGCCTTGCTATGCACGACGGCCACTATGCACGTATAGCGCGCACACTGTCTATTATGCATAGTAATTATGCCAACCCCATCACAGTAGAAGGGTTAGCAGAGGACGTAAATATGAGCATTTCGTCGTTTCATCGCGCCTTTAAACAAGTGACTTTTGAGTCGCCGTTACAATATTTAAAAAAGCTGCGTTTAGCCAAAGCAAAAGCACTTATAACCGCCAGTGGCAGCAAAGCCAACGAAGCCGCATTAAAAGTAGGCTATACCAGCCCATCGCAATTTAGCCGAGAATTTAAACGCCACTTTAATAAAACACCAAAAGAAATGTTACTCTAAGCAAACCGCTAAAGCTGCGTTTTAGCGGTATTAAAAGCAACCGGATTAACGTATTTACGGTTTATAAAATGGCTAAAAATAAGCGTAAACAACACCGAGCTAATAGTTGCCACTGTATAAACTTGCCAAATTAAAATATCGTATTTTAATAGCAATGCAATGGCGGCAAAAAATATACACCCACCTAATGAGCCAATAATACCGCCGTTTAGTATTTTAAACGCTGAGTCTTTTTTATCACTGATATACGCTATGCTGCCCATTACCGCTAAAATAACCGGAAAAGTAGAAAGCAACCCACTCCATGCCGAGCCAATATGCTCAGAAATAAAGGTAACCAACATAATAAAACTAGTTACTAACACTATTTTTATTGGCAGCTCCCATTTTGAATTTAAAGGCTTTGCATCTATCGCTACTTTTAATTTTGTAGTAGCAAAAGTTAAAGCCAATAAAGTACTAATAGAGAACAAGCACGCTACAAAAATATTAACCGGTAAAAATAATGTCAGTATGCTAAATAAACACCACACACTCAGCGCTATTAACAACGACTTTGCTAAGCCACACTTATACGAAACCGCCATATACACAAAGCAAAATAAACCAATACCACTCATGCCATATAAAGCGCCCACCGCTGAGTTAGCTGCAAACAGTTTTCCTTGCTCTATAGCAATAAAATATGAAATAGGCCCAGAGGTGATTGGCAGGCCAGGAATAATACCGCTTATAAAACTACCAAACTTTTTTTGCGCGTAAGAAATAAAGAGCAGTAATAGCGGGGCAACCATTAATTTAACTAACATGACTAATAATAAAAGATGAGTAATGGCGCAAATTCTACTTACTTAGTTAATACAGTCAATCAATATTGAGTTGAATTTAAATCATCTCATCAGGCGTATTTATCTTTTTATGACTAATTTATAGCTACTTTTTAATAACTTAAAATTATTTACTCAATTGAGAATGAATTGGCATTACAATTAAGCAGCTAAAAAACAAAGGTTGCAGTAATTGGTAATATAATAATTGCACTTTGGTATGTTAAGTTGGTTTTAAATACGTTACAGTCATGTGCAACAATGTAAATATTTAACTTTATACTGAGGTACTAATGAATAAAAATAACATTACACATCTTATTAAGCCCGGCGCTTTAATTGCCCTCACTACCTCTTTGGTTATTGGTTGTGTTAGCCAACAACCAAAAAGCACTGAGCAACAAGCTAACCCATTAGTACCCGCCTCTAAATTTGATTTATCTCAGTGGAAAATTAATGTACCGGTTGATTTAGATAACGACGGTAAAATTGATGAAATAGATGTTAAAGAAATTCAGACTTACTCACATCCTGATTTTTTCTATCTGGATGATAAAGGTTACATGGTATTCACCTCGCCAAACAAAGCACTCACCAGTGCCAATTCTACCAATACACGCAGTGAATTTAGGCAAATGCTCCGCGGAGCAAATACAAAAATAAAAACCAAAAGTCCTAAAAACAATTTTGCTCTTGCTGTACACCCACTATCGGATCGATTTGGCTCTATTGGTGGCAAAATGGAAGCAACGCTAAAAGTAGATCATGTTGCATTACGTGCTACTGATCCAAGTAAAAATGCGGCCTACTCTGTTGTTGTGGGGCAAATTCACGCAGGTAAAGATCAGGCGCTTATTGACACTAAGCTTGGCTATGGCTGGGGTAACGAGCCACTAAAAATATATTATAAAAAGTGGCCTGGACATAAAACGGGATCGGTTTTTTGGAACTACGAGCGTAACCTACCAAAAACAGATCCTAACCGTACTGATATAGCTTATCCTGTTTGGGGTAACACATGGGAAAACCCTAACAAGCCAGGCAATGCTGGTATCGCGTTAGGTGAAGAGTTTAGTTACACAGTAAATGTGTATAAAAATGTGATGCACCTAACATTTAGCACAGCAGGCAAAAACGATGTTAGCTACTCTATTAACTTAGGTAATAACGTAGATGCGTATGGCAACGTAGACGAAAAAGATCACCCGCATGGGTATGCGGCTGATTGGCACTACTTTAAAGCAGGCGCGTATAACCAATGTAGTACCAAAAATGCTAAAGGCATTTGGTATCCGGGCTGTTTAGGTACGGGCGACTGGGCTACAGATAAACAAAACGGTGACTATGCACAAGTGAGCTTTAGTAAACTTGTATTAAGCCCCGCTAGCCCACAATAAAGGTAACTAAATTATTACTGCCCCGCTTGTTTGCCTTATTAAATAAAGTAAACAAGCGGGATAAGGGTCTGTTGATCTTTCAAGGTTGAATTTGCAGCAGTATGTTTGGTATTTAGGCAAGGCAGAGCCTATGTGGTGTGGTTATTCCCCATAAATAGGCGATAACGTAGCATTAATGCCAAACATGCGCTGCCCGAAGGGTTCTGCCTAGGGGCGATTGACTCTTTGTTGCTCAGTTTTTACTTAGCCCACTAGGTTACAAATCTCGCGCCGTGATTAAATCGCCCCTAGTTTGAACAAATTTAACTGTAAAGGTCAACAGACCCTAACTTTTCTTAAATAAAACCTCGGGGTTAACCATGGTTTTCATTTCGAGTACGTTACCGTTAGGATCTTCTATAAAAAATGTTTCTTGTTCAAACTCATCTCCTATAAAACGGCGATATGGCTTATCTAAATACTCCAAGCCCGCGCTTTCAATACGTTGTTTTAACGCATTAAATTCGTTTTCAGATAAATGAATGCCAAAATGTGGTACGGCAACTGCGCCCATATCAACATCATGGCGAACTGTAGGTAGGCGCTCAACACTTTGGTGCAGTGTTAACTCGTTACCCCAAAAATCAATATCTATCCAGCGTCCTTGCTCGCTATTTCCGGTTTTACAGCCAAGTACATCGCAATAAAAAGTTTTAGCTATATTTAAATCACCAGCCGGAATAGCCAGATGTAAACAGTTAGACATAAATTACCCTTGATAATAGCTTTTAATAAATTAAACAGTCAGCATTATACATGCTTTGTAATTTATAGAACATTAACGAGTATATTTTAGCATTTACAGCCCTTACAACTATTAGGCTAATAAAATGATTAAATTCTGACACCTACTATTTTTGGCAATTAGCTATTATTAGTTATGCTATAAAATTCTAGCTTTGAGCTATCAAACATAAAAGTGTTACTTTATTATACGCACGCTATAAGGTACTAATTTGCGCGCTATGATTAAATTTTTATTATTAAAGTCCATCACATTTTTTGCCGGCTGTATGTCGTGCTTTGTAATGCATACAACATTTGCATTACCACTTGTTATATCTGCAGCATTAACCGGGCTAATTGGCTCGTTTATTCCTTTTCCTAAGCTTTATCAAAACCACCCTTATGCGGCCATATATGCAGGTAGCTTTGCCGGTATGTGCTCAACTAGCTTAATTACTAGCTACTGGGAAGTGGCGATAATCTCAATTATTGGCGCAACGCTATACACCCTTACCTTAAATGCATTTGCTGGTTTTGGTGGCCGATTAGGCAGCGTAGCCTTTGCAAGTGTTGCTTTGTATTCTTTAGCTAAAGGCTTAGTGTAATGAGTATTGAATATTCTATATTAGCTTTGATAGGCGCTTTTTTAACATTTTATTTAGCCAAGCATAGTCGTTTTGATGGTATTAGAGCTTCTGCGGCCTTATCTATAGTTACTTACTTAATTTTTTACTGGCTTAACCTTGATCCTGAGTTATACAGCGTTGTGTTTTTTGGTGGTACTTTTATTGGTATGAGCGCCCCACACCGCTTTGGCATATATACGCTTGCCAGCTCCGCTGTTATATTTTCGTTATTATTTGAGTACTTAGTACCCATACTCGACGGCTACGGCGGTGCTTTAGGTGTGAGTGCATTTTTGTCGGTATGTATTTGTCACTTATTCATTATATTAGGTGCACCACGCAGTAAAAACATTTCCTTTCGACGTGTTAAATAAGCAGTTAATTGGAACTTGTAGGGTAACCAAATATCACTTTTAGCTTTGCCGTTACCCCTTTTGCTTTAAATGCACTTTTTACTAAATAAGCCCATTGATGAAAAGTTATGGTCAGTGGGTTGTTACTATTTAACTGCCCAACAATACCGTACTTACACGGTTTATCGGCTTTTTCCTCGGCGTAAGTGCCAAATAACTTATCCCAAATAATGAGTACACCGGCAAAATTTTTATCTAAGTAGCCGGGGTTAATAGCATGATGTACTCGATGATGCGATGGGGTGTTAAATACCTTTTCAAACCAGCCTAGTGTACTTACCGTTTGGGTATGCACAAAAAACTGATAGGCCAAATTAAGCGCCACTACGGTAAATACACTCAGCGGATCAAAGCCGATTAATATCATTGGCAACCAAAATAACCACATACCCGCAAGCGGATACATTAAGCTTTGCCTAAATGCGGTTGAAAAGTTCATTTTAGTTGAACTGTGATGCACCACATGGGCAGCCCATAACCAATGAATATGGTGCGACGCTTTATGAAACCAATAATACAAAAAGTCTTGTAGTAAAAATGCGCCAAATATCGTCAGCACCGACAGTTCAATATCAAATAACCTATATTGATGCAGCCAATAAAAAAATGGCATTAGCACAATTAAAGCAATTGCATCGGCGCCTTGGTGCATAAGCGCCAGTGCTGTATTCGCCAAGCTGTCTTTTATGTCGTAATAACGCCGATATTTAATAAATTCATAACTTACAAAAATAATAAATACAGGACTAAGGGCAAGTAAAATTATTTCTATGCTCATGATATGTTGCCCTTAAAGTTGGCTTTTAGTTTATTAAGCGCTTGTGCTATATCTTTTTTAATAAAAAATTTAATCACTAGGCTTGGCAGCCACCAAGGTGTTTTACAGCGTATGTTATAGGTAACTTCGGTGCTTGTTGGGGCATTGTCACTAACGCAAAAATAAATATCGCCACGATGCTCTGCAACTGGTTTATTACCTATTATTTGATAACTAATATGATTGCTATCGGCGCTAATTATACGCTCTTCAAAGCGAACTCCTGCCATTATAACTTGCCTAATAGCACCTTTACCGCCAATAATTTCGCCTTCATTTTGCTTTTTTAACAGGACAAATTTAGCATTAAAAAAACGTTCTAATTGCGCATGATCAAGCAAAGCGTCTCTGACTTGTAGAGGCGTTGCTGCAATCTTTTGTTTTAAGGTTATTTGTATCATTTTTATATAATAAGTATTTTCATAATGCCCTACCATATAAAATTTTTTCGTGGCAAACTTGCTGTTACACGACCATTTTTTAGCTTTAGGCGACAAATGAGCACACTTGCCGATCATTATTTTTCAAGCTGTATTGATTACCTTGAAACACTTGGACTTAATAGCCAAGCTGTTTTGTCGGCTATTAACTTTAATGAATACAGTAATAAGCAAGCTCAGCAACTCGCGCCACGCATTAGCTTAAACTGTTACAACGCACTGCTAAATTATGCTCAGCAAACTCTAAACGAGCCTTTGTTTGGCTTTAAGCTTGGTCAGCAAATTCGAACTGCCGACTTTGGCATATTGGGTTACTTAATTGAATCGAGTAATAACTTAGCCAGCGCTATTACCGCACTGCTTAACTACGACAGTTTAGTTGCAGATATTGGTAGAGCAGAGTTTGAACAGCAAGGTGAGTTGGCAATTATTCGTTGGCTACCTAATACTAACTGTAGCCCACAGGTTATTTTACGTAATATGACCGCTTGGGTAAGTGTTATTCGACAACTATTAAATCCACAGCTATCGCCCAGTACTATTTATTTTACCCAAGCTTCTACCAGCAATGAAAAAACAGTACTCACACACTGGTTTAACTGCCCCGTTAAAACTAACGCACAGTATAACCAAGTGGTATTTCCGAGCAGTTATTTAGCACTGCCATTTAAAACCGACAATACGCAAATTAATTTAGTGCTTAAACAGGTTTCTGAGCAGCAACTTTCACGCTTTAAAAGCCAGCAGCTACTAACCGAAAAAATTAGCCAGTTATTTATAGCTAAAAATGACTTAATCGACTGCAGTTTAATACGCACAGCAGGCGCGCTAAACATGACCCCGCGCACCTTGCAACGCCATTTAAAGCGCGAACAAATATCGTTTGCCGACTTACTTGAGCAAGAGCGTAAAAGGCGCGTAATACTGTGCATTGGCAAAGAGCCATTAAGTAACATAGCAATTAAACTTGGCTTTAACGACCAAAGTTCATTTAATCGTGCTTTTAAACGCTGGTATAACTGCACTCCACTGCAATATCTAAAAACACTACCTAAAAACATTGGCTAAAAATCAAACGTTACTTAACTCTTTAATTCAACATAGGTAATAAAAAGCCGCGGTTAAATTTAACCACGGCTTTTTATTCGCTTACTCGTGCGCTTAATAATACGCTTACTTTCCTATCGCTTCTTTAGCAAACAAATGCTTTATTGGGCCTAAGTTATCAACCATTGAAAGCCCAACTCCACGAATTAGTTTTTTAATTGGGTTAGCACCGGCAAATAACTCTTTTAAAGAGTACATCATGGCAATGTGTTTTTGCGCATCGAGTTTACGGGTGCGCTCGTAATCACGTAAAGTACGCGTGCTGGCAAATTCTTTATTATCACTTGTTAGTAACTCAATTAAATAAGCGGCATCTTTTAGGCCTAGGTTCATCCCCAAGCCTGCAAGCGGATGAATCGTATGTGCAGCATCGCCAATTAATACGACTTTACCTGCAACCCATTGCTGGGCATAACGCATTTTAAGTGGAAATGCAGCGCGTACACTTTGCACTTCACACAAACCACATTGGCCATCTATTGCCGCCATAATGGCTTTGTTAAACTGGTTGTCGTCCATTGCTAATAGCTCTTCACAATGCGTTGGGTTTGTAGACCACACAATTGAATGGGTGTTGGCATCGCTCAACGGTAAAAATGCTAATGGCCCGCTTGGTAAAAACACTTGGCGTGCGGTATTGGCGTGTGGCTCTTGGGTTTTAACTGTAGCCACCAATGCATGGTGGTCGTAGTCTTTAAAGCTCAGCGCCATATTAAACTGCTTTCGAATTGCCGAATTTGCACCATCGGCGGCCACCAGCAGCTTTGCAATGATTGGCTCACCACTTTTTAAAGTAACAAATACATCCGATTCGCTTTGGTGTATTTGCTGATAACAAGTGTCGAACATCAGCGTAGCATTTGGCTGCTGCTCTAGCTCCTTTACAAGCGCGTAGCAAATAATATCGTTTTCAACTATATGACCTAAATGATCAAGCTCTAGTTGCTCACTATTAAAAGCTATTTTGCCAAAGCTGTCTGCATCGCGCACATCCATATGGGTATAGGCACTAGCACGCAAAGCAACTATGTGTGGCCATACGTTTAATTGTTCAAGCAAGGTTTGACTCGCAATACTCAGCGCACTTACGCGCATGCCATACTCGTCTGTTGGCGGTGTTTGCTTTGGCGCAGCGTCAAGCACGACTACGCTTATACCTGCTTTTGCCAACCCAAGCGCTAAGGTAAGCCCTACGCTGCCACCACCTACAATACATACCTGTGCTTGTTTCATAAACCTTGACCTTGTTTAACTTGCCCCATTAACTGCTTAGCCAATGGCGCTTTTAAAGAGGGGAATAAATCCATCGAAAACAACCCAATACTACGGCCAAGTGCCAGTATGCGTGATGAATTTGAAAAAAGCCTTACTAAACCATCTGTTAGGGTCATCACGTTATTTATATCAGCGCTGCGCTGCTGTGCATACTCGCGAGTAAATGCATAACTGCCTAAGTCATTTGGGCTCTGGGCAATTAAGTTACTAAGTACTTGTACATCTCGCAGGCCTAAATTAAACCCTTGCCCTGCAATGGGATGAATTGCATGCGCAGCATTACCTATTACTACCGTGCGGTGCGCAATAAGCGATTCTACTTGCCCATACACTAAGGGGTAATTAGCACGCATACCCACTTTAGTAAATTGACCACCGCGATAACCAAAGGCACTTTGTAGTGCGCTTATAAAGTCGTCTTCACTTTGTGCCATGTGCTGCTCAACGTGCTGTTGCTGCATACACCACACCAGTGAATAACGGTTGTTGCTCATAGGTAATAGCGCCATGGGGCCATGTTGCGTAAATCGCTCAAAAGCATGGTTATTATGCCCACCAGCTACTTCTATATTGGCAATAATAGCCCCTTGCTCATAAGCTTGAGTGTTAAACTTAAGTCCAAATAAGCTGCGAGTTGGCGACTGTGCACCGTCGGCAATAACTAACAGCTTGGCGGCTATTTGCTCGCCACTTTGCAAAGTAACTATATTATTATGTAATTGCTGCTCAATGGCACTTACGCTATCAGGGCAATATAAACTGATATTTATTTGAGCGTTTAATAATTGATGTAACGAGCGGCCAAACGGGTTTACTTCAACCACATAACCAAGGGCATCTTTAGCAAACTCTTCACAGTTAATATCTGCTTTACCAAAATGGTGACGATCAGACACACTTACTTTTTTAATTGCTGTAGCGTACGGTGAATTTAACGCAAATAAATTTAAGCCTTGCAAGTACTCTACCGACTGCTGAGCAAGTGCTATGCTTCTATCATCAAAGCTCGGGTGATAGTCATTACTTACTTCATTCGCCTCAACAACAGCAATACTAAGCGCGGGATTTATTTTAGCCACGCTTAACGCACAGCTAGCACCGGCTAAACCGCCACCAATAACAACAACATCAAACTGCTTAGGCACTTTTTTCTCCTAGTCTTATGCGCTTTTATTGCTTTGCATAAGTGCTTCTATATCGCTTATGGTTTTTGGCGCACTTAGGGTGAGATTTTCATAACCACTTGGGGTTACTAATAAGTTATCTTCAATGCGAATACCGATACCTCGGTATTTTTGCGGTGCATTTGAATCTTCGCTGATATAAAGCCCAGGCTCTATGGTCAGTACCATGCCCGCAGCAAATGCGCGTTCGCTATTGTTTTGCTTGTAGTCGCCTACATCATGTACGTCTAGGCCTAACCAATGCCCCAAACCATGCATGTAATATTCTTTACAGGCTTGCTTTGCCATTAACTCATTAAAGTCGCCGGTTAAAATACCCAAATCTAGTAGACCTTGGGTCATAACTGCCATTGCTAAAGCATTAGCATGCGACATATAACCGCCGGGTTTAATTTCTGCAAACGCCACTTCTTGCGCTTTAAGAACAATATTATATAACGCGGCTTGCTCGGGGCTAAATTTACCATTCACTGGAAATGTACGTGTAATATCAGCAGCGTAGCCTTGTAGCTCGCAACCTGAATCTATTAACACTAGATCGCCACTTTTAAGGGCGTCGCTGTTTTGGGTGTAATGTAAAATATTAGCATTGTCGCCACTGCCTACAATAGTGCCATACGCTGGGTGCCGCGCACCATGCATTGCATAATGATGATGTAGCTCTGCTTCTAATTGATACTCGGTTGCACCGCTATGGGCAAAACACATTGCTCTAACATGGCCTTGCGCGCTAATTTCGCAGCCTGCGCGCATAATGTTTATTTCACTTGGTGATTTAAATAAACGCATTTCGTGAATTAACAAACGAATATCTTTAATGGTACTTGGCGCTGTGTCACCTTTTTTAGGGGCGCTGCGCAGAGTATTAAGCAAAGAGAAAACACGCCCATCAAAAGCCGAATATGCACCTTGCGCATAATATAAAACCGCTTTGCCATTGAGCAAATTAAATAACTGTTCACTCAACTCACTTAATTCATGGGTTGCATCAAACAAATATTCGTTTTTTGCTTTTTCAAAGCCTATTCTACGGCCATGCCATACTTCGGCTAGTTTATCTTTATTAAGGCAAAATAATGTACTGGGGGTGTCACTATTTGGAGCAAGTACAAGTACGGCATCGGGCTCATTAAAACCAGTTAAGTAAAAAAAGTCACTGTCTTGTCTAAATGCATAGTGAGTGTCGCGGCTGCGCGTAACTTCGCTCGCCGCAGGTATAATTGCCACACTGTTACTATCCATTTTTGCAAGCAGACGCTCACGACGTGCTTTAAACTCTGACTTTTGTATTTCAACCATGTGCAACAAACCCATTTAACTTAAACTATTAATGAAGTGTTTTTTTAGTGCTAGCAGTGCTTTGATCTTTACCTAACTCTGCAAAGCAAAGTAATGCCGACACACGCACATACTCAATCACTTCATGTAGTGCTTGGCTGTCTTCTTCAGTTTCTTCAAAGGTAGTATCAAGGCGAGTAATTTCGCTAAAATCGGTAATAACTTCTTTTACATCGGCTGATAATTTACCGTAATCTTTTTGCTTTAAACCAAAGCCAAGCATAAAACCTGCAACCCAAGAAACCAAACCATTAGCCTGATCTATAAGTGTTTCATCGTCGCTGGGTAAAAACAAATCAAACGCAAACTCTTCATCATTAAAACTAGCAACGACCTGCTTATAAATGCTGCCAAAAAACTGTTTTAAATTATTACTAAACGAATCACCATCGTTAAACACATCGCTTAACAGCCCTAGGTATTCTTTGTCGTCAATCGTTAACCCACAAGCTAATAAACCACTAATTACACCGTGCGCTTCGGCCGGTGATACAAATATTTCGTTTTTTTCTAATAATAATTGGGCTTCTTCGTAATCTGGTAAATCGCTCATTGTTATATCTTCATTTTGCTAGTTAAGGCAATGCTACCACTCGATAAAAAGCAACTCCAATAAATTCTATAATCAAACCGCTTAAGGGCCACTATTAAACACTTTAATAGTGGCAGATCTTTATTGCTGCGGTATGCTTTATTAAGCCCAATATATAAAAAACATATTTATGGCTAAAAAGCACACTCATAAGTAAATAACTAATGATAAGTGCACAATAACCACGCAAACAAAATAATATTTTGCTTTTGGGGTTTAAGCTTTCGATTATGTCTTATATACTGGATTTGTTCCCTGGGGTGCTGGAGCTTGGTTAAGTCCCTGAGCCGATAAATTTTATACCAGGGTTTCTGTTCGTATACTATTGTGCAAGCTCGGCATGTACCGAGAAGCCTACGGTAAACCGCAGATTCCCGCCCTGAAACCTCAAGGTTTCAGGACTGACACCAACACCACACTTTGGGGAACACCTTCTTATTTTTATAATCCCTCTTATTATTTATTTGTCTTTTTTGTTATAACTTTCTAAATTATTTTTATAATCTTTGGCAAAAAAAAGCTGCAAGTAATTCCTTACTTACAGCTAAACTCTAAATGCTTACACTTATTTACTTAAACCAACCCTGAAAACGCTCCATGAGCATATAATTTACCGGTACTAGCAATAAAGTAATGAAGGTGGCGAATATAATTCCAAAGCCTAAGCTCACAGCCATAGGAATTAAAAATTGCGCTTGAGTCGCTTTTTCAAATAATAACGGCATTAATCCTATAAAAGTGGTTAAGCTAGTTAGCATAACTGGGCGAAAACGTGACGCGCCGGCAAGTTTAACTACCTCAATTAATTCAATCCCTTCTGTGCGTTTTTTATTAATATAGTCAACTAATACCAGCGAGTCATTAACCACTACGCCAATTAATGCTAGCATGCCAAGCAAGCTCATAATGGTTAATTCCATTCCCATGATCCAATGCCCTACTACAGCGCCTATCATGCCAAAGGGTATAACACTCATTACTATTAATGGCTGTAAATACGATTTAAACGGTATCGCTAATAGCGCATAAATAATAAAAAATACAAATACTAACGCCCAAGCAAGTGAACCAAACGACTCTCTTTGCTCTTTTGCTTCTCCTTCTAATGCATAATCAACTCCTGGGTATTGCTGCATTAGCTCATCCAAATACTGGGATAAATCAGCTTGGAGTATGGTCATGTTAGTGTTGCTTTTTTCTATATCGGCGGTCACATTTAAAGTACGGTAACGATCGATTCGATTGATAGTAGACGGGCTTTGCCCTGTAATTAAAATAGCCACATGCGATAAAGGCACTGAGCCACCGGCAGGTGTGTTTATGAGTATATTTTGTAAGTCGGCTACCGAGCGTCTTTCATCAATAGGCAAACGTACCATTACGCGCACATCGTCTCGCCCACGTTGGATCCTTTGTACTTGCGAGCCAAAAAACGAGTTACGCACTTGCCCTGCTACATTTACTCTATTTAAACCCAGCGCTAAGCCTTGCTCTGTAAGCTCTATTTGTAACTCTTCTTTACCATCAGACATACTATCGGCAATATCGAATACAGTTGGGTAGGTCGATAAACGCGTTTTAATATGATCTGCCACGTCTTGTAAAACCTTTAACGATGTACCGCTAAGCTGCACATCTATTGGATCTGAACTACGACCTATTTCGGCTCTAAAGGTGAGACTTTCAGCGCCGGGAATAACGCCAATTAATTCGCGCCATTCACTGGCAAGCTCGCGTGAGCCTATATCTGAATCACGTTTTTCAGCTGGGGTAATTTCAAAGCGTACTGCGCCTGAGTTAGATACTCCGCCGCGCCCGCCCGTTGTTGCTAAAATATTTAAAATAACGCTCTCCCCCGTATCAGGGTCACGGTATTTTTCTTGCAATTGCTGCGCCTTTTGCGACATATCAATCACGTACTTATTAGTTACTTCAAACGGCGTGCCAGCAGGCAGGGTTAAGTTTACCCGTACGGTTTCGCTGGGAATACGTGGAAAAAATACAAACTTAGTCCAACCACTGGTGATCATAGTTAAAATAATTAAAAACACGCCAACAAATAAGCTCACCGTTGCCAGTTTATGGCGCAGAGCTAAATTAAGAATAGGTTGATAATATTTTAAAATCGCACTTTCAAAGCCATCAGCAAAACGTTGCTGTAGCAGATCAAACTTTGATTGCTTACCTTTTTGGTGACGTAGCTTTATATATTTTAAATGTGCAGGTAAAACAAATTTAGATTCAATTAAAGAAAACAATAATACCGGAATAACCACCACCGGAATTTGTGCAAATAATGCCCCGCGTGCACCTTCAATAAAGGCTAATGGCAAAAAGGCCGCTACCGTGGTTAATACACCAAAAGTCACTGGCGTTGCTACTTCTTGGGTACCTAATATGGCAGCTTGTTCGCCCGATTCGGCTGTTTTTAAATGGGTGTAAACGTTCTCTCCGGTGACTATGGCATCATCAACCACAATACCGAGTACTAAAATAAAACCAAACAAGCTCATTACATTAAGCGTTACGCCAAAAATAGGCATAGCAATAAATGCCCCCATGAACGACACCGGAATACCAATAAACACCCAAAATGCGATAGCTGGGCGTAAAAATAAGGTTAGCAGTGCCAGCACTAAAATACCGCCTTGCAAGGCGTTAGTGGTGAGTGTGGCAATACGGCTTTTAACTAGCTCTGAGTCGTCATCCCAATAACTTAATGCAAAACCTTGCGGCAATGAAGGTTGCTGGGCATTTATATAAGCTTTTACTTCATCGGCAACAGTAATTGCACTTTGTGGGCCTATTCGGTATACGTCGATAAAAGCGGCTTGTTTTCCGTTAAAACGTGTACGCACTGGGGTTTCTTCAAAGCCGTCATTAATTGTGGCTATATCACCTAAGCGAATAATAGTACCGTCGCTTTGGTTTTTAACCACTATGCTGGCAAATTCATCTTTTCGGTATGCTTGTCCTTTTGAGCTAATAAGTACATCGCCACCTTGGGTTTTTAAGTTACCCGCAGAAATGTCTGAGCTTGAGTTAGCAACCGCATTAGAAATTTGCGCCAGTGTTAAGTCATATTGGCGCAATGTATCTTGGCTTACTTCAATAGCCAGTTCGTAGTCGCGCACGCCACTTAACTCAACCTGCGTTACACTGGGTAAACGTAATATTTGATCGCGTACTTGCTCTGCATACTCGCGAGTTTCTTTTTCGCCATAATCACTAGATACAGTTACCGCTATAACCTCTCGTTTTCGCTCAGCTAGAGCAACGATGGGTTTTTCAGCATCCCCAGGAAAGGTATTAATAGCATCAACACGGCTTTTTATATCAGCGAGCAACTCTCGAGGATCGTAGCCGCTTTCCACTTCAACAGTGACAGAGCCCGAACCTTCAGATGAGCGGCTAAATATTTGCTTTATACCCTCTAAATCTTGTACAGACTCCTCTATACGTATAGTGACACCTTGCTCAACATCCTCTGGCGTCGCGCCACGTAAACTAACCTGAATGCTGATCATATCGGTTTCAAACGAAGGAAATACTTCGATCGGTATTTTCGTCGATAAACTAAACAGCCCAGACAGCAACAAAGTTACTAACAATAAATTGGCAGCAACATGGTTTTTGGTAAACCAAGCAATCATGGCTTATCTCCTTGCTTTGCTGCGCGACGTTTTTTTACTAGCTCTGCAACACTAATGCCTTGCTCTTTTGCTTGTTGTGCTAATTGCTCTGCTGTTGGGCGTTGCTTCATACTTTGTGGTTTAGTCGCTTTATTATCTTCGCCTAAAATATTCACTTGTGTACCCGAACTAACTTGCCCCAGTGGCGTAATAACAAGTTTATCACCTGCTTTTAAGCCGGTTTTTATCATTGCAAAAGCGGCATTTTGCCATGCAAGCGTTATATCTTTACGCTTTAATACTCCCTGCTCAACAATATAAACGTAAGACCCCTGATAAATAGTGCTATTTGCAATAATAAGTGCATCAGAAACTGTTTTTCCGGTGATCTGCGCTTTAACGTATTGCCCTATTTTTATTGGGTATTGATTACTTTGTGTTGCTTTATAAGGGTCATTAATTTTAGCAACCACGTAGAGTTGCTGTGCACTTTCATCAATAGCACCTTCGGTACGCGCCAACTGCCCTTGCCATGTTTGCTCACCAACTAAATCAGAGCTAAATTTAATCACGGATCCGGCCTGGTTTTTAGCACCGTCGCGGTACTGCTCAGGTAAATTAATAAAAGGTAGGTCTTTGTTTTTTATTGGCAACCGAATCTCTACGCTGTCTATTGCGTAAATAGTAGCGAGCTGAGTATTGTTGCTAACAACTTGGCCTAAATCTACATTACGACTAAGTACTCGTCCTGCAAAAGGCGCTATTATTTGGGTACGTTCTAAGTTTAACTTGGCTTTTTCAAGTGTTGCTTGCGCCGATAATACTTGTGCTTGTGCTGCAGCTAATTGTGGCTCACGTAGCACCAAGCTACTTGCAGGTTTATCATTACCTAAACGCTGCCAATCTGTAATAGCCTGCTGCCCGCGGGCTTGTTCTTCTAAAAGGCCTTGCTTTGCTGTTAATAAGTTAGCCTGTGCCGATTTAACCTCTGCTTGATAGTCTCTATCGTCGAGTTGGATTAGTACCGCACCTTTTTTAAAAAAACCACCTTCTCTAAAGTCATCGCTTATATTTATAATTAAACCCGATGCTTGAGCAACTAATAAGCTTTGTGTACGTGGTTTTACTGTGCCGTAGCTGTCTACCATCACTTGATAGTTTTGCGGCTGCAACATTTGAACTGCTACATTAATTGATGCTTTTGGTGGTGCACCAAAGCGATTAGCTTCTGGCGGGTTACCTTTAATAAACATGACGATTAAAATAGTGGCAATAATAACCGCGATTGGAATAATAATTTTTGCTGTTTTAGTTTTCATTGCTATTACTCTGTAGTTCGGTTGAAGTGTTTGCAAAATCGCCACCAAGGGCAAGGTGTAAATTAACTCGGTTTGCTATCAATTGATTTTTAATACTAATTAAGGAGCTTTGAGCATCGAACGAGCGTCCTTGTGCATCAAGCACTGTAGTGTAGCTAACCAAGCCACTTTGATATTGCTCAAACGATAATTGCTCGGCAGCAAGGGCATTTTCTTGTGCTTCTAGCGTGCTTGTATATTGCGCTTTAAGTGATTGCTGTAGCGTAATCGCATTTTCTACGTCGCTAAAAGCATCGTAAAGTGTTTGTAAATACTGCTGCTCTTGTTTTTGACTATTTAAACGCGCAATTTCTTCATTCGCTTTTAACCGGCCGCCATTAAAAATAGGCGCTGAAATACTGCCAAGTAATGACCATGCTAGGCTAGATGGCGAAAACAAATCACTTACTCTATCAGTAGTATCACTTAAACTTGCCGTTAAATTTAAACTTGGAAAACGTTGCTTATGGGCATAAGCCAAGTTTGCATCACTTGCTAAAAGCTGATACCAATTTGCACGTAATGTTGGCTTTCGGGTAATTAACTCTGAGGGTAAACCTAGTGGAATGTCGGTATTGATAACTGGTAGGTCATTATTTGCCGAGATAATTCCTTTCGGATAATCTCCCAATAAACGCTCAAGTACTCTTGCTGTAGTTAATAAGCTAGCTTGCTGAGTAGCAATACGTGAACGCTCATTATTTAGCTCGTTGCGAGCTAAATAAACATCGAGAGCTTCGTTTAATCCTTGACGATAACCTGACTCTATAATATCAAGATTTTGCAAAGCATTGGCTTCACGGCGCTTATATAAATCAAGTAATTGCTTTGCGGTTACTACATCAAACCAGCCCTTTACTACATCGGCAACTAGCTGTTGTTTGGCTTGTTCAAAGCGCGCCTGTTGCGCTAAGTAGTTTAAATTAGCTTGGCGATTAGAATCTGACAGCTTGCCCCATAAATCAACTTCGTAACCTAAATTCAAGCTCACTGAACTTGCATTATTATAACTAATTGGGCGGTTATTTTTACTACGGCTAGTACGCGCAGATAAGTCCAGAGTTGGCCACAACGCAGCGCCCGACACAATTAACTGCTGCTTTTGGATCGCTACATCGTAACTACTTTGTAAAAGCTGCTGGTTATTTTTAAGTGCCTGCTCCACAAGCTTATTCAGCTGTGGATTTTGTAATTGTGTAAGCCATTGCTGCTGTACGTGTAATACCGGCGCAGAGGTTTTTTGTTGCCATTGCTGCGGTACATTGTTAGGTGCTTGTTCGCGCTGCTGTGAATTTATATTGCTCGCACAGCCGCTGAGCAGCACAATACTGAGTGCCAATAAAGTTGGCTGGTATTGTTGCCAAATCATAATTAAACCTGAATTACTGCTATTTATAATGTAATTCAAGCACTTTGAACTAAAACGCTCAACTTACTTTACATAACATTACATAATTAGCCATAAACTATCGGATAACTATTTATACTCTATTTCGACATTAATGATCATTAAGAAAGTTGAAAGTAACTATAAGTGGTTTGTATCACTAAGGGGGTTGCTAAGTAGTGTACTGATAAGCTTAAAATTAGTCTGGAACAATTTTAAGCTGTATGGGATGCAGGGATAAATAATCTTTATAAACAAAAAAACCTCACAAATGTGAGGTTTTTTAATAAATGGTGCCTCGACGCGGAATCGAACCACGGACACGAGGATTTTCAATCCTCTGCTCTACCGACTGAGCTATCGAGGCACATAAACTGTGCGAGTTAACTAAATATTCTAAGCTAACTTTTTACTAAACTGATTTAGTAAATAAATGGTGCCGACTAACCGAGTCGACGGGTAACTTGAACAGACTACTGATTACAGCTTTCTTTTCAAATTACATTATAAATGGTGCCGACTAACCGAGTCGAACGGTTGACCTACTGATTACAAGTCAGTTGCTCTACCAGCTGAGCTAAGTCGGCACACAAAACTGTGTGCTAAGGCACTTTATCAATTTTAAAGATTGATAACTTTTAATAAATGGTGCCTCGACGCGGAATCGAACCACGGACACGAGGATTTTCAATCCTCTGCTCTACCGACTGAGCTATCGAGGCACATAAACTGTGCGAGTTAACTAAATTTTCTAAGCTAACTTTTTACTAAACTAATTTAGTAAATAAATGGTGCCGACTAACGAAGTCGACGGGTAACTTGAACAGACTACTGATTACAGCTTTCTTTTCAAATTACATTATAAATGGTGCCGACTAACCGAGTCGAACGGTTGACCTACTGATTACAAGTCAGTTGCTCTACCAGCTGAGCTAAGTCGGCACACAAAACTGTGTGCTAAGGCACGCATAATACTGTTTAATATCTTTGATTTCAAACACTATTATTTAATAATGGTGCCCAGACGCGGAATCGAACCACGGACACGAGGATTTTCAATCCTCTGCTCTACCGACTGAGCTATCTGGGCAATACTCGGTTTTAATAAAACCCTTCAAAAGGATTTTCAATACAATTCCCACTGAGCTCTACCGACTGAGCTATCTGGGCGTGCGGCGTATTAAACGAGTTTTGCTGTTACAAGTCAACTTTTTTTTCATTCTTTATAACTGTTTGCACGGTTTTTATGCAACTCGGGTCTTTTTTAATTAACACTGCTCATTTATACTACAAACAAGTGAAAAGTAGCACCATAATTTTAATCTAAACTATGCTAAAGTTGCGGCGAGTTATTTTTACTTGTTTTGTTTATCCCAAAGTACGGTAAAGGCTTACCGTGTTATTAATATACCAATTAGGAAAAATCCATGCAGAGTAAGTTCTCTTCAGTGATAAAAGGTTTGTTACCTCTTTTTTTATTAAGTAATATAATTATAACCACACTGTTTATAATTGCCATCTCACTTTATTCTCAAAGTGAGATGGATACTAAAAAAAGTACACCGCTTATTGACATCACTTCACTGGCTAACAAGCTAGAAGCTCCTCTAATCGACGCTTTAACTATATACGGACAAGGTAAAGTACAAGAGCTGCTTGAGCTTACCTCTGTATTTAGTGACAACTTTGAATACACGCTATATCGCTTTAGCGCTACATCACAAACGGAGCTGGTATATAGTACTAACAAACCTGCAATTGCTGCTATTAAACTTAACGAGCATTTAGTTGATCAAGGTATTTTACATAAAGTTTTAACGCTTAACGATCAACCTATTGGCGAGCTTATTTTAAAACAAAAAAAATCCCCTCCCACTTTAACTAAACAAACGTCATTATTGAGCGCCTATTTTATGGCTTGTATAGCGGTTATTACATTATTTGTATTAGCATTGCTATTAAACCAATATATTAATAACCGTTTACGTAAGAGTACGGGCTTGCTTAGCGAAGAATTACAGGCTGTAACTGATAGCAGTAATTTTAACAGCACTGTAAATGAACAGTTAGGTAATGGCTTAAATGTGATTGCACTAAATATTAATTTTTTATTGAAAAAAGTACAAGCAGCTTTATCTGAGAATGAAAAAACTCGAAAAGAATTACAAAAACTGCAAAACAATCTTGAAATTGAAGTGCAAACTCGAACCCTTGCACTTGAAAAAGAAACTTTAAATGCGCAAAAAGCAAGTGAAGCTAAAACCACCTTTTTAGCAACTATGAGTCATGAAATTAGAACCCCTATGAATGGCGTTATAGGGACTATAGATTTACTGCGCCAAACAAATTTAGACGGTTCACAATATCGTCTTAGTACCATTATTCGTGAATCGGCTTTTTCTTTACTGAGTATTTTGGACGACATTTTAGATTTTTCTAAAATTGAAGCAGGCAAACTAAATATTGACCCTATCCCGTTTTCTGTAACCGATACGATTGAAGAAGTGGTGCGCGTGCTTTCTTCTATAGCTAAACACCGCGATCTAGATTTAAACTTATCAATTGCTCCTGATATCCCTATTAATCTTATTGGTGATAACACTCGAGTACGCCAGATACTATATAACCTATGCAGCAATGCGATTAAGTTTACCAGTACGAGTGAATCGCATAAGGGGCAAGTTAATATCTCTGTAGAGGTGGCTCACAACACAGCAGAACACTTCACTTTACGTTTTTGTGTAACCGATAATGGTAAAGGCATGAGCCAAGCGCAATTAAGAGAAATATTTAATCCGTTTATTCAAGCGGAAAGCTCAATAACCAGAGAATACGGTGGAACCGGCCTTGGCTTGTCAATTTGTAAAAGTTTAACCGAGTTAATGCTGGGTACTATATCGGTTAATAGTAATATTGGCATAGGCAGTGAATTCATCGTGGAGCTGCCATTTAGTACTTCGGGTAAAATTAAGTTCGCACATAAAAATAGTTTAGATGGCAGGCATATTGTTGTAGTGAGTAATAATGTTGACCGTGAAAAAGTAATCTATCGTTATTTATCATTTATGGGCGCCAAAATAACTTATGTGCACAACGAGCAAGAAATTGAGTCTCTGCACGACGCTAAAGATATCATTTGGGTTGTTGATGGCATTGATGATATGGACAGCATAAATGCATTTTTAAGGCGTTTACTTTACTCTTTAGAGGATAATAATCAGCAGGTTGTCGTTTTAAGCAAGCTAGATGATGCAGCTATTAATCATAAAAATATTTTTTATATTAACGCAACGCCATTATGTAAGTCTAACTTTATGCTATCAATACTTGTAGCTGCAGGTTTACATCAGCCTAAGCACATTAAAAAAACCATAGCATACGACAACTATTTAACTACAGAGCAAGCTTTAGCCGCTAACAAGCTTATTTTACTAGTTGAAGACAACCTTTTGAATCAGCAAGTTATAACTGATCAACTGCACATCTTAGGTTACGGTGTTGAAGTAGCTAATAACGGTGAGGAAGGGATTAATATGTGGCGAAAAGGTAACTATTCGCTCATTTTAACCGATTTACATATGCCGATAATGTCGGGCTACGATATGGTCGAAAAAATCCGCAATGAGGCCGAAATGCTAGGTTCGATTGTATCGCAACCTTACATAATTGCCGTGACAGCCAACTCTTTAAAAGGTGAAAAAGAACGCTGTTTAGCTGTTGGTATTAACGACTTTATTACTAAGCCTGTTGAGCTTAACGTTTTAGAAAATACACTAATACGCTGGAATGAAAAAAGTAATCACAAGAGCATAGACATACCACATCAAAAGCCAGCAATGCCAATAGATATGGATTCAGTAGCTAAATACATTAATGGCGATGACGCGAAGAAAATACGTTTTTTTAAAATGTATTTAGAGCAGAGCCAAGAGCTAATAAAGTCGATTAACTTTGGTGTTATGCAAAGCAACGTTAATGAGATTCTTGAGGGGTGTCATCAATTAAAGTCTATATCTAAAACCATTGGGGCGCATCGCGTCGCTGAACTGGCCGTCGTGTTTGAAGAGCAATGTAAAACAGATGAACTAAACAGCGATAAGTTAATTGATTTAAGAGATCAATTAGAAATTGAATATTCTAAAGCTGCTCAATTTTTAAAAGAGCAAATTAAAAGTGCCGAGCAGCAAGAACAACCGAGTTAATTAATTTAGGTATAAAAAAAGGGCTATTTAGCCCTTTTTTTATTCCACATAACAATTACTTTTCTGGTGGTTTGTAGCCTTCAATTTCTACTTCTTTGTTTTCAAACAAAAAACCAACCATTTGCTGCTCTAAAAAGCTACGATGCTCTGGGTCCATCATATTTAAATGCTTTTCGTTAATCAGCATTGTTTGCTTGTGCTGCCACTGCGCCCAAGCCTCTTTAGAGATATTGTTAAAGATTTTTTCGCCTATTTCGCCAGGATATAATTGAAATCCAAGCCCTTCAGCTTCTTTTTGTAACTTTTGACAAAATACTGTACGTGCCATAATTAATTCTCTTTAGCGATAGTTATAAACAAGTCTAACCTATTGGTGCAATTTGTTTAACCAACTTTTTAGTTGGTGCTGCTAAACCCACCTCAATTGACTGATCTAGTGGGTACCAAACTAATTGTCGATCGTTAATTACATCTGAAATTTGTACTACATTTAGTACATGTGGATTAATAGTAAGTTCAAAGTGCGAAAATATATGGGTAAAGGGTTCAAGCGCCACTAAGTCAGCTGTTAGCCCTTGCTGCGCTATAAACACCTCTAGTTCGCTCAATTCATTAAACTCAAAAAAGCCAAACAACCCGCCCCATATTCCTGAGTTAGGCCGTTTTTCCATGAGCACTTTTTCATCATGTTTAATAATTAACTGATGGCAGCTTTTTTTCGGCACTGCTTTTTTAGGTTTTGAGTGTGGGAATGTTTTTACCTGCTGCGTTTTAAATGCACCACAGCGGCTACTTAACGGACATGCAGGGCAGTCAAAACGACTACGCGAACATAAGCTAGAGCCTAAATCCATCATAGCTTGATTAAACTCGGTTACGTTATTTTTAGGCGTTAGCTGCTCGCTCAAATGCCAAAGTTGGCTTTCGACTTTTTTAACACCATACCAGCCTTCAACCATAAAAAAACGTGCTAATACTCGTTTAACATTACCATCGAGTATGGGGTGATGCTGCCCAAGTGAAAGTGATAACACTGCACCGGCTGTAGAGCGCCCTATTCCGGGTAAATCAATAACCTCTTCAAGCGTTGTAGGAAACTGCCCCTGATACTTGTCACGAACTATTTTAGCTGTTTTATGTAAGTTACGTGCCCTTGCGTAATACCCTAAACCAGTCCAGTGATGCAGCACCTGATCTTCATCGGCGTTAGCTAAAGCAATAATATCGGGAAAGCTTTGCATAAACCTTTCAAAATAAGGGATAACGGTCACTACTTGAGTTTGTTGTAACATCACTTCAGACACCCATACTTTATAGGGTGTTTTTGCTAACTGCCACGGCAGCGTTTTTCTACCATGAAGATGATACCAATCAACCACTTGGTTAGAAAACCAATCTGACTGCTGTTTATTTAAATCCAAAATAGTTTACTTTTTACTTATGCTCAATGGCGGCTCAGTTTATTGCAGTTAGTGAAAAGATCAAGCCATAGCGCCTCTATACACCTAGTAAAATCAGCTAGAGCTTGTTATCCATGGCTTGGTCAGGGATAATACGCAACCATTTTTTAAACCAGTTATTTTTGTCAGGCCAATAATATGAGTGAATCAAGTAACACTAATCTTGAGCAAGCAAAGCAAGAAGGTAAGTATATCCGCACTATTCGTAGTTTTGTAAAGCGCGAAGGTCGTTTAACCAAAGGCCAAGCTGCCGCTATCGAAAAATGCTGGCCAATAATGGGCTTAGAGCATAAAAATGGCATGCTTGATTTAAGCGAAGTTTTTGGCAATAACAATGATGTAGTGCTAGAAATTGGGTTTGGTATGGGCAAATCACTGGTTGAAATGGCAAAAAATGCCCCGCATTTAAACTTTATTGGCATAGAAGTACACCGCCCAGGCGTTGGTGCTTGTTTAATGGATGCTGATGAAGCGGGTATTACTAATCTGCGTATTTTTGAACACGATGCGGTTGAAGTTTTAGCCGATTGTATAGCAGATGAAAGTTTAACAACCTTACAATTGTTTTTCCCTGATCCTTGGCATAAAAAGCGTCACCATAAACGCCGTATTGTACAAGGCGAGTTTGTTGAAAAATTACGTTCACAGTTAAAAATGGGCGGTGTTTTTCATATGGCTACCGACTGGGAAAATTATGCTGAGCATATGCTTGAAGTAATGCAAGCTGCGCCTGGCTTTAAAAACCAGTCAGCAACAAACGACTACGTACCACGCCCTGATTTACGCCCGTTAACCAAGTTTGAGCAACGCGGCCATCGTTTAGGTCATGGTGTGTGGGACTTAATGTTTGAACGCACTAAGTAATCTGTATTTCGGATAATAAATACCTTAACCAACATTTAGGTTAAGTACATAACTCTGTAAATTATATAATCTGTAAGGTAAAGCCACTTATGAGCGTATTAACCAATCCAAGCCTACTGTTACTTCGCAATAGCGAAAAGTTAGTTGGGAAATCTATATTGGTGGTCAACTTTGTTCAAGATGGCTTTTTAGCCGAGCTTAAAAAGCGCAACCCTGAGAGTAAAATAACCGCCTTTAGCTACAATCATGCTAATGGCGAATTTGCCAAAAACACACCCGGCGTTGATGTATGTGTAAACCACTGTATTAGCGGTAACGACTTTGATTTAGTGATTCTTTACTATCCAAAATCAAAACCTGAAGTTCTTATGGCGCTTGATAATATACGCGCAGTAATTACAGCAGATGCTGAGTTACTGGTGGTTGGCGAAAATAAGAGTGGTGTTAAATCAATAGAAAAACAGCTTA